>JAIXLE010000057.1 GCA_026931725.1 Bacteroidales bacterium
TCCCCTCCTGATGACTATTCTATCGCTCGGGAAGCAACCCGCGCTGTGGTGCTAAGGAATCGCACAGACCCATCCGCGAGCAAAATATTGACTCCGCCAGGGTGAGAGGAAGTCAGGGGGACTTGCGTACTATACGAACTGGAGTAGGCGGGTGGACTGATGGGGTTGGGGCTGCCGACAATGACCGTCAATCCATTACTAATTCCGACGGCTTCTCCGCCAGTTGTGGCGTTATTCGTGTCCCCACCGCTGGGCGGCCTGTTTTTGTTCATCCATTCGACCGTCTGATTGCAATAGCAACCGCATGACCATCCAGACATATAATCCGAACGCGTTTTGAATTTTGCGTTCCCGGATTGTTCACCGACAATCATCGTGTTTGAGAGTCCATCCGTGCAGGTCACCAGGGGGAGTCGATCCCCACCGCGGAGCAACATGCCCGTGTTGTACATCCAGCCGTAAGAGGTTCGCCCCGTGCGAACAGTCGTATCGGATCGACCAGCCGGGTCGGGGTTTGCGCCCATGATGCCAACATACATCGGTGACAAACTCTCATAGCATTCAAATGAGCCACATTGTTCGCTAGTGCTGGTAGGTTTCAGAATCGAGGCGGAGCAAAGGTAAGTGGGCACACGGAAACTGGCCCATGCTTTTCCTGCGGTTGTTTGCCCGATACCGGCATAGTTTACGCGCCAGTTCGAAGTCGGCGGACTGTTATACATGGTGTCTTGTTCGATGTATGGCAACAGGTAATAGCGCCAGTTCCCATGGCCATAATGGTTGACGGTGCCGGGGGCATTAAATGTTCCATACGGCAGCTTTCCGGTTGCATCATGGTAATTGTGCAAACCAAGACCAATTTGTTTCAAGTTGTTCTGACATTTCGCCCTGGCGGCGGATTCCCGCACTTTTTGCACGGCCGGGAGTAATAATCCGATCAGGATGGCAATGATCGCAATCACAACCAAGAGTTCAATCAGCGTGAAACCTGATCGATCATCCTGGTTTCGCTTCCGGTGTGCTATCAGGAATGAAGAACAGTGCATGTTCGCCGACCCTCGGATTCGGTGATCTGGGGCTCAATCCTAATCGGAGTTCTCTCAGAAATCAAACGCCATTCACAAAAAATAAGATACAAATGCGATCTCAAAATTATCGTGCTACCAGAACGAAATTCTGGCAGTTCTGGCACTGCGGTTCCTGTTGTATCGGCTCATCGGGTCAGGATTGTGGAGCGAGGCAGACGCTGGGTTGAGATTCGGCCCCGCACGGTGTATAGTGCCTTGTACTTGGTGCCACTCACAAATCCACCGGAGGCCACTGATGGCCCTGCCGCCGCGATCCACTTCGATACGAGTGTTCCTTGCGGTCCTGTTGGGGTTGGTGCTCATACTACCCAATATAAACAGTATGAATGTGATGACTTGGGTGCTGACTGCTGTAGTCATGACTGGCTTATTGGTTCTGCGATCCCGTCAGCGGCCTGCTCCGGCACTGATTCCTATTCGGACACACGACAACCCGAGGTAATACGCTGTGAAGTGGGCTGCCATTATTGAATACACGTCCGATACCGCCAAAACGGCTGCGGTGCGCCCGACACACCGTGCCTACCTCACTCAGTTGCTCGATGCGGGGCAACTGGCCATCGCCGGGCCGATCATGGATGATAGCGGTGCGATCATCGTCTACGAAGCCGACACACTGGAAGCCGCCGAGGCGCTGCTGCGCGCGGACCCGTTCTGCACTTCCGGCGTGTTCGTGAGTTGGAAACTCCGTCCGTGGAAGACCGTTTTCGCCAACCCAAACCTGCTTCCACCGAACGGTTAATCTGTGTTTGCTCCCATGATCCCCTGACCCAGTCACTCCGTGTTGGCACGGTGGCCGGTCAGGGGGAATCGGTTCACACATCAATACTTCGCCAGATCCGAGCCCGCTTTCTTCAAACCGAGGCCGTCGATGGCCTGTTTCGCGCCATCCATCATGAACTTCAACTCACTGTTGATGGCGATGAACTGCCAGCCCTGCTCGATCCGCTTTTTCGCTTCTTCCGTGCTGAACGTGTGAATCCCCGCCGCAATCCCGAGCCGCTTGCACCCGGCGAGAATATCCGCGAGTGCCTGTTGGAAGGCCTCGGGTGTCGGCGGCTGGCCATCGGCTGATCGCATCGTGGCCGCGAGATCGTTCGGTCCCACGAAGATCGCATCGACACCGGGCACGCCAAAGACTTCGTCAAAATTCCTCACAGCTTCAATATGTTCACACTGAAGAACGATCAGCAGTTCCTCATTGGCCTGAGCGTAGTACTGCGGCGGTGTCGCTCCGAAATTCAAAGCGTGAACGCTGCCGCCGACACTGCGGTTGCCAACCGGTGGGTACAGGCAAGCCGACACCGCCTCCCGCGATTCCCGCTGACTGCACACCATCGGCACCACGACACCGTGACCGCCATTATCTAATACACGTTTGATGTGATCGTGCCGGTTGCTGGGCACCCGTGCGAGCGGCGTACACCCCGCATCGGCGATAGCCCCCATCATGTGAACGGCTGTTTCGATGCCGACGAGTGAATGTTCGATGTCCACCGTCAGCCAGTCGAACCCGGAGCGGGCAAGGAACCGGGCCGCGACGATGTTTCCCAGGGAGAGCCAAGTGCCCACGGCCGGTTTGCCGTCTTTGAGTAACCGTTTTACGGAATTGGTACGCATGAGAATCACACAGGCAAAAAGATGCGGGGAGAGCCAGGGTGTCAGTATATGCAACCGCATCAACCCCATCATGGGTGGCCAGCGTTCGATCAACAGAACCGAAATGCAGAAGATCAACTGGGAAGCGAAAAGGAATCGGCCGCCCCGCGACCGATTCCCCGGCTTCGTTGGTGATCGGACCTCACTTCTTGCCAATCGGATTGAAATGCTCAAACACATCGGCGATTACTGTATCCGCAAGTTTGACCGATTCTCGGACTAACACCGCCTCGGCCCCCGGCCCCGTCGCGGAGTGCGCGGGTTCGTAGCCGCCTTCCTGATGCGCCTGATCGGTGCAGATGTAGCCGAGGTTGCCATTCGCATACCCCACCACAATCGGAATCGCCCGCTCGCCGATGGTCTTTTCGATCTGGAAGCCGTAATCCACCATCGGTTCACCGGGCAGAGTCAAAAACAGATACGGGCCGACTTTCAAAGCCTGCAGTTCGCACTTCAGCGTGCCGCCCTGGAAAGCCGGCACTTCAATCGTCTTCGTGATGGCGCGAATCGGATAAATCGTTGGCCGTTTGGCGTATTCCTCACGCACGAGGCTACGATCCGCGGCCCGAACGGCAGCACACCCCAGTCCCCGGCCACACCAGCGGATGTCGGCTTCATCACCGCAACGATACGGGAAACCGGGCAAGTTCGGGCGAATGTCCCCCGCGCAGCCCTGCAGGAACAACGCTTGTGTGCGACCACCATACGATTTCTCGACGAACGCCTTGGCTTCACCGGGGAAATCCGCACTCATCTTGGGGTAGCCGTTCGGGTACGGTTGCGTCCATTTGTCCCCCCAGGTGAGAACGCACGGATGGCAGACCGCGTGCATCAGCACAGCCAGCGGATCGTAACTCTGGCCATCGTCGAATCGTAACACCTTGACCCGTTGATCGTTCGGCCCTTGCGGGTTGAGACGGACCACCGCTTTCCCACCGATCATCTGGCGACGGTTGATGCTGAAGTCGATCTTGTCGACCGCGTAGCCGATTGTGATGGGTCGCAGTTCTTGCGCTGCTTTTTTCACGGCTACGGCAACATCGGCCATCACTTTGCGGGCGTATTCGGGTTGATCTTCCCACTTCGGCCCCGAGTGGTTGTGCGAAGCGGCAACCACGATATGATCGGCGGGGATTCCCGTGGCCTCGGTGACGGCGGAGCGAAAACCGCCTGTCACGGCGGGTCCACTCGCAATCAGGTCATGCGTCACAATCGCGGCTCGGGTACGGCTATCATCCAGCAGCAAGATCACCGCGTGCAGCGGATCGCGGAAGCCTTTGGTGGGGCGAATGTGTCCGGTTGTGGCGGTGCCATCCGGCGGGGAGATGTCGATTTTCGCCACGGCGGCCCGCAGGTTCGACCGCACCTCAAACGCGGGTTCCGCGGCCAGAAGCGGAACGGAAAAACAGAACAACCATCCCCAGACAGGCAGCAGACGCATGAAAAGACTCCAACACGGCGGGAAGGAAGGCCATCCACTCACCAGCCACGGCCTCCGCAAGTTCTGAGGATACCCAAACGCAGCGTGAAAGCAGCTGAAAAACACCCTTTCCGATACAGAAACCCGATGACCGTGTCGCCACGCCTACGCTCTCCCCGATGCAAATCCAACGGAGTTTTCATTTTGCCAGCGGACACCCCATTCCATCGCGGTCACAATGCAAAATTTCCCCCAGATCCACTTGCACGACCCAATCTTTGCCATTATCGTTTGATAGTCTTAAATTTTCCATCTTGCCAAAATGGCATGTTGTTGGGTGGATATTGTCTCGGCAATCGTGGAGATCGCGCAAGGTCTTGCGATCCCCACGATTGGAAGAATTTGACAGATGGTGCGTGAGAATGCAGTGTCTTTCCCACTGCATTTGCCCCCCACCCACCGGAGGCGGATTTCCGCTTCACCTCCCACAAACCGGGTGTTCCGATTTTGCCTTTTTGACAAAATAGAATATTTGCGAATTATGAAAAATTGAATCGTCAGTCTGAATGATGATGAGTAAAATTTGAACTCTGACACGATAAGACGATTGCAGCGCCGAACGCGCCAAATCACCTAGAGGGAGCCCTGCCATGAGCGACAATCTCTTCCGTAAACTGTTCGGTCGTCCTTCCCGCAACCAGCGCCGCCTGCAACGCAGGTAGTGGCCCGAGGTGGGGGATTGTGCTAGGATGGGGATATGCAAAACACCAACCATTCCCAGTCTCCATTGCCCCCTTGTCCCAAGTGCCAATCGGTCCATGTGGTCCGCAATGGACCCAACGCCGCCGGCACCCCGACGTTCCTTTGTCGGACCTGTGGTCGACGATTTGTCGCGTGTCCCAAAACCAGTCCCGTGTCCGATGAGACCAAGGGGCTGATCCGCCGACTCTTGGGCGAACGGATGAGTCTGCGCGGGATCGCTCGGGTAACCGGTGTGTCCCGGTCCTGGCTCCAAGGGTTCGTCAACACCCTGTACCGGGACGAGACGCCGCACCACCCCGGTCCGCTAAAAAAAGACGGGCAAGCTGGTGATCGAGGCCGATGAATTGTGGAGTTTCGTCGGTAAAAAGGGGGAAGTCTGGTGGGTCTGGGCGGCGTTGGACGCGGACACGCGGCAGGTCGTGGCAATGGTCGTTGGGGACCGATCCGAGGCCACAGCGCGGGATTTGTGGGAGGCACTCCCGGACGAATATCGGGACGGAGCCATTGTCTGTACGGACTTCCTGGCTCAGTATCGGGCGGTGGTCCCGGAGGAGCGGCATGCCCCGGGCGGGAAGGACTCTGGACTGACCGCGCACATTGAACGATTCTGGTGTACGCTCCGTCAACGGTGTGCCCGATTCGTGCGGAAGACGCTATCTTTCTCCAAGTGTCCCAAGAACCACATCGGTGCCCTGTGGTACTTCGTACGACTCTACAACATATCCCTTATGTAGGGCCACTACCCGATCGCCTGTCCGTCAGTGGCGGCTCGGCCAATACCACCCACACCCCGCAAGGCTCGGACGCGGACGGCTTCAAAGGCACCTACAACAGTACCGGAACGGGCAGTAGCAGCGGCACCCAGAATATCACATATACCGGCCTGGCCCCCATCAGCGACGGCATGGGTGGGACACTCACTGTCACAGGAACCGCCGCTGGGGAAGTGTTCGCGATTACCCCCGGACCCAATTCCGGCGAACTGATTCTGACTCAAAGCGGCGCGGAACCGATCACCTTTACGAATCGCTCCGCGGTGGTCATCAATGCCAACGCCGGCACGGATTCCTTCAGTCTGGATGTCCCCACCACTTACACCGGCCCGCTGACGCAGGTCAGCTACAACGCGGGTACCGATGGAGGAACCGCCACGGTTCTGTCGACCCCAACAACGCTGGCGACCACAATTACCGGCGGCACGGGCAATGACGCTGTATCCATCACCGGGGCGGCCAACAAACTCGACAGCATCCAAGGAAATATCACGGTGGATGCCGGGGCTAGTGGTTATGACACCCTCAGCATCAATGATACGGGTAATACCACGCCCACTACATACACAGTCGGCACATCCACCGTGTCACGATCAGGTGCAGGGACCATCACCTATTTGCCGGCACTGGATAGCCTGAGTTTGGCCACGGGCACTGCGGCCGATCTCGTCCGGGTGACCGCCTCGCCTACAGTGGCGCTCAATCTGAACGGTGGGCTACCGTCCAATACGCCGGGCGATAATCTGGAGTACGATGCCGAAAATCGCACCGTATCCGGCGACTTTACGCCGCCGGATGGTGTCATCCAATCGCCAGGTGTGCAGGATGTCACCTACACCAATTTTGAGACGGTCCAGTTCGTCAACGTCACGCCGACAGTCACGGTCAATGATGTTTCTCAGAACGAAGGCACATCCGTTGGCTCGACCAACTTCGATTTCACAGTGACGCTGAACGTCCCCGCGACCAGCCCGGTCACCATCAACTACACGGTATCTACGGGTAGCGGTGCCAACCCGGTCACGGCTGCCGATTTCCCTGGGGGATCGTTCCCATCCGGCTTGATCGTGATTCCGGTTGGCTCGAAAACCGGGACCATCAGTATTCCTGTCCTCGCCGATTCGATTTTTGAAGCCAATCAGACCTTCGCCTTGACACTGACCTCGTCCAGCGCCAGCACGACTGTCCCCGACGCAGACCCCGATGGTGTGGGAACAATTCTCAATGATGATGCCGCTCCGGTGGTCACGATCGATGATGTCACAACAGCGGGGGAAAGTGGCAGCGCGGTGTTCACCGTATCATTGTCAAATCAGAGCGAAGAAGATGTCACGGTGAGTTACTCCACAGCGGATGGCACGGCGACGGGTGGTGGAGTTGATTACACAGGTGGCTCGGGCAGCGTGACCATCTCGGCTGGGACCACGTCCAATACGATCAGCATTCCCATCAGCAGTGACAATATCGACGAGCCGAATGAGACATTCTTTGTTAATCTGACAGCTGCGAGCAGTCCCACGCTGCCGGTGACGATCGGTGATAACCAAGGGCAAGCCACGATTACGGATGATGATAACCCGCCAGTGATTACCCTCAGTGCATCCTCGTCATCGGTATCCGAAGGGAATAGTGGGACAACAAGTATCACCTATACGGTGACGCTGTCCAACCCGAGCAGCCAGGCCGTGACCGTCAGCTATGCGACAAGTGATGGGACGGCCCAGGCAGGCAGCGATTACCAGGCGGCGAGTGGGACATTGACATTCCTACCGGGTGGCCCTCTGTCGCAGACGTTTACGGTGCTAGTCAACGGCGACACGACCTATGAGGATAATGAGACATTCACGGTCGCCTTGACAGGCTCGGTGAATGGGACGCTGGGATCGCCATCAGCGAGTACCGCCACGATTACCAATGATGATGATCAACCGTCGATTACGATTGGCACTGTGACGTAGGCGGAAGGGAACGCGGGCACGCAGATGATGACGTTCCGCATCGCGTTGTCGAATCCGTCCGAGAATTCGGTCACGGTGACGTATGTAACGGCGGATGGGACAGCGACGGCGGCGGATAATGATTACTTGCCCGTCGTTCCCACGCAGGTAACATTTGCCCCCGGCGAAACCGAAAAATTCGTGACGATCCAGATCAATGGCGACACGAAATTTGAAAGCAATGAGTATTTCCTGGTCAATCTGACCACCCCAGTCGAAGCGACTATTAGTACTAGCTCAGCTGCGGGCACGATCAATAATGATGACGCGACGCCGGTGGTTTCGATCAATGCGGCGGCATCGAACGTGGAAGGCAACACGGGGAACAAGACCATCACATTCACGGTCACCCTGGACCGCGCGAGTTACCAAACCGTCACCGTGCCCTTTACGGTGAGTAATGTCGATGCCGTGTCGGGCACCGATTATACCGTGGTGACATCGTCGCCGTTGACGTTCAATCCGGGTGATACCACCGCGACCATCACGATCAACACGATCGGGGACACGATCGCCGAGCCGGATGAGACATTCAATGTCACATTGGGAACACCGACCAACGCGACCTTGCAGACTGGCGCGACGGTGGGTGTGGGAACGATCCTGAACGATGACACGATCCCGGCGGTGAGCATTGGGGACACGAGCGTCACCGAGGGGACAGGCGGGACAACGAATATCACGTTCACGGTGACGCTGAGCGCGATGAGCAGCACGCCGGTCACCATCAGTTACCAGACGATTGCGGGGACGGCCACGGATGGTGCCGATTACACGGGGACCAATACCGGCACCGTAACGATCGCCGCGAATGCGTTGAGCCAGACCTTCACGATCCCCATTACGACGGATGACCTGGACGAGCCGGATGAGACATTCACAGTACAACTCACGGGTGTGACCAGTGGGAATGCAACCATCCTGAACGCGACCGGGACCGGGACGATTCTGGACGATGACGCAACCCCGGTGGTGAGCGTGACGGGTCCATCGGGAGCGGTGACGGAAGGGAGCAATGTGCAGTTCACTGTGAATTTGAGCAGCAAGAGCGCATCGCCCGTGGTCGTGACCTTCACGCTGGTTGATGGGACAGCCCAAGGTGGCACCGGAAAAGATTATGACAACACGACTTTCACGGTCACTGTTCCAGCGGGTTCGACATCCCAGTCGTTCAATATCCCCACGTTCGACGACCTGCTGGATGAAGGGAATGAGACGTTCACGCTGACACTGCAATCGGCAACGAATGCGACGATCGACCCGACACCGGCCAATAAATCAGCGATGGCGACGATCGCGGACAACGACGCGGCACCGAGCCTAACGGCCATCGTGCAGACGCAACCGCCTAGCGAGAGTGGGACGATCGTATATCGGGTCAGCCTGAGCGCGGTCAGTGGTCAAGACGTGAGCTTCAGCTATACCCTGACAGGGTTGGCAACAGCAGGAGAGGACTTCACGGGGCCGACCTCTGGGACCGTGACGATCCCAGCGGGACAGTCGTATGTGGACATTCTGGTGCCGATCGTCGAGGACATCTTCGACGAACCAAATGAGACGGTAATTCTGACGGTGACCCCAGGGGCCAATGCAAATTCGACTGCCCCGTCTCCGGTGACGGCGACGATTACCGACGACGATGACCCACCGGTGATCTCGGTGAGCGGTGGTGCGGTCCAGGAAGGGAATTCCCCCACGACCACGACGTTGGCCTTCACCATCAGCCTGGACAAGGCCAGCGGGCAGCAGGTGACGGTGAACTACGCGACCGTGGATGGGACGGCGTTGGCGGGGACAGGGAAGGATTATACCGCAGCGACTGGTACAGTCACATTTGCTCCGGGCGAGACAGTGAAGACGGTGCTGGTGACCGTCTTGGGTGACAACTACGACGAGATGAATGAGACATTCACGGTGTCGTTGTCCAATCCATCGAATGCGACGGTGAACCCCACGGCATCGGTGGCGACGGGAACGATCCTGGATGATGATGCGACACCGGTGGTGGAGATCGTTCCGAACCCGGCGTCTGTGGTGGAAGGGAACGCGATCACGTTCACGGTGCAAACGGTGGGCGGGACTCTCAGTGATAGCCCGATCGTGGTGACCTACAGCACGAGCAATGGGACTGCGGAGTCCGGCTCGGATTACACGGCCGGGGTGCTGCAGACGGTGACGATTTCGGCCCACAATCCGTCTGCGACTTTCACGATCGATACGAACAATGACAGTTTGAACGAGTCGTCGGAAAACTTCTTCGTGACGTTGGTGTCCGCGACGAACGCGACGGTCAGCACGACGGCAAACCAGGCGACGGGCGAGATTACGGACAACGATGCAGCACCAACCCTGTCCATCAGTGATGCGACGGCGACGGTGACGGAGACTCCGGGCGGTTCGGTGGCGACGTTCACGGTGACGTTGAGTACGGCCAGTGGTCAGCCGGTGACGGTGGACTACGCGACGGCGAACGGGACCGCCTTAGCGGGGACAGACTATGCGGCGACCAGCGGGACGTTGACGTTTGCTCCGAGCGAGACATCCAAGACAATCACGGTGGCAGTGAACGATGACACGGAGTATGACCCAGGTGAGACGTTCGTGGTCAACCTAACGAATGCGACTCACGCGACGATTTCGGATGCCCAGGGCACAGCAACGATCACGGACAATGAGACGGCCCCGGTGGTGACGATCGGGGATGTGAGTCGTCCAGAAGGGAACAGCGGGCCGACGACGTACACCTTTACGGTGAACCTGGACCGGAAGAGCAATGAGACGATCACGTTGAACTATGCGACCACGGACGATACGGCGACAACGGCGAACAACGACTATCTGTCGTCGAGTGGAGTGGTGACGTTTAATCCGGGCGATACCTCGAAGACGATCACGGTGACGGTGAACGGTGATGGGACCGTGGAGCCGGATGAGACATTCACGGTCACGCTCGATTCGACTCCGGTTGCGGGCACGATCAATAAGGTTGCGAGCGACTTGAGTGCGATCGGGACGATCTTAAATGATGATGGTGCGGTGTTCGTGTCGATCGCGGATGCGTCCGTAACGGAACCATCCAGTGGTACGGCGACGATCAGTTTCAACGTAACCCTGTCGGCTCCAAGCAGCACGGCCACGACGCTGACATATACGGTAGGAGCGGGCAGCACGGATGCGATGGCGGACTTCAGTCCAGCGTTGGCAGGTGGGACGGTCACAATCCCGGCGGATCAGACCAGTGGCCAGATCACGTTCCAAGTGGCGGCGGATGCGTTGGACGAGGCAGATGAGACATTCACGGTGACGTTAGCGAGCGTGTCCGCGGGCACGGCGACGATCTTGACGGGTGCGAAAACTGCAACCGGGACGATATTCGATAATGCCCTGGACGCACCGCCGGTGGTGAGCGTGAGCAACACATCGGTGACAGAGACAGATGCGAACCAGACGCTCGCGTTCACAATCAACATGTCGGCAGAGAGTGGTTTGCCGGTAACGGTGTCCTATACAGTCCTCGCCGGTTCTGGCGACACGGCCACCCCCGGATCGGACTTCACCCCGATCTCAGGAACGGTGACCATCAATCCGGGCGATACCAGCGCGACGATCAATATCCCAATCTTGGGTGATGATCTGTACGAAGGGGATGAGACATTCTCCGTGGTCCTGACGGGTGCATCGAATGCGACGATTGGAAGCAACCCGGCGACAGTGACGATCCAAGACGACGATGCCGCGCCGACGATCACGATTTGGGACGTGACGCAGGACGAAGGTACCGGCGGTGTGACGACGTTCTATTTCCCGGTGAAGTTGAGTGCGGTGAGTGGCCTGGACGTGGCGTTTGATTACACGTTGACGGCGGGGACAGCGGCGGCTGGTGTGGACTTCTCGGCGGTGGGTGGTCATCTGGTGATCCTGGCGGGCCAGCAGTCGATCATGGTGCCGGTCAATGTTGTCGCGGATGCAATGGATGAGATCGATGAGATGTTCACGGTGACGTTGTCGAATGTGACGAATGTGGCCGGCACTGGGAATGACTTGGTTGCGACGGGGATGATCACGGATGACGATGATGGTCCGACGATTTCGATCAGCGATGTGACGGTGACGGAAGGGGACGGCGGCACTCAGATGGCGACGTTCACGGTGAGCCTGAGCGGTGCCAGCGGCAAGACGGTGACCGTGAATTATGCGACAGCGGATGGAGGCGCGGAGTCGGGTTCGGACTACACCACGACGAATGGGACGTTGAGCTTTAACGCGGGTGTCACGAGCATGCAGATCCAGGTGCCTGTGCTGGGTGATCTGGTCTACGAGCCGAATGAGTCGTTCTTTGTGAACCTGTCGAACGCGGTGAATGGCAGCATTGCGGACACCCAGGGTGTGGGGACAATCGTCAACAATGATGCGGTGCCAAACGTATCGGTAACGCCTACGTCCCGTACGGTGGCAGAAGGGAATAGTGGGACAACTTCTGTGTCCTTTGACATCGTCCTGGATCGTCCGAGTTCGACACCGATTACGGTGACATACACGCTGGTGGATGGGACGGCAACCGCGGCGGATGGGGATTACGCCCCGCAGACGGGCTCGGTGACCTTCGGGGTTAACGAGACATCGAAAACCGTGACACTGCAGGTGAATGGGGACACGCAGTTTGAGGGGAATGAGGACTTTTATTTCCGCGTGACCGGTGTGACCTCGGGGATGGCAACGGTTCCGAGTGGCAGCAACCAGGGCACGGTGACGATCACCAATGACGATGCTCAACCGACGATTGCGATTGCTCCGTTAACACCGAGTATCGTGGAGGGGAACAGTGGTTCGCAGGTGTTGACGTTCACGGTGACACTGAGCAACGCGAGTTCGCAGACGGTGTCGGTGAACTACGCGACGGCGGATGTGAATGCCACGGCGGGTTCGGATTATGTGGCAACAACTGGGACGTTGACGTTTGCTCCGGGTGAGACATCGAAGACGATTTCGGTGTTGGTGAATGGAGATTTGATCGACGAAGGGGATGAGACGTTCACAGTGACGTTGTCGAATCCGAGCAACGCCACAATCAGTGCGGGCGTGGCCACGGCGACGATCAAGGATAATGACCTACCCCCGACGTTGACGGTGTTGGGGGATTCGGTGACGGAAGGGAACAGCGGGACGAAGAGCCTGACGTTCACGTTGACGTTGTCGCACCCGAGTGCGGACACGATCACGTTGGTGCCGAGTTTTACGGGCACGGCATTGAGCCCGACGGACTACAGCTATGCGGGCGGAAACATCGTCTTCAACCCCGGCGATCTCACGAAGACTTTGACCGTCACGGTGAATGGCGACCTGATTCTGGAAGCGGATGAGACGGTGGGTCTGACCTTGACTCCGACCATGAGCAGCGGCGCGGTGAATGTCCCGAGCGGTGCGGTCAACGGCACCATCCTGAACGATGACACCTACCCCGCGGTGAGCATTGGGAATGCCAGTGTGGTCGAAGGGACGGGGCCAGGGACGACGACGTTGACCTTCCCGGTGACGCTCAGTGCGGTGTACGGCGAAGACATCACGTTGTCGTATAGCACGATCGACGGGACAGCGATCGGTGGTACGGACTTCACCGGGGTGAGCGGTGGGACGGTGACGATCACGGCGGGTCAACTGACGGGTACGATTGCGATCACGGTGAACCGTGATGATCTGGATGAGCCGGATGAGACGCTGTCGGTGCAGTTGACGGGTGTGACGACGGGCAACGCGATCATTCTCAATGGGACGGGAACGGGCATCATTCAGGATGACGATGCAACTCCGGTCGTGTCAATCTCTGGTCCCGTGAGCGTGACGGAAGGCGGGACAGCGACGTTCACGGTGAGCTTGAGCAGTCGGAGTGCCGAACCGGTCGTGGTGACGCTGGCGGTGGACAATGGGACGGCCCAGGCACCGGGCGATTATACGATTCCGTCGCCGCTGACGGTGACAATCCCAGCGGGCAGTCTGTCAGCTCCGTTCACAGTCATCACGGTAGACGACCTGCTGGACGAAGTCTCACCCGAGACGTATTCGGTGCGGATTGTCTCGGCGACCCATTCGACGGTGAGTACCAGCGCGAATGTGGCGGTGGGTGAGATCGTGGACAATGACGCAACCCCGACGGTGAGCCTGGTGGGTTCGAGAACGGCATCGGAGTCGGCTGGCACGATGTCGTTCACGGTGCAGTTGAGTGCGATCAGCGGCCAGAATGTGATGGTGTCGTATCAGGTGGCCAGTGGGACAGCGACGGCGGGTCAGGACTTCACGGGCATGACTGGCACCGTGATGATCCCGGCGGGTTCGCCCACAGCCAAGATTACGGTGCCGATCGTCAATGACCTGTTGAATGAGAGCAACGAAGATTTCACGGTCACGCTGACTGGTGCGACCAACGCCACGGTGTCGGGTGGTTCGGTCACGGGTACGATTGAGGACGACAATGACGCATTGCCGGTGGTCACAGTGTCGGGTGGCCAGGCGACGGAAGGACCGGGAGCGGCAGTGGTGTTCACGATCACGCTAGCGAGTGCGAGCGGTCAGAACGTGACGGTGCCCTACACGATCGTTCCGGGCACGGCGACGGCGGCGGATTACGACACGTCGGGTCTGTCTGGGTCCGTGACATTCACACCGGGACAAACCACGGCGACCGTTACGGTCCCGGTAATCGATGATCTCTTAGATGAGGCGGTTGAGACATTTAGCCTGAATCTGGGGACACCGACCAATGCTACACTCGGGACACCGAACACCGCTTTGGGAACCATTTATGACAATGATACCGCCCCAGTTGTGAGTGTGGTGGCCAACCCCACGACAGTCACGGAAGGGACGGGTGGCACGGTTGTCTACAACTTTACGATTTCTCTGGATGCCCCCAGCGGTCAGCCGGTGACGGTGAACTACACGACGGGCGCGTTGACGGACACGGCGACGGCGGGTAGCGACTACACGCCGATATCCGGTACAGTGACGTTTACGCCGGGTGGGTCGACGAGCATTACGGTGCCGGTGACGATCACGACGGATGCGTTCGACGAACTGAATGAGACGTTGTCGCTGCGTCTGACGGGTGCGAGCAATGCGACGATCAGCGGTCTAAACAACGTAGCGACTGTGACGATCGTGGATGATGACGCGACACCCACGGTGAACATTGCGAATGCGTCGCTCACGGAAGGGGACACGGGTGCGCAAACGCTGACGTTCACGGTGTCGCTGAGTGCCGCGAGCAACCTGCCGATCACGATGAACTACGCGACGGCGGATGTGAATGCCACGGCGGGTTGGGATTATGTGGCAACAACTGGGACGTTGACGTTTGCTCCGGGTGAGACATCGAAGACGATTTCGGTGTTGGTGAATGGAGATTTGATCGACGAAGGGGATGAGACGTTCACAGTGACGTTGAGTGGGATCACGAACGCGACAGCGGGAACGATAACGGGGACAGGGACGATCAAGGACAATGACACGGCGACGATTTCGGTGAGCGATGTGTCGGTGTTGGAAGGGAATGCGGGCACGACCGCGATGACGTTTAATGTGACGCTGTCGACACCGAGCAGTCAGACGGTGACGGTGACATTCGGGACTGGTACGGGGACGGCGACGGCTGGCACGGACTACACAGCGATCGCGGGTCAGACGGTAACATTCGCACCCGGTGATACGAGCAAGCCGGTCACGGTGACGGTGCAGGGAGACACGACGTTTGAGCAGAACGAGACGGTCCCCGTTACCCTCAGCGGAGCCAGCGGTGCCACCATCCTGAACGGCAACGCCACGGGCACCATCGTCAATGATGACCTGCGACCGACCATCACGGTCACGCCTGTCAATCAGAGTGTGACGGAGGGTGCCGGATCGGTTTCCTTCACGGTATCGTTGTCCAACGCCTCGGATGAAATCGTGAACGTGGATTACTCGACGCTGGACGGTTCGGCACTGGCCGGTCTGGACTACACGGCCGTGTCCGGTACGTTGACGTTCAATCCCGGTGGTCCACTGTCGCAGGTGGTCACAGTCACAATCAACGATGACAACATCGATGAATTGCCAGAGTCGTTGTCTCTGTTGCTGTCGAATCCGGTGAATGGGACATTGGCGAACGTGCAGGGTTCGGTGCAAATCTCCGATAATGATGATGCGCCGGTGATCACCCTCAATCCCGCCACGGTGACAACATCCGAAGGGAACAGCGGGACCACGGGGATTCCGTTCACGGTCACGTTATCGAATCCGAGTAGCCAAACGGTCACGGTTGCCTACGCGACATCTGACGTGTTGGCCACGGCTGGCAGCGACTACACCGGAATCTCGGGAACATTGGTATTCCAACCGGGTGGCCCACTGACGCAGACCGTCACGGTATTCGTTTCTGGGGATACCACGTTTGAGCCGGATGAGACATTCGCTCTGGATCTGAGTAGCCCGACCAATGGCACCTTGGGCGTTTCCCATAGCACGGTGACGATCCAGGACGATGACCCGATCCCGACGTTGAACGTCAGTAGTGTGACCCAGGACGAGGGCGATTCGGGTACGACCGCATTCGTGTTTACCCTAACACTCACGAATGCCAGCCACGAACCCATTGTGGTGAACTACGCCACGGCAGATGGCACAGCGACTTCGGCGGGGTCGGATTATCAAGCCGCCATGGGGACACTCACCTTCGCGCCGGATGAGACGACCAAAACGGTCACGGTCTTGGTCAACGGCGACCTCACATACGAAGGTAATGAGACATTTGCCCTGAATGTCACGCCCGTCTCTGGTCAGGTGACAATCGGGACCGCGGGACAAGGCACTATCACGAACGATGATCCCGTTCCAACGGTGGCGATTACGAATGTCACCGCGAATGAAGGGGACAGTGGCAACACGCCGTTCACCTTCGCGGTCACGCTCTCGAATCCGACCGATCAGACGGTGACGATCAACTACACGACGATCGACGATTCGGCGATTGCGGGCAGCGACTACACCGCTCAGAGCGGCACGTTGACGTTCAATCCTGGAGTGACATCGCAGTTTGTCACGGTCCTCGTCACGGGTGACAATAGCTTTGAACCCGATGAGGTGTTCCATGTCGAATTGAGCGGGGCAACCAACGCTGTGATTCCTGGCGGTGGAACCATCTCGGCAACTGGGACGATTACCAATGATGATACCCAGCCGGCTCTGACGATTAACGATGTGACCGTGGTGGAAGGAAACAGCGGTACCACCCCGGCAACCTTCGTCTTATCACTGTCCCATCCGAGCAGCAACCCTGTCACGATCAGTTATTCGACGGCGGATACCACAGCCGCAGCCGGTACGGACTACACTGCGACCACGGGTACAGTCATATTCGCCCCTGGTGAAACCACAAAGACCGTGACCGTTCCTGTCATCGGGGATACGGTATATGAATCCGATGAGACATTCATGCTGAATGTCTCATCGCCGGATTCCTCCGCATTGGTCCCGGATACATTCGCGGTTGGGACAATCACCAACGATGAAGCCATTCCGGTCATCACCATCAACAGTGTCACCCAGACGGAAGGAACCGGTGGGACAACGCCGTTCACCTTTACTGTGCAGTTGAGCGGCCCCAGCCAAACGCCGATCACAGTCGATTACGTCACGGCGGATGGGACCGCGAGTGAGATCAGCGATTATACCCGGACTACTGGGCGGCTCACTTTTGCGCCGGGGGAAACATCCAAGACCGTGACGGTCCTGGTCAACGCGGACAACCTGGGTGAGAACGATGAAACCTTTACCGTGTCGTTGCTCAATCCCGTGGGAGCCAATCTCCTCACCAGCACTGGGACGGGGACAATCGTAAACGACGATATTGGCACGGACCTCGTCGTCACTGTTACGGATGGAGTGGATCAGCTCGGTGCCGCGCGTTCTCCTGTCTACACGGTAACGGTAACAAATCGTGGGCCAACGGGCGTGACGGGAGCGCGTGTGTTGGAATCGTTCACGGGGGCGGACCTGACCTATGTCACCTGGACTGCATCAGCAACTGGCGGTGCTTCCGCAGTGACTGCGGGTAATGGGCCAATCGATCAGATTGTCGATATTCCCGCAGGAGGTGCGATTACCTACATCGTGCGTGCGACCGTTCAGCCCGGTGCGGTGGGCACACTGACCCATACAGTTTCAGTCACACCTCCGGCTGGGATCACCGAAGTTGCCCCTGCAAACAACACCGCAACGGATGCGGATAAACTCATCACTCGGTTGGTCGCGGTCGGTGCTAGTGCGGGCGGTGGACCGCGTGTGCGAGTCTACAACAGTGATGGCACGCTGCGATTCAACTTCTTCGCCTACGAGGATACACAACGTGGCGGAGTCACCGTGGCAACGGGTGACGTAAATGGTGATGGTGTCGATGACATTGTCACGGGTGCCGGTGTTGGCGGTGGGCCTCGTGTTCGTGTCTTCGATGGCGTGACCGGCAGCATCCTTTCGGACTTCTTTGCTTACGAAGACACGCAACGAGGTGGTGTGTTTGTTGCCGTAGGTGATGTGAACGGTGACGGCATCGGAGAAGTCATCACCGGAGCCGGGATGGGCGGCGGGCCACGTGTCCGCGTGTTCGATGGGCGAACGGGTCAACCCACCAATGGGATCGACTTCTTCGCTTATGATGCAAACTTCCGAAATGGGGTGCGCGTCGCGGCGGGTGATACCAATGGAGACGGGATTGATGAGATCATCACCGGGGCTGGGGATGGTGGTAGTGCGCACGTCATCGTGTGGACACCCGCCGCCACTCTGGAGGGAGTGGTGAGTATTGCGAGTTACTTCGCTTATGATCCAGACTATTCGCAATTCCGCAACGGTGTCTTTGTTGCCGCGGGTGACGTGAACGGGGATGGCCTCGCCGATGTCATTACCGGACCTGGATCAGGTGGCCAGCCGCTCGTCCGAGTCTTCAACGGGAAGAACAATACGCAGATCACCGAGTTCCTGGCCTACGACCAGGGCTTCCTCGGGGGGGTACGGGTGAGTGATTTTGACTCCGATGGAGATGGAATTTCGGACAGCATCTTCACGGGTGCAGGCGGTAAAGGTGGGGGGCAAGTGCGAGCATACCGTCTCTTGCCGAACGGTACGATCTTGGCAGAGGAGACGGGAATTGTCCCCTTTGAGACTTCCTATGAACTGGGCGTGTATGTTGGATAATCTGATCCTATAAATCGTCTGACTCGCGGACAACGCATGGGAATACTCTCATGCGTTGTCCGCCTTCTTTTACTATGCTCCACTCGCACCATGACCATGGATGAGGCATTCGGAATCTCATACACAAACCCAATGTGGGTGTCTCAAGATCTCCGTTTATCGGACAACCGGGGACTGTCGTCCCCGGTTCGGAGTGTCCTACTGAACCGGGGACGACAGTCCCCGGTTGTGTTCCTCTCTGGTTCCGTTCCTCCTTCTCAAAATTGGACAGCCTCACTGGATTCGTGTATCAGTTCCTCTATTCACGATCTGAGCGACCAACGGGAGCAAACGGGATAGGGAAAGAAATGCATGATTTCGCGTGAAATTCTCAGATGAGGACTCGGTGATTGTACTGGCCAAGTGGAAGGATCACCCCGAGGTTCCCGTTCGTCGAAGAATCCTCGTCCTCTGGTTCCGGCGTTACGGATCCTCGAAACCAAGCGCGATCCGTGGCTGGAACAAACACAACCTGGTCAGGGATACGTTCTCTTTGTGGATGCCGTCTATTTCGTATTTCAGAACCTGACGACATCTCACTCTTGACCGCTTGAAGTCTATCTAACCCCCGCACCCCGGCCCCTCACCGACGGCATCGGCCATGACGCGGAGTTGAATGACGCTGCGTTCCTGTTCCTTTTCCAGATACGCGCGGCCTTTCTTGACATTGACATGGTCCCACGGCAACCGTTCGCTCATGGGGCGCTGACGATGGCTGTAGAAACTGACATCAATACCCAAATCGCGGAACGTCCCCCACCACAAATCCGGGCGGTAGCAATCCTTCCAGGAATCGAGCCGGGCACCGCGTTTCCAGGCTTCGTACAAGCCCGCGGCCACCCGGCGATCCCCACGGGTGAGAATCCCTTCCAGCAAGCTGGTTTCAATGTCGTGCTGCTTGACTTTGACGGCCCGCATGCGTTTCTGACGATGCAGATAATCACCCGCCCAGCGGAAGTATTCGCGGGATTGCATCCCATTCCACTGATACGGCGTGTGCGGTTTCGGAACGAAGTTCGACACGGATGCCACCACCTCCCGATACCGGCCCGTCACTTCTTTGCTGATGTTCGCAATTGTTTCCGCCATCTCAATGATGCCGTCCAGGTCGGCACTCCGCTCGCCGGGAAGGCCGCACAGAAAATAGAGTTTGACCTTCTGCCAACCGTGCTGAAATGCTTGACGACAACCTTCGTACAAATCATCGTTCTTGATCTTTTTGCGAATCTGCTCACGCATGTCATCCCGTGCCACTTCCGGCGCGAGTGTCAAACCCGCTTTGCGCACGCCTTGGATCAGTTCCGGCAAGGACCGTAGTTGATGATTGATCCGCAAACTCGGTAGCGACACGTTGACACCGAGCGGCGTAAATACCTCATGCATTCGCCGGACCAATTCTTCAAAATGTGGATAGTCACTACTCGACAACGAGAGCAAGCTGATTTCATTCGTGCCGGTGTTGTGGTAGCTTTCCAGAGCGGAGCGCACGATGGTTTCCACGGATCGAATCCGCAGCGGTCGCTTGATGACCGTACTCTGGCAGAATCGGCACTGGTGCGGACAACCGCGCATAATTTCGATGGCAATGCGGTCGTGGGGTGTCTGCACGAATGGGACAACGGGTTGGACCGGAAGTGGAATATCATCCAGATTTTGGGTGATCGTGCAGGAGGCGATTTCGGCCGGGACATCGGATCGCGTGCGGTTGACACTCGCAATCGTGCCATCGGCATGATAATCGAATTCATAAAAGACCGGAGCATAAGCCCAGGGCACCGCACTCACGATCTCCGCGAGCATCTCCAGTCGGCGGCGGTAGGACGTATCGCCCGCGCGGAGGGCGGCTTCTTTCAAATCCGTCCATTTCTCCATCACCCACGGCAATGATTCCTCACCATCACCGATGATGAACAGGTCTACGAACGGGGCCAGGAGTTCGGGGTTCTGGGCTCCTGGCCCCCCCGCGATGACGAGGGGGTCCGTCACTCGACGCTGTTCGGCAAAGTGGGGCACACCTCCCAGATCGAGCATGGTCAGGACGTTGGTATAGCCCACTTCGTATTGCAGGCTGAACCCCAGCAGATCGAAGCGATGCAACGGGGTGAAGGTTTCCAACCCATAGAGAGGGAGTTGATTCACCCGCAGTTCTGTCTCGAAGTCGATCCACGGAGTAAAAGCCCGCTCACAGGCCCAACGCGGATCACGGTTCATGAGGGAGTAGAGAACCTGATACCCATGGTGGCTCATCCCCAACCCATAAGTATCCGGGAAGCACAGGCAGAGTGTCCCGCGCACTTGCCGATGGTCTTTCGCGATGGCGTTCACTTCGCCGCCGAGGTACTGCGCGGGGGTTTTGACACGCGGCAAAATCCGCAGCACGGCATTCTTCAAAGATTGATTCAGCATGGTGTTCCTTCGCGCGGGCTGTTCGCAGAAGGATATTATGGCAGATCCGTTCGCAGAAGCCTACGCAGAACCGATACACGCGGTGTTCCGGTCACAATCGCGGTGGTTCGGAATATAACGGCATCAGACGGTGGCGGCCGGCCGCGGCACGCTCCGGCAATGTATCCCCGTATCGATCCTCTGCATAATGGGAACCATGAATCCCGAACCGCATCTGCCTCGTCAATCCTTCCCCATTGCGCGGCGACTCTTGCGCTTGGCAGGCAAGGCCCGAGCGAATTGGTTAGAACGCCATCAGCACCCGTTCAGCTTTGCCATTCACATGGTGGGCATCCCGATCGCGTTGATCGGCTTGCCGCTGTTGGCGGTGTTACCGTGGTATTGCGGGACCGGAATGCTGGTCCTGGGGTATTTTCTGCAATGGATCGGGCATCGTGTGGAAGGGAATGATG
>JAIXLE010000180.1 GCA_026931725.1 Bacteroidales bacterium
CCCTGGCCCTGCGTGTCCCAAAGTGCCCATCCAGCCAGTCCGATGAGACGCGGCCCCCCATTCGGCCCGCCTCCAATCAGGATTTCGTCGTAGCCATCACCATTGATGTCACCGGACGCGACATAGACACCATTGCGGATCGTGTCCTCGAACACGAAAATATCATTGAACAGACGACGGGGCTGCCCATGTTGCACAGAAACCCCATCCCAGACGGCGACACGGGGACCGCCGCCCATGCCAGCCGCAACGATCAAATCCGGTGTTCCATCTCCATTGATGTCCCCAAAAGCCAAGCGGGTTCCACCGCGAAACATCGGGTCGTCGATCCCAAAAAAGTCCGCGAGTTTCAACCCCGTTCGCCCGCTATAAACGATGACGCGCGGACCGCCGCTCACATCCGGCGACACGGCCAAATCCGCAACACCATCGCCATCCAGGTCCGCGGCGGCAAGAAACGCCCCGCCAGTAAAGGAGTCTTCAAATGGTGTGAACGCGCGTTGGGACCGCCCGCCCGCACCATCAATCATCAAGACGCGAACCGGACTCCCCGGACCAGTGGCCACAAATAAATCAGGAATAGTGTCCCCGTTGGCATTGGCGACAGCCACACGAACCGCGGATGATGTCCCAGGAAATGGTGTGAGAGTCAAACCGGGAACCCCGTTCCGATCAAATAATGTGACGGTTCCATTCCCACCGGAACCGGCCCCAACGGCAAAGTATGCAACATCATTCTGACTAATCGGCGGAGGCTTATCGCCGACAATAATACTCACATATGTAATATTGCCGAGTAATACCCCATCCGTGGGTTGGTATGAAAATGTGGCTCTCCCGGAAAATCCACGGGTCGGCGTGAACGTGAAGGAGCCTTCCGCCGTCACATCCAGCGTCCCCGCCGTAGCGGGGGAGAGTGGCGAGACATGGGTGACAAAGATAACCGAACTATCGGGGTCACTATCATTCTGCAGAAGACCAATATCATGACGGTTAATCTTCGTGTTGTATGGTGTTGTATAGCTGTCATCCATTCCCATCGGCGCAATGGGTGGCGGCTGAACAGTCAGTGTGAATGATTTTGTCACTGCGTTGATGCCACCATGATCGACACCATGATCATCTTGGAGCGTGGCTTGTAATGTCGCCGTGCCATATCCAATAGTGGTGTAGATCAGCGTTCCATCCACGGTGATATCAGGTGGGGATGAAAATGTTAAATCACCAGAAATCTGGGATACAATGAAGGAAAGCGATTGACCGGATTCATTCTGGGGGCCAGGAGTGATGTTGCTGGCGAATCCGATCACAGATTGCGGCATCGCAGAATAGATACTCGTGATTGATGGATTTGTGAATGTGAATGTGGGAGCATCATTGACGGGTATAATCGTAATAACCGCAAATTGGAAATTCGAGATATTCATACCACCAAAATCCGAGCCGCCACGATCTTGAATCTGCACAGAGAGGGTGGCTGACCCAAAGGCATCCGCCGCAGGGGTTACATACAAATCACCACTAGGGGTGATTGTCAGACCCGTGAATAAGCTCGGATCACTGGCCGAAATCACGAACATCACACTTTGTGCGGATTCATTGCTTGGGCCAGGCATGATGTTGGTAGCCCAGTGAGGGAAAACGACCATTCCACTGTCTTCAAATAGAGATAAGTCTGGCCCAATGGCAAATGATGGAGGATCATTGATCGGTGTAATGGTGATGGTGAATGTATATGTTTCTGAGGAGGAATTCCCGCCACCATCATCATCGATCAACGTGACCGTAACGGTAGCCGAACCGTAGGCATCATTAGCGGGGGTGAATGTCAATGTGCCATCTGATGTAATACGGGGTGCCTGTGCAAATAGACTGGGTTGATTGTTGGTAACCTGGAATTCAAGCGTTTGCCCTGCTTCATTTGGTCCTGGCGTGAGAGCCGTGGCCCATGCGGGGATCGTGATTGGCCCAGCGTCTTCTATTACGGTAACATCGCCGCCAGGAAGGAATGATGGAGGATCATTGATCGGTGTAATGGTGATGGTGAATGTATATGTTGTGGAAGAAGAATTATCACCGGCATCATCCATCAGCGTGACCGTAACGGTAGCCGAACCATAGGCATCATTGGCGGGGGTAAATGTCAATGTGCCATCTGATGTAATACGGGGTGCCTGTGCAAATAGACTGGGTTGATTGTTGGTAACCTGGAATTCAAGCGTTTGCCCTGCTTCATTTGGTCCTGGCGTGAGAGCCGTGGCCCATGCGGGGATCGTGATTGGCCCAGCGTCTTCTATTACGGTAACATCGCCGCCAGGAAGGAATGATGGAGGATCATTGATCGGTGTAATGGTGATGGTGAATGTATATGTTGTGGAAGAAGAATTATCACCGGCATCATCCATCAGCGTGACCGTAACGGTAGCCGAACCATAGGCATCATTGGCGGGGGTAAATGTCAATGTGCCATCTGATGTAATACGGGGTGCCTGTGCAAATAGACTGGGTTGATTGTTGGTAACCTGGAATTCAAGCGTTTGCCCTGCTTCATTTGGTCCTGGCGTGAGAGCCGTGGCCCATGCGGGGATCGTGATTGGCCCAGCATCTTCTATTACGGTAACATCGCCGCCAGGAAGGAATGATGGAGGGTCGTTAATCGGTGTAATGGTGATGGCGATAGTTGTAGAATCAATCGTTGGCAAGCCACCACCTGTATTCCCATTGTCATTGGCCGTTAAACTAATGATCGCATTTCCTGAGTAATTAGCATCTGGAATATATGTTAAACTTGATATGGACGTAATGATTTTACTGAGCGAACCTTCCAGTGTGAATTGCGAAGTATTGCTTGCACCTACAGTTATGAAATTTGTATCAGTGATTGAGATGATTCCGTGCGTGGAAGATAGAGATAAGGAGACGGGATTGCCGCCGCTGTCCGGGTCTGTGGCCGTGATCCCAGAAATGGCAATTGTACGATCCTCATCAACCGTGAATGTACTCGGGGCACTAATCGTAATCAGATCGTTCACAGATGACACATGAATCATGCGAGACTTCGGAAGGCTATCCACACCATCAGAATCGGTCACAACAATAGTTACCGACCGATTCCCGTCTCCCGGATCGTCGCCGGTTGCGAAGGTGATGGATCGTAGGACGTTTTCATACTCCGCGATGGTGGCCGTTCCCGCCAAGGCAAGTTTCCCTGATACGGGGTCAAACGGCATGATGGATACATTTCCCTGAGATGTTGCCGCGAGAGTATCTTGTCCGAGTCGATAACCAGAAGATATATAGGCAATTGCGCTGGTTATATGCATTCCATCGTCTGTGATGGAGATGCTGTTATCGATTGGCAGTGCTGGATAAATTGGCAAATCGCCCTCTGTATAAGACAATGTCCCCGCGGTGATGTTGACAATCGGTGGAGTATTTGGCGGGATATTTCTTGCGCCTGGAGTCGGGGTTTGCGCGAGATAAGTACTCGTATTTTTGGCGAATCCACCATCGGGAACTCGTGCTATCGCATCCGTATCAGCCTTGGCATGAGCGTTTTCATTGATTTGAGGTTGGCTGGGTGTCAAGGCCACCAGTAAAGCCGTGTTATCATTGTTGTCAGAATCGTAAACTACAGCATCAATCAGATTGGTCGATGTTACTGGTGTAGATGTTGGGAAATCGGATGCATGTCCCCGATAAATTGCCACGGCACCAATACTATTCTTCAGGAGATCATCATCGAAAATCCTGGTTGCTTGTGTGACCGCTTTGTTGCCCAGTACAAAGAAGCCTTGCGCGTTCGTACTGTAGCCATCCAGATCGAAGGCGGCATAGGATTGGTTGTTCGTGCCATCGAAGAAGACAACAACAAGATTATCGAGGTTGGTATTCCCGATGCCCCCGTCGTAGAGTTCGACAAACTCGGCGGTGTCGGATCCTGGTGTATCCGCATCAACTTCATTGATAAGAATTGGAGTGGTATCATCATTTTGAATCTTCCCGTTGGCGATGGCTGTGGCGATCGCGGCTCCCGTAGGGTTCGAGAGCGTAACAGTAAATTCTTCATCGAATTCCAGCAGTGTATCACCAGCTACATGGATTGCTATATCCTTTGATGATTCTCCCGGAAGGAATGTAATATTGCCGACAGGAAATGTACCGCCAAAGTCGACCGCATTTGCAGGATAACTGCCACTTCCTGATACGGCGTAATCGACCATCGTGGTGCCCGATAAATCTCCTGTACGGTTTACTGTAAATGTAAAGGGCGTTATTCCCGAATCCCCCTCATTGAGAATTGCATTTGAAGCAGAAATTGATACAGATGTACTGATCGACGGCGTACCACTGATGTGAATATCATCAATTCCGACCCATTCATCATTTCCCGCGGCATTCGCGGTGATGATTCGGATCTGAACTTTGGCTTGATTCTCCAAGATGGCCGGGAGTGTAAGGGAAATCGGCGTGGTCATTGTGAGATTTGGCCCAGCCGTTGCGTCGGAAATATAGCCCTCTGGTATATCTGTAAAATTCCCCGTATCACCAATACGGTATTGCAAGGCAACGGGTTGACTGGCGATGAGTGCGCTAGCATCAATATCACGAACAGAATACGATAAAACAATTTTGGCCATGCCAGTCGTGTTCAGGTACATCACGATATTCGGCGCATCCGCTGTTGCTGAGCCTGCGAGTGCGATAGTGGGATTATCCAGCTCGAATTCCGTGACACCACCAATGGTATATGTATCTGGATTATTCTGATTGGCGTTCGCATCAATGACAGGTGTCCCTTCGGTCAATATAAGCTGTGGATTCGCACCTGTAAATTTCGTGAGGTTGTCACCACGAAATCCCATGATACTGGGCACACCCGACCAATCATCATCCGTGGTAATTTGGTTGGTATTCGTCCAATCTTGTATCAAGCCACCATTTGCGAGGTTCCAATAACTTGCATCCGGTGTTGTGCGATCTTCCAGCATGAGTAGACTGAGGCGAAATTTGAACTGATTACGAGCTGGCGATTCCTGGCGAGCGAATCGCCGCGTGGTGGAGTTGGGCGACATCGGAAGGCTCTCCCGTGTGCCGGGTTTACCCACTTGATGAAGAATCGATGGGAATCAAGTGGCTCTCGGCATTGCCATTGTGGCGCAGCCAAGAGTATAAACCATTTACATCCGTTGGATAAATATAAAAATTGATCGGATAGTTATTTCCCCTAATGCCTCGTTCTTGTGATGCCGGTCAGCGCAACCGCCAAGGCAAAAGCGGGTTTCCGCTCCAGGTCATTTTGCCCTGATCGGCGGCCATGCGTGTTGTCGAATTAACTGGACGGCATATTCCCGTTGTTCTGGAGTGATTTCGTCACGGCATCTTGATTGACGGTGCCATCCGCATTGAAGAGGGTCTTGGAGTCTACGAGGCCGGAACTGTTGGAGGGGGTTCCATCCGGGTTGGTGCCGTTTTCGGTTCCCGTGCCTGTCCCGAAGTTCGCTACCGGCGGCGGGGGAGGGGCCAACTTCGGATTCACGGTGATAATGTAATTGGCAAATACCTGGGCCGTTATGAGATTGTTCCCTGCTTGAATGGCCAGATCGGTTGTTTGTACAATGATGGGCTGCAATGTCGCTGCCAGTGTCGGATCGGTGGCGACTTGTGATTGCAGATTGACCAGAAGTTCGTTGAGCGCCAAGACATCCGAGTGGCTTTGTTGGGAAACGACGGTCGCCACGGTTAAGCCTAGTGGTTGCAAGTCCGTGTTGGACGCATAGCCGGGGTGTTCGACCATGTAACTCATCACCCCGGCATTGTGTTCCACCATCGCCGAGATGGCCGGAATATCCCCGAGTGTTGCTGGGTTCTCACGCGATTCCAGAGATTCGACCGACGGGCGGAAGTTCATCATCCCAGCACCGGGGGTATAAGAGGTACGGATACCTCTTATACTCGGATCATCATGCGGAAATTACCACTCGAAAAGCGGGCGGGAACCGCGAACCGCGAGCCAGCCCTTCGTCAAATCCCGATTGTGCCGATGTTGCGGCCCGTGGTTGGCTGCAATGACCTTACACCGCGGCGAGGACGGCATCGCCGATGTTGGTCGTGGTGGCTTGGCCGCCCAGGTCCGGGGACTTGATGGATGGATCGGCCAAAACCTTGGCGACAGCCTCACGGGTCGCGGCGGCGGCTTTGGGCAAGCCCAGATGATCGAGCATCAGCGCCGCGGAGAGGATCGCCGCCATGGGGTTGGCAATCCCTTTCCCCGCGATGTCTGGGGCGGAGCCGTGGACGGGTTCAAACATACTCGGGAACTTCTTCGTCGGATTGATGTTGGCGGAAGAAGCCAAACCGATGCTGCCGGTGACGGCCGCGCTCAGGTCCGTGAGGATGTCGCCAAAGAGGTTGCTGGCGACGACGACATCAAAGGCTTCCGGTTTCCGCACGAAGTCCATCGCGGCGGCATCGACCAAGAGCGGGGCGGACTTCACATCGGGGTAATCCTTGCGGACGGCCTCGAACGTGGCATCCCAGAGACCGAGCCCCCAGACCTGGGCGTTGGACTTGGTGATGCTGGTGAGCGTCTTTCGGGGGCGTTTCTGGGCCGCCTCGAAGGCCGCACGCAGGATGCGTTCACACCCTCGGCGCGTAAAGATGCCCGTTTGCACGGCGATCTCATGATCGGAACCGGGGTAGAGGTGGCCGCCAACGGGGGCATATTCCCCTTCCGTGTTCTCACGGTAAACCAGCATGTCGATGGAACCGGGAGCTTTTCCGCTCAGCGGACAGGGCACGCCCGCGAACAGGTACGCTGGACGCAGGTTGACGTACTGATCGAAGGTCCGCCGCATCGGGAGCAACAGCTCATGCACGGTGATTTTATCCGGCACATCGGGGGAACCCACCGCGCCGAAGAGAATCGCATCGTGCTGGGCCAGGATGTCCCAACCGTTTTTCGGCAGCATCACGCCGTGCTGCTTGTAGTACGCCGTGGACCAGGGGAGGTGGTTCCATTCCAGCGTCCCACCATCCCGAGCGGCGGCTTTCTCCGCGACTCGCACGGCCTGGGCGATGACTTCTGGACCAATGCCATCACCGCCGATGACTGCTACCTTGTGAACCGCCATTGCAACCTTCTTTCCTTTTCGGTATTTCCACGCCAATCGTTCGTCCGCTCATCGTCCGAACAATCACCCGGATCGGGAGAGCCTATCAAATGGGCTGCCGGATTCCGGGGAATCTGTCCGTCCCCATTGGACGTGACAGGGGTTATGGGGGCAAAGTTTACAAACGGAACCGGCATGTGGCCGGGCCTTCCGTCCCGGAGCGGGGAAGATGTTCACCCGACCGCCACGAGAATCGGACTTCACCCCACCGCGAGCCGGGTTGACCCCGCGTTCTCGGTGGACAATCACAGCTTGCGCTGTGTTGATGCTTCTGGCTGGCTGCAAGTCGAAGGGAAGCAACGGCGGCCTCATGCGCGGTCTGGGCATGGGCGGCGGTTCTTCTGGCAGCTTGACGAGCCGGGGGGATCCCCTGTTGGGCGGGGCACGCATTCCTCCCCAAAACTTGCCGATTCCCAATCGCGGGGACAGTGCCCAAAGCCGTGACCCGCTGCTTTCGCCGGGCATTCCCACGGGGAAAGCCACACCCACGGAACGCACGGATCGCGGAGGGGCGGCAAAAGATAAGGACAAGGAACAGGCGTCGATCCGGCGTGATGACCCGTTCCGTCCGGGTCGCGCCCAAACCGCGGCGGCCCTGGCCGGACGCACCATCCCCCCGGATAACCTGCTGGCGATTGGGAGTCGTGATCCTGCAATCACACCGGCCAGCGGCACCGATGGCGTTTCCCCGTTCCAGCTGCCCGGTGACGGCGCATCAGGGGTACGCATCGCGGCGGGTGAAGTCGCGGCGGCGTTGCGGAACCTCGGGGCCACGGTCGAACCCCCAGAACGTACCACTGAAGGGTACATCATCCGGGTGACGGTGCCGATTGGGAAACCGGGCGCGGATGGGCGGCCCGGCCTGATTCGACAATACGAAGGATTCGGCCCCACAGCCGCCCAGGCTGCCGCGGATGCCTTGACCCAGATTCGCGGGGATGTTGGCAATCGGTAACTCACGGTTTGGCGGCAGTCGCGGGTGTTAGGATCGTGGCCGGGGGCCGCATCGGGGCTACCGCTGGTGGGTCCGCGCGATCCTGAATCGCCGCGCTGAATGCCCCGCTGTTCATGCCCGCGTAATAGCCACCCCAGATCAGCATGCCGCCGAATAACGCCAACAACCACATCGGCACCGGCTCGAACCCATCGCGGGGTTCGAGGTGTTCTTGAATAATCTCTCGGTGCATCTGCTGAACACCGAAGATCGGCCCGGAGATCGCATCCGGGTTGGCAGGAGTGGCGAGCGGGTCGGTTTCGCCCGATGGCGGTGGGGTCATGGCTCGTGGGCCTCCGGGAGTGGGGTGGAGGTCTTGCGGAGGTCGATCAGGTAGGCTACCAACTGATCGGCGGCGGGTTTGGGGACGATTTCATACTCTTCTTCCGGCAACGCCAGCCAGAATGTGAGCAACCGATCTTGGTGCGCAGGGTCCGTGAGGCTTCCTAGGGGTTGGTTGGGGCGAGCAACCGCGTACAGTTGTTGCAGTTTCTCTCCATCTGCGGCCAGGGTCGCGGTCCACTGTTCCGAGGTGGGGCGGTAGCGTTTACCGGGCAACACGGTCCATTCGCGGCCGAGCGTCAGTGCGGTTGGGGATCGCTGGCCGTTCTCGATCTTCCGCCGTTCGTAGAGATACGAAAACGAGGGCATGATCGACCAATCGGATTTCGACCGAGGATTGAACAGATGTTCGTGATGCCAAGACGGTGAGGCATTCCGTTCGCCGATGGCTGCCAGATCCGGGCCGGTACGCATGGTGCCCAGCAGAATCGGACGATCGTAAATGTAGTCTCGGCTGACGTTTCGCCGCTGCCCCCAACCGCGGGCAATGTCGGCTCCATTGGCGAAGTGCTGGCTCCGCACCTGCTGACTATGGCAATACAGGCAACCGTTTGCCTGATAAACCTTGCCCCCGGCGGCGACTTCCGCGGAGGGCGGTTGCGGGTAGGCCGTCGCGGAACCGGGGGACTGGTACGGTGCCTCGTTGTTCAACTGCCAATACGGAAGCACCACCAAACCCAGCCACGCGGACGAGAAGGTGAGAACGCACCCGAGAAAGATCATCAAACCACGGTTCATACAGGCATCTCCACCGGGGCCGTCTCGTGAGCCTTGGTATCCGTGAATCGCCGTCGCCCCAGTGCGGGGCGGCTCCAGCCCAGGACGTTGAGCGCTAAAAGAATCGCAAAAATCACATGCCCGCATGTCATCAAGGAGCCGCCGACCGTGCGGGCAAAGCGGTACGGTTCGAGATACCGCACGATGTCGGCGAACAGCACGTTCGGATCATTCAACATCAATCCTTGGAACCAGCCACCGATCGTCAATGCCACGACGTAGACCGTGACTCCCAAGGCACAGGCCCAAAAGTGCAGTGCGATCAACCCCGGTGAGGCCCACTCCCGCCCGGTCAATCGCGGGACGATGTAATAGGCGGAACCGAACATCACCATACTGAAGAAAGCATACACCCCCAGATGGGCATGACCGACCGTATAATCCGTGAAATGTGTGACCTGGTTCACATCCTTGAGAGCTTCCACAGAACCTTGTAAGCTCGCCAATGTATACGAGATGGAGCCAAAGACCACGAAACGCAGCGTGGGGCTGTATCGCAACACCCGGAAGTAGCCCACCATGGTCAAGTGATGATTCACGGCCACGGCAATGACCGGAATGAACATCATGATACTCCCCGCAACCGAGGCCGTCGCCAACCATGCGGGAATCGGCCCGCCGATGAGATGGTGCATCCCCACCCAGGAGTAAAACAACGCCAGCGTCCAGAATCCGACCAGACTGAGATGGTAACTATAGATGGGCCGCCCAATCACCTTGGGAATGAAATAATAGGCTGCGCCCAAGCCAATCGGCGAGAGCCATAATCCCAGGACGTTATGGGCGAACCACCAGTTTGCGCCCGCTTGAACGACACCCGTTGCGGGCACCCAGAAAATCATGAAATTCACCACGGTATACAGCCACGGCATCCAGAATAACGCGCCGAGGATATACCACTGGCTGACATAGATATGCGATTCTCGCCGTTGCGCGAACGTGGCCACGGTCCAGGCAACGATGATTCCCAGCGCGGCAATCAGGAACGGCGGAGCATAGATTGGGAATTCCAGCCATTCCACGCTGGTGCCTTTCCCGTGGCTGATGCCGGAAAGCCCCGCCAGCACGCCGATGTTCCAGATCACGCAGGCCACCTTCAACAATCGGGGTTGGAATAGCTCCGCGCGGGAAAGTCGGCACATCAACCAGATTGCCACCGCGATTCCGGCCATCGACATCCACCCATAAGCGACCACACTCAAATGGGCCATCCGTAGGGGGCCGAAGGACAACGGCAGCGTGCCGCCGAGAAAATCCGGGTGCGTGAACTTGATCGCGGTCAGCAGCCCGAATGTGGACCCGGCCAGCAACCAGAATGTCGCACTGACCAGGAACCAGAGGACCGGGCCGCGTGCCGAAGCATCAATTGCGGCTCGCTCCAAGGCGGCTTGCTCTACCGCGGCTGGGTCGGCAGGCGGGAAATCGGTCGATCCCATCGCAACTCTCAGAAATGTCTTTTAGGAACGTATTCGGGGCTGCAAGATCGTGTCCGTCACGACCCCAACGGGTTCATCCGCATCGAAAATCGACTCCGCATCCCGGCGGGCATTGTCGAATTGTCGGTCTTGAATGGCCCATCCCAACGCGATGGAGGCACCCAGGCCGAAAAGGATCGCTGAGCCAATCACGAGGCCCAGCGTCACGGCATCGCCGGTTAGGATTTCGTCGGTGAGGATCCCGCTGGTCATGGTGTAGGCTCCGTGGACAGCGGGGGATGGACCGCCGTCCGTTCTGGCCCCGGCTTCCACTGATAAACGAGCGCCGTGGCTCCCACGAACAACCCCAGGGCCAGAAACGCGGCCAGGAGTGTGACAACGGGGATGCGGGGTGTTGGTGGCGGAGTGTCAGGCATCGGCTTGTGTCGGCGACTCGGGGGGTGGAAACGCGATTAGTTTATGTGAGGCGGGCCAACCTGCCAATCAGGGAGCCAGGAGAATCGAGAATCACGCGGAGAGTTTCATACCTTGACTTCGTGCATCCGTTTGAGAATCTCTTCCACGGGAATCAGTTCTCCCTCACCGCTGCCGGGGCAGATGTCCACCGTGCGCTGCCAATCGTCTGGCGTGTTGAGATTGCTTTCCCAGAATGGCCAAGTCCGGCACTGGGCCGGGCGTACCGGATACACCGTGCAACCCTTGGTGGCCGACCAAAAGACGCAATCCCCATTCGCGGCTTCCCGCAGAGTGCGGCGGTTGCGAGCCATGCGGGTGTAGACCGCACGGACCACGTCGAGCGGTTCCCGGCGAAAGTGGGCGATCCGTTCCAGTTCTTCCTCGGTCAGCCAGACAAACCCTGGTTCGCCGGTGCAGCATTTCCCACACTGGGTACAAGTGAATCGCAGCCCATCCGCGAACCAATACTCTTCCTGTGCATCGTCCGCCACCCGCTTACTCCTTGTTTAACGCGGCAAAGAGTTCTTGCTGAATCCAGCCGTTTGAGGCGATACCGTGGGGGTCGAATGGGTCAAACGGCTCACCCGTCATACCGCTGATGGTCCCCCCGGCTTCTGTCACCAGAATCGCCCCGGCGAGGACATCCCAGGCCCAGTTGCTGTAGGCCCAGTAACCATCGAACCGTCCGCAGGCCACATAGGCGAGGTTCAAGGCCGTGGTGCCTGTGCGTCGCAAACCCTGAGCCACGGCGGAGACGCGGTCCCAGGCATCCAGGTTGCGTCTTTGCGCGGGATAGCTGGAAGGGAAGCCGGTCGCAATCATCGCATCGCGGATCGTCGGTGTCGCGCTGACGCGGATCGGATCACCGTTGAGCGTGGCACCGTGCCCTAGGCTCGCCGAAAACATCTCATTCATCCGGGGATCGTACACCACCCCTAACACCGGCTGTCCGCCGTGCCACAGGCCGATGGAGACACAATAAGCCGGGACATCGTGAACATAGTTCGCGGTGCCGTCCAGCGGATCGACCACCCAGGTTGGCGGGCAATCGACCGGCGGGCGGAGTTCTTCGTGCGATTTGCCGAACGAACCTTCTTCACCCAGGAACACGGTATCGGGGAAACGTCCCAGCAGCAGTTCCCGGATCGCCTGTTGCGAGGCATCATCGGCTTCCGTGACCAGGTCAGCCCGTGCTTTCTCACGGACGTTGAACTTTTTGCGCCAGCCTTCGAGAATCGCAGCCCCGCGACGAGCCGCTTCCTCAGCCGTAGCCAGATAGTCGATCAGTGGAATCGTATTCATATCGGTATCATAGCAGTTTTCGGATGCAAGAATCAGAGCCTGTGCCAATCAGTGCCGGGAGAGGAGTTCGATCGTGAACGGCTGGGGACCACGCCGCACCGTGATGGGCATTCCGGCCGTGGTCGGGTTCTCGTACTGGGGCGGAACCTTTTGCCCGGTGACTCCGGCGTGGGCTAACCCGAGCGGAATATCGGTAATCTGGAAGTGCCCGTTCCGTACAACACCGATGGTCGCCCAGCGCAGTACCGCTGATTCCAGCAGCACGGACCCGGACGCGAGCGGTTGGCCGTCGAGTGTGACAGTGCCGTGGATGGTGCCCGTGCGTGGCCGCGTGACATACCCCGCAAAGCCCGCCAGCCCGAGGCAGATGAGAATCAACGGCAAAAAAATCACGGTTCGACGTGGCACAATTGCACCAACTCGGAATCGGCAAAGGACTCCCTTTCTATATTAGAATCATACTGCTCTCACCGTGCCTTGGGTTATTCCGCCATGTCCGACACACAGGTATCCTGGTCCAGCGTGCGGGATCGTATCCATCATGATCCTGCCGTGGCCATGCTGAATACAGGGTCATGGGGGCTGGTGCCGCGATCCGTGTTTGCGCGTGTCACGGCCTTGCGGCAGGAACTCGCGGCTGGTCCCACGGATTTCTTCCTGCGCCGGTTGCCGGATCGGCTCTGGGATGCCCGCGAGCAGACGGCCCGCTTCCTCGGCACCACTCCGCAACGCTTCGTGTTCAGTGTGAATGTCTCCTCGGCCATCAACTTGATCGCGGCGGGTTTGCCGCTGGCTGGACCGGGGGAAATCTTGATGTCCGACCATGAGTACGGCTGCATGGTCTGGTGCTGGGAACGGGCCGCGAAACGGCGAGGGTTGGAACCCCGTTCTTTCACCTTGCCGCGTTTACCGTCCGACCCGGAAGAGATTGTTGATGCCGCCGTGGCCGCGATGACTCTACGCACGAAACTCCTGTTCTTCAGTCACGTTCTCTCGCCAACCGGGATGGTGCTACCGGCCAAACGGTTGTGCGCGGAAGCCCGTCAACGCGGCATTCTCACGGTGGTCGATGGCGCTCACGCCCCTGGGATGCTGCCACTGGCGGTGGACGATGTCGGTGCTGACTTTTACACGGCCAACCTGCACAAATGGCTTCTCGCTCCGACCGGGGCGGGGTTCCTCACTTTGGGGCCGGGCCAGGAAGACCGGCTCGAACCGCTGCACGTCTCCTGGGGTTACTACGCGGATCGCTACCCGATCGGCGATACGCGGGCCTCTCACGGCCCCGATGACCGCGATGCCTACGGTTCGACACCCCGCACCCGATTTCTGGAGTTTGAGGCTTCCCGTGACATCTGCCCCTGGTTGGTCGTGCCCGATGCGATCCAATTTCAAACCGAACTCGGCTGGCTCCGTATCCGGCAACGGATCGCGGAACTGGCCGCCTACACACGCTCGGCGATCGGAGAGCGGTTTCACCTTCCTCTGGCGACACCGGCTGCACCGGACTTACACGGAGCGATGACCGCATTCGCGATTCCCGATCGCTGGGGAGACAGTGTCCACCTCCGACGGCGACTCTGGGAAGCACACATCGAAGTCCCCATCATCGACCGCCCCGATCGGCGATTGTTGCGGGTCAGTCATCACTTCTATACCCTGGAAGCGGAAATCGATCGGCTGGCGGCGGTCCTGGCCACACTCCCTCACTGATTCGGATGCGGATTCCCACGAGCCGGAATGATGACCACCACGCACGCTCAAGCTGTTCCATCGGTTGAATCTGTGGAATCCGTCGTTTGCCTCGGCTGCGGTTGTACCTGCGATGACATCACGTTGCGCTGCGAGGATGGGGCGATTGCCGACGTTCAGCACGCCTGCACTCTCGGGCAATCCTGGTTCGCCACGGCCAACGGGGAACCCCACACGGCCCCCGCCTGGATCGACGGCCAGCCCGCCTCCTACGATGAAGCCATCCGAGTCATCGTGGAGCAACTCACTTCGGCTCGCCGACCGCTGATTACCGGACTGGGAACCTCTCCACTCGACGCACAACGGCAGGCGATTCATCTCGCGGAATTGCTGGGCGGCGTGATCGACGGTGCCACTTCGCATCAATCCGGGCCGATCACTCTGGCCAGTCAGCTTGTGGGCAAACCGACCTGCACGCTGGGAGAAGTCCGCAACCGAGCCGATCGGGTCATCGGCTGGGGCGTGAACCCCGTCCTCACGCATCCGCGTCTCTTGGAACGCTACACCCCCGGAACGCCAGGCTCCTGTTCCCTCATCGTCGTCGATAGCGAACGGCACGCCACTGCCGCCATAGCCGATTCATTTGTGATGATTCCTCCCGATTCTGACTTTGAGATTCTCACGGCCTTGCGAGCCTTGTTGCGTCATCAGCGGGTGGATGAACCCCTCTTGGAAGAATGCGGCGTGACCCGCACCCAGTTGGAAGCCCTGCTCGATCACATGCGGCAAGCCCGCTACGGCGTGCTGTTCTTCGGCCTCCGACCCACGGATTCGCCGGCGACGCAGCAGATGACGGCGGCGGCGCTGTTCGCCCTAACGGTCGAACTCAACCGACAGACCCGCTTTGCCGCGATTCCCATACGTCAGCCGGGCAACGCGGTCGGGCTCGATCAGATCCTCACCTGGACCACGGGTTATCCGTTCGGCGTGGATTTTAGCCGGGGATACCCCCACGCGAACGCCGGTGAGTTCACGACACGCGAACTGCTGAGCCGTCAGGAAACCGATGCGGTTCTCTTCGTCGGTTCGGTGCCCATGGATCTGGCCGATTGGACCACCACGATTCCGACGATGACCCTCAGTGCGGTCGCGGACCCGCTTCTCCCGGTTCCTCGGGTGCGAATCACCACCGCCCCGAACGCCCTGGCCGGGGAAGGCATCATCTACCGCATGGACACGGTTCCACTCCCCCTGCGCCGGGCTCAATCCTCACCTTTCCCCGATGAGGCCAGCGTCCTCCGGCGCATTCGAGAAACCGTGCAGGCGTGTTGAAACTCAAGTCGATACGATAGACCGCATCGGCTCAAGATATTTTCTCCCCAGGGATGAGGAACCCTTACCGTGCCGCGTGATCCGCTCCAGCCGCAAAAGTGTGCGCGGTTACTTTCGGCTCTGGCTGCCCCGGAACGGCTCAAAATCGTCCGCTTCCTGGCGGATGGCCCCCGTAACGTGACCGAAATCGCCACGGCGGTCGGTATCACGCCGTTGAATCTGTCCCACCATCTGATGGTGTTGAAGTCCGCCGCGCTGATTCGTGGGAAGAAGCAGGGGCGATTCGTCATCTATTCGCTCCGCCCCGGTGTTTTGGAAGACGCGGCCGAGGCGGGCATCCCCCGCGACGTTCTGAATCTGGGGTGCTGCAAGCTCGAAATGCCGGCGGGTGAGTGCCCACCCCCGGATGCCGAGTAATGCTCCGACTCCAAAGAATTGGACTGAATCCCCTGGGTCAGCGGTCGCCGTCCAAAGCTCGGATCGGAAAAAGCTCCGAGCGGGTGTGCTGAGACTTCAGGAGTTGTGCGAGTTTTTGCACGATGTCGGGGTGAGCGGCTGCGATGTCCCGTGTCTCCCGCGGATCCTGGCTCAGATCGTACAACGCAATCGCTCCCGGTTTGAGCTTCTGTTTCGCCCCCGGATTCAGGTCCTGTCGAATCGCCTTCCAGTTCTCGACCCGCACGGATTGTTGCCCACCATAACCGGGAAACTCTCGATACAAGAATGATCGAGCCGGTTGCGGTTTCCCCTTCAGAGTCGGTGCGAAACTGATTCCATCGAGCGTGGCAGGGGTGGATTGTTGCAGGCCCGCCAGTTCCAATAGCGTCGGCATCCAATCCTCGAACCCGGTGATGCGGGCCGATTCCGTCCCGGCTGCGATCTGCCCGGTCCAGCGGATGATACCCGGCACGCGGATACCACCTTCGTACAGAGAACCCTTGCGACCACGCAAGCCCGCAGCGCTGTTGAAGAACTCGGTATCGGTGCCGCCCAATTGATCGTAGAGCGGGCCGTTATCCGAGGTGAACACGAAAATGGTGTTCTGTTCGAGTCCGAGTTCTTTCACCGTGTCGATCATCCGACCAATTTCTCGATCGAGCCGAGTAATCATGGCCGCGTAGGTGGCGTGTGGGGTACGGTTCGGCAAATAGCGACCGCCGAGGTACGGGGTTTCCTCGAACTTGCCAGCGTACTCCCGCAAGGAGTCCTCGGGGATTTGCAGGGCGAGGTGCGGCACCGTGGTCGGGTAGAACAGGAAGAATGGCCGATCTTTGTTGTCTCGGATGAAGCGCAAGGCTTGCGCGGAGATGAGGTCCGGCGCGTACTCCGTACCCTGGTAGCGTTTGTAGGAATCCGGGTTCTTCGGGTCCGCGTCTGCCGGGAACTTTTGGTGTGCGGCGAACGGCGGATTCTTCAACGCCAGTCGTTGATCGTGGTCCCAGAGGTGCGTGGGGTAGTAATTGTGCGCCACACCCTGACAGTTGTAGCCGAAGAAACGGTCAATTCCTTGGTTCTCGGGTGCGCCGCAAGTGCCCGGAGCGCCGAGCCCCCATTTGCCGAACGCTCCGGTCACATATCCTGCTTTTTTCAGCAACTTCGGCAGCGTGACCGTCTCGGCGGGAATGGGGTACTGCCCTTCACCTTGCGGCCGATACTGACGATTCGAGCGGATGAATGTATGGCCAGGATGGTAGCCGGTCATCAGCACACAGCGGGACGGGGCACACACGGCGTTGCCGGAATAGTGTGTCGTGAGCCGCAACCCCTCATGGGCCAGTTGGTCGATGTTCGGCGTGCGGATTTTCGTCTGACCGAAACAGCCGACATCACCCAAACCGAGATCATCGGCCAGAAGAAAGATGATGTTCGGCTTCGTTCCCGGTTCCGCTGCGAGAATCGGCGTGGCCGTGAGAAGCAACAAACCCAGTGTGGCGCGTATCATGAGTCGTAACCTCCTGCGGATGGCGTTTAGCTTACCCCCAGACACGGTTGATGTGTGCGCAAAACTGAGAGAATACAATCCCTGCAATTTCCAAGCGAGTTGCTTCCACACACCAGGAATGACAGTATGAGACGGCATCACAATCGCATCCTTGCGTGCCTGGCTCTGATATGCGGGATGGTTGCTCCCGAAGCACTCGGTGCGGAACCCGCCTCGGAACGCCCAGTGGTTCGGGTTATCTATTTCATTCCCACGGATCGCCAGCCCGAACCGGAGTTTCCCGCTCGCCTGGATCGCATCATGAAACAGGTGCAGGAATTTTATCGAGACGGCATGGATCAGAACGGCTACGGGAAAAAGACCTTCGCACTGGACCGCGATGCCAAAGGTGCCCTGCGGATTTACGAAGTCCGCGCCAAAGGACCGATGCGAGACTATGGCCGCAACGGAGCCGGAAAGGTGCGGCGGGAAGTCAAAGAGGCGATGGCCAAACAGTATAACATCAACATCGACAACGAGACGATCATCATATTCCAGTTGCTTCTCGAATGGAAGAACGGCAAAGCCGAGGAAATCGGCCCCTATGTGGGTGGCGGCAGCCCTCGGAGCGGCACCGCTTGGGTGTACGATGATGCCAAACTGGATACGCAATTACTCACGTCCCGTGAGCCTGGTGGTTACTATCACGGCCCCTGTTCCTGGGGGGAGTTCAACACCCACTACCTCGGCGGCGTGCTGCACGAACTCGGTCATGCTTTCGGCTTGCCACACGATTGCGAACACGCCGTCGATCGTCCTCGGCGGGGCCGCTCGCTGATGGGCGGTGGCAATCATACCTACGGTCGAGAACTGCGGAAGGCCGGGCCGGGAGCGTTCCTGTCGGCGGCCTCGGCTCTGCCGTTGTCCGTGCATCCGTTGTTCACCGGCAAGCGTGTACCCGTCACCACGATGACCTGTGAGATTCAGGATCTCCAGGTGCAGTACCAGAATGGAAAAATTCTCTGCACGGGCCGCTTCCACGGTGGACCGCCTGTGGTCGGGCTCGTGGCGTACAACGATCCGAAAGAACCCGCCGGGGATTATGATGCCATCGGTGTCACGAATGCGATCGCGGCGGATGGGAAGTTCCGCTTCACCTGCGGGGAACTGAAACCCGGTGACTACGAATTGCGCCTGCGGGCCTACGGCACAAGCGGTGACAAACGCGACTTCAAGTTCTCGTACTCCGTGGATCGCCAGGGGAAACCCGACCTACGCCCGTTCACCGAAGCGGCCAAGGCACCGTAACTGCGACGCGATCACTCCCGCTGCGTCGCCCGCTGACACAGCATCTCCCAGCCCAGGCGAATCGACGGAAACGCCAGTTCCTCAGGATGGATCGTTTCCAGTCGCCGCCAGGCCACCCCGGCCACGCCGTCCAGTGCCTGTGCGGATTCCGGGGCCACGGCGTGCGCGGTGAAGATGAGATCACACACGGGGTAGGTGATGCCACGATACTCATAGCGGTTCGGGCAGGATGTCAGATAAACGATGTCCGTGAGTTCCAATCCGACCTCCTCACGGACTTCTCGTCGCAATGCCTCCTCCGCGGATTCGCTCATGTCGATGAACCCGCCGGGAATCGCGAGTTTCCCCTGTGCCGGTGCGTGCGCCCGTGTGATGAACAGCGTCCGCCCCCCGGCATCGCGGACAAACGCCGCCGCCGCGACCGTGGGATTGAAGAACAGAACCAAACCGCATGCCGCGCACCGGAAGGGGATCACCCCCGCTGTCCCGGTGCGTGCGACCCCACAACGGGGGCAGTAATCGACCAGCTGAACGGGTGTCGTCATCTGCGGTTCCCTCGGTGTTCCGTGTGCCGTTCGATTCGACTTCGGCTATAGTAGTCGGCACCCGTGCCCTCACCCGGATTCCCTCAACATCGGAGCTGGAGCGTGCCACTATGCGACTCGCCGTATTCTTGCTGTTCATCGGAGGGCTGTTCGCTCTCACGATCGGCCCGGTTCCCTCGACCGCGGCTCCGTCTGAGAAAAGCGGGACACCGCTTTTCAACGGAAAGGATCTGACCGGCTGGGTCAACGTCAACGGTGCCCCAGGGACGTTCTTCGTGAAGGATGGGGAAATCATCACCACCGGCCAGCCGACCGGCTTCCTCCGCACCGAGAAGCAGTACGAAAACTTCATCCTCGAACTGGAATGGAAGCACGTCGAGCCGACGAAAATGGCGAACAGTGGCCTATTCGTCTGGGGCGACCCGCTCCCGGCCCTGGGGACACCGTACACCCGTGGCATCGAAGTGCAGATTCTGGCCAACTTCCACACCGACTGGGCCACCAGCGACGGCGACATTTTTAGCATCTGGGGCGCACGCTGCACCCCGGATCGCCCCCACCCGACCCGCAAGGGCTTGGAACGCTGCCTGCCAAGTGAGAAGCGGACCAAACCGCCGGGACAGTGGAACCATTACAAGATCATTGCTCAGGACGGAGCCATCAAGTTACACGTCAACGGGAAGGAAGTCTCGGGTGTGTCGAAGTGTACGCCCCGCAAAGGGTATCTCGCCCTGGAAAGCGAAGGCGTGGAGTGCCACTTCCGCAATATCCGCATCCAGGAATTGCCGTCCACAAACCCGAAACCGGAAGAAATCTGCGACGTGGCCCGTGGGGAAGTGAACCTCTTTACCGGCTTGAATCTCGATGGCTGGATCAGTGACGCGAACGCCTGGAAAGCGGGCGGCGGCGTGCTGCGTTGCACGGGAACCACCCCCATCACCACCGCCAAACCGCTCGGAGCCGGTGAGGTGCAATTCGACTGGAAACTCCCCGCCAAGGGAGCATCGGAACTGGCCGTGACCGCCGGGAAGGCAACCACGACCGTGAAACTCGCTGCTGGCACCAAACCCGGAGCCTGGAGCCGAGCCATCGTCCCCATCGCGGGCAACGGCGGCACCGTTCAGATCCCAGCCGTGCAGGGGCTGGAACTCCGCAGCATCTTCTTCCGCCCGGCCACGAAGTGAGACGCATCCTGGGACATTTGATCCCTTGGGACATTCCACTTCCTGGGACATTTGATCCCTTGGGACATTCCACTTCCTGGGACATCTGACCCCTTGGGACAGGATGCCCAGGGAGTCTGCGATTAACCCGCTAGAGAACCGAGCGTGACGGAGTCTTTCGCGCCGAGGTTCTCATAAATGCGGCGGGTCGCATCCGAGCGGTTCAGGGTGTAGAAGTGGATGCCTCGCACCCGATGCTCCAGCAAATCCAGGCATTGTTCCGTCGCCCAGTGAACCCCCACCCGTGCGACGGCTTCTTCATCGTCGCCGCAGCGTTCGACCGCCCGCAACAATTTCGCGGGGAAGCGGGCACCGGCTGCCAGTTCGGCCATGCGGATCATCCCCGCTTTACTCGTGACTGGCATAATCCCTGCCAGGATCGGCACCTTTACCCCGGCCAGTTCGCACCGCTCGCGGAAGTCGTAGAAATCCCGATTGTCGAAGAACAGCTGCGTACAGATGTAATCCGCCCCGGCATCGACTTTCCGCTTGAGATAGTCCATCTCTTGCAGACGGTTCGGGGTGCTGGGATGTCCTTCCGGGAACCCGGCGACACCGATTCCGAAACCGCGTGCGTCCCGAGTATTTGTCCGCGAACGAATGAAGCCGACCAACCCATCCGCGTACTGGAAGGCATCGCGGTTGCGGTCGTAGTTCGGCAAATTCTTCGGCACATCGCCCCCCAGGGCGAGGATGTTCTCAATCCCGGATTCCGCGTACCGATCCAGAATCGCCGTCATCTCCGGCAAGGTGTGGCAGACGCATGTCAAGTGCGAAATGGCCGTCAGCTTGGTTTCCTGCTGAATCCGGCAAATGAGGTCGTGCGTCCGTTCGCGGGTTGAACCGCCAGCTCCGTAGGTAACCGAGACAAATGACGGTTTGAGTTCTTGTAGCTTCGCAATCGTCGTGAACAGTTCGGCCGAGGCACTGTCCGTTTTGGGTGGAAAGAACTCGAAACTGAAGGTGGTCCGATCCCGCTCAAAAATATCCAGAATGTGCATTGCGTCTTCCCTGAAGAACGTGGAAATCAGATGCCGATACACCCAAAGGGGATCGCCCCGGCTCGTCTCTGGCTCACCCGCATGGTAACGCTCGGCGATCACCGAGGGCAGACCAGAATCTCTCGTCAAAGTCTTCGGATCTTCCGTCCTCGGGTCTTCCGTCTTCCCAGTTTGCCGGGCCTCTCTATCGACTTAGGCATCCGGTAGGTGAAAATTTACCTGCCGGACGCTTGTTTGGGGCGGATG
>JAIXLE010000102.1 GCA_026931725.1 Bacteroidales bacterium
GGGGTGTATCTGCTCAGCCTGATGGCGGCCACGGTGGGCTCACTGTTCCTGGTACGGTACTTGCCAAACATCCCCGGCGCGAATCGTTTGTTCCTGGCACCGCCTTCGGAACTGGTCGGAAATGAACGGATCGAATCGTTGTCCCCAGGGGCGGCCTTGGCGATTAGCCTTCTGGGCGCGGTGGGCACGGCGGTCACCGTTCTGCGCCCGGCTGGCACCGCGCTGTTCGGCAATCGTTATGTGGATGTGGTTTCCGATGGTTCCTACATCCCCCCTGGAACCCGCGTCCAAGTTATTGAAGTGGAAGGCACTCGCATCATGGTCAAGGAAGTTTAACAGTTGCCCCGAAGCCGTGGTTGCACCCCCCGGCATCCTCTTACGAGTCGGTTCACCGAGAACGTATGGAATGGTATCTCGTCGTCGCGGCGGCCCTGATTGGCTGCGGTATCGTGCTCCTCATCGCGGAGTTCTTCCTCCCCACAGGCGGGATCGTCGTGGTGGGGGCGCTGGCCGCGTTCGCCGTGGCCGTGGGGATCGTGTTCAACTACGGCACGACCGAGGAGGGCATTGCGACCACCATTGCCGTGAGTATCGGCCTCCCCGTGGCGGGCGTGGTGATGTTCTACGGTTGGCAACGACTATCGCTCAAGTCTGGGTTGGATTCTGAAACGCGCACGGCCACGATTGCGGACGATCCCAACGTGGCCGGAATGGAAAAACTGCGCGGCCGTTATGGTCGCACGGTTTCCACGATGCGGCCAGCGGGAATCGTCGAAATCGACGGTCGACGAGTCGATGCCCTGAGTGAAGGACTCATGATTGACGAAGGGCAATGGGTCCGCTGTGTGGATGTGCGTGCCGGGAAAGTGATGGTCCGCCAAGTCGCGGCCCCAGACGATCTGGAAAACCTGGACCTCGGCGATCTCCAATCCTAAAACGAATTCATGCCGTAATTTGAGCGTAAACACTATTTCTTTCCCAGATTCTCTCGAATAGAATTCGCTTTACCACGAATCTCTTAGGAAGTGTCCGGGCGTAACCGGCCGAGAACCCGCATTTACGGAGCGACCAGTGATTGCCCTCCATGCCTTCGCACTCTTTGCTCAGAACAAAGTTGGAAATTCGTCTGGGAAGTTTGACCCGTCGGTCATCCTGTTCGTTATCGCCGCCATCGCGGGGTTGTTCTTTCTGGTGTTCATGTTCATCTTCTTCAGTTTCATTCGCCTCTGGATTCAATCCAAGCTCACCGGCGCGGGCATTAGCCTGTTCAATCTCGTCGGTATGAAACTCCGCAAGGTGAATTATGAAATGATCGTGACCCAGAAAATCGCTCTGGTACAGGCCGGAGTGCGGGTCACAACCGAAGACCTGGAAAGCCACTTCCTGGCTCGCGGGAATGTCCCGCGTACCGCTGCCGCCGTCATCGCGGCCAACAAAGCCAACCTGGATCTCCCCTGGCGCACCGCCGCCGCGATCGACCTTGCCGGGCGAGACATCCTCGACGCGGTGAAGACGAGCGTGAACCCCAAAGTCATCGACTGCCCGGACCCCACCAAGGGGAAACCGCTGCTGGATGCCGTCTGCAAAAGCGGGATTCAACTGCTGGCCAAAGCCCGTGTGACGGTACGCACCAAGCTGGATCGGCTCGTCGGGGGGGCCACCGAAGAAACGATCATTGCCCGCGTGGGGGAAGGGATCGTCAAAGCGATCGGCTCATCAGCCGACCACAAAGAAGTACTCGAAGACCCCAACCGCATCTCCAAGACCGTGCTCAACAATGCGTTGGATGCGCAAACCGCGTTCGAGATTGTCTCCATTGACATCGCGCACATCGAAGTCGGTGAGAACATCGGGGCGAAACTCCAGATCGACCAAGCTCGGGCCGACTTGCAAGTCGCCCAGGCCGAAGCGGAAAAACGCCGAGCGGCTGCCGTGGCCAAAGAGCAGGAAATGCGGGCTTCCGTCGAAGAAAACCGCGCCAAGGTCGTCGAAGCGGAAGCCCAAGTGCCGCAAGCCCTTGCCGAGGCCTTCCGGGCTGGGCATCTTGGGGCGATGGACTACTACAATATGCGGAATATCCAAGCGGATACCTCGATGCGGAACAACCTCGCTTCGCTCTCCGGTGGTGGCCAAGGTAGCGAAGGCGCACGCTAATTCCCTACATCATCCGTAATCGGTTCAGAATCTCTTGGCTGGGGGCGGTCGATGGGAAACGGGATTCTTGTCTTTCTGCTCATCGTGGTGATTTCCGCGATCATTGGCGCGGTTTCCCAGATGATGAAGAATGTCCAAGCCGCGGCTCCGCCACCTCGTCCAGGGGCACAGCCCCGACAATCGGGCGATGAAATCGACAAATTCCTCGAAGAAATCGACCGATTACGCAAACGGAAGCACGCAACCGATACGAGTGGGGCGCAACCTGTTCGGCGACCCACGCGTACACCCGTGGCGACTCCAGTAGCCGAACCCACGCCGCCCCGGCGCGAACGTGCCACCGATGCGCCCGCGTTCGTCCCCTCGCGGGTGACACGGCTGAAGGAACGCCCGGCAACTCCTCCTGAGAGTCGGCCCACTCCGCCAGCACGCCCGCGCACGGCAACCCCGCCCAAAAGTGATGCTCCGCGCGTGGAGGATCTCCCGATAGCCGCACCTGTTTCCCCCAGTGCGGCTCGTACACCTCCCAAACCCGCACAACCCGCGGACACGGACGAATCCACGGAGTTCACCCGTACATTGTCCGGCTTGTTGGGGGGGAAAGATGGTCTGTCGCTGGCCATTGCCATGCAGGAAATCCTGAATCCGCCGCGGTGTATGCGCAACCCCTGGAAGCGGCACTAATTCTGTGGACCATTCTTCTGCGGACCACTCTTCTGCGGACCACTATGAGGAGCAAGGATGCTCTATCAATCGCAACATATCCAGATCGACTCAGTAGATGGCATCGCCACGCTGCGGATGGCTTTCCCCGATTCCCCCGTCAACACGTTGACACCGTTGCGATTGTTGGAGCTGGAATCGGCCATTCAGGCTGTCACGGCTTCTCCTTGCACCGAAATTCTGGTGATCCGCTCGGGCTGGCCGGGCGGATTCTGTGGCGGCGATGATCCTGCACGACTCCGCGACTTGACCGATGATTCCTCAGCTGCACACTATGCGCAAATCGGTCAACGGATCCTGGGTCACATTGCGGATGCGGCGGTTGTAAGCCTGGCTTTTCTGGAAGGGCCATGTCTGGGGCCAGGGCTCGAACTCGCGTTGGCCTGCGATTACCGAATCGCTGTAGCCGAACCGCACACCTGCTTCGGTTTTCCCCGTTGGAAACATCACTTACCGCCTTGCTGGGGTGGGTACGCCCGACTGTCGGCCCGTGTCCAAAAAGCCCTGTCTCGGGAACCCGTTCTGTACCCCCAGGCCGCGCAGCAATACGGACTGATCGACGATCGATTCTCCCGTCGTCGGGCAAAAATCGAACTCCGCCGCTGGTTGGATCACTTGCAAGCACGACCACGCAAACGCGCGGCCGCTTCCGCATCGCTCACGGTTGCACTGGCTCAAGAACGGATCGCCTTCCGGCGCGCGCTGCGTGATGCCACCGTCCAAGCGACGCTGGCCGAAGACGTGAATTGCCGGACACAGATGCAAAACGGGGAGCCAGCCTTCAACCCGGTTCCACCGTTCCCGACTGTGGTCACACTCATGGGGGATGATCTCGCGGATTTGGCTAGTGAAATCATTCTGCGTGGCTCCACGGCCATCGTTCTTTCGCACGATCCCCACAGCCTTGCTAGAATCCATGACCAGATACAAACCTGTGTTCGTCAAGGTCGCATCAATCCGATTGAGCAGGATGCGGCGATGCAGCGATTGATTGGAGATGTGGATACAAACCGACTTTCTCAGACCGGGTTGGTGATTGTGGGCCACAACCCCGCTCACGCACCTCGCGTGTTCGGCCAGTTACCGACGCGAGCCATTGTGGCCGTCCCGGAAGGCCACCCCACCCCCGATTCCGTGCGGGCGGCACTAACCCTGAATTACACGATCACTCAAAGCCACATGCGATTGCTGCCGCGGCACAATACCAGCGCCGATACGGTTCACACCGCAATGGCTTGGTTCGCCACGCTCGGTTGGCCGGTTCAACTGACCGCGGTTGCCGGGAATTCGATTCCCCGTGCAACGCTCATTCCCCCGTTAGAAGCCGACTGGGGAAGCGAACGGAGAGCCTGCCATGCCCCGGCGTGACCCATCACCACGCACCCGCCGAACCGCTCCCGAGCAACCGCCTGCCTCGGCGGCACGACGGCAAACGCCCGTACCGGACCCCGACCGCGTTCAAAAGATTCGCTCCCTGCTCACGCAACTCTATCCTGAGACGACAACCGCCTTGCACTACGGTTCGCCATTTCAACTGGCCGTGGCGACGATTCTCTCGGCCCAATGCACGGATGCCCGCGTCAACCAAGTCACCCCGACTCTGTTTGCCCGCTACCCAGATGCGGAGACGATGGCTCAGGCGGAGTTGGAAGAAATCGAACATCTCATCCATAGCACGGGGTTCTTTCGGGCCAAGGCAAAGAATATCCAGGCGTGCGCCCGACAAATCCTCGAACACCATGCGGGGATGCTCCCGGATACGCTGGATGCATTGGTCCAACTTCCCGGCATCGGTCGTAAGACGGCCAATGTCATTCTCGGCGATGCGTTTGGCATCCCTGGCATCCCGGTCGATACCCACGTTGGCCGACTCTCTCGGCGATTGGCTCTGACCATTCATTCTGATCCCGTCAAAGTGGAACAGGATCTCATGCGTTGGGTTCCTCAGAATGAGTGGACGACATTCAGTCATCGGCTCATCTTTCATGGCCGTCAAGTTTGTCATGCCCGCAAGCCGCGTTGTTCCGCATGTGTGCTGGAAGCGTACTGCCCGAAGGTCGGTGTCACACCCCTGCCACACGCCGTGACCTCTGTTCCGGCACGCGCGCCGTCTCCGCAATCGTCGCAGCCCGTGCGCCGGGCGCAACCACGTTCTCACCCCAGGAAGTCACCCGATGCCTGATCGTCTTCTCGAACGGTTTTTGCGCTACGTTCAAATGGACACGCAGGCCGATGAACGGTCTGCAACGTATCCCAGCACACCGAACCAATTGGAACTTGGCCGTATGCTCCGCGACGAGTTGTTCGCACTCGGTCTGACCGACGCGAAACAAACGGAGCAGGGGATCGTTACCGCGACGGTCCCGAGCAATGTGCCGGGCGCCGTGCCGACCGTGGCCCTGGTCGCCCATGTCGATACGTCTCCCGAATTCTCAGGAAAAGGCGTGCGCCCGCAGGTGATCTCGAATTACCCTGGCGGCGACATCGTGCTGCCCCAGGCACCGGAACGGGTCATCCGTGTTTCCGAGAATCCCGAACTGCAACAGTTGATCGGCAAGACGATCATTACGACGGACGGTACGACTCTGCTCGGAGCCGATGACAAGGCCGGTGTGGCCGTCATCATGCAGGCGGTGCAAACGCTGATCGAAAATCCGTCGATCCCGCACGGCCCGGTGCGGGTCTGCTTCACCTGTGATGAAGAAATCGGCAAGGGTGTGCTGCATGTCGATCTGCAAGAGTTAGCCGCCGATGTCGCATACACCTTGGATGGCGCGGGTGCGGGGGAAGTCGAAGGCGAAACTTTTTCCGCGGACAAGGCCACCATTACCATCACGGGTGTCAACATTCACCCTTCCATTGCCAAGGGACGCATGGTGAATGCCGTGCGTCTGGCGGGTATGTTTTTGGAACGCCTGCCGAAACGCACCCTCACCCCGGAAACGACCGCCGAGCGGGAAGGGTTCCTCCATCCGTATGTGATCGAAGGCGGTGTCCCCGAAGTGAAGATCCATTGCCTGCTGCGGGACTTTGATACCCCCCGCCTTGTGGATCAGGCGGCACGGCTCCGCACCATTGCCCAGCACCTGATGGACGAGTACCCCGAAGCGCGGATAACGGTGGACGTGCAAGCTCAGTACCGCAACATGCGGGATGGCATGACGAAGGAACCGCGGGCTGTACCCTACGCCCTGGAAGCCATTCGGCGAGCGGGGCTCACCCCTCGTCAGGCCATCATTCGCGGCGGAACCGATGGTAGCCGATTGACAGAAATGGGCTTGCCCACTCCGAACCTTTCCACGGGAGAACACAACCCGCACTCCCCCTTGGAATGGGCGTGTCTCGAAGAAATGCAGGATAATGTCCGAATCGTGGTCGAACTCCTGCAAGTCTGGGCGGGGAAATAGCCCCAGAATCAGTGCCCCCGCCGGATTTCCGAGGGGGTGAACCGAATCTCGATGCGGAACACCTTCTTGGTTTTGCAGATGATTTCCCAGGTTTCCGGGTTGACCCGCACCGGGGTTTCCATGCGGTGAATATCGACCGTGACATGGAAGCCCCGTTCCGAGAACACATCAATCATCATCCGCAGGGCCAGTGGGTTATCGAGCAGTTCATCTTCCGTATTGATGCGGGCGTGGCCGGTGAAGGCGTGCGCTTTCACGATCGGAATCATCTTCTCTTCGATGAGTCGAATCACGGCTACAAACAAGGCGCGATGATCCGTCTCATAGTCTTCCAGCCGCCCGACCAGTTCTTGTCGGGCATGGACACCGAGTTGGCTGGCGATGGGGATACTGCGGATCAAATCAAACACTTCTAGGTTTAATTCGAGCGAACTCTGGTACGAGAATTCTTGCAGAATCCGCGCTTGTACTTCCGGCAAATCATCTTCCGCGTCGATGAAATGAAAGTGGAAGATTTTGCGTAGCGACTCCAGAGCGTTGAACGTGGTTTCCTTAAAAGTCCGGTAACGTCCGCGGCACAGGTCAATATCGAGGTCCGTTGCCCGTTCTTCCTGGAGTGTCCCGTTCCCGGATTCCCGCACGAGGCGGTTGAGTTCTCGAATCTCCTGGCCGCGTTTGAGTTGGCGACGCACGCTCACATCTTCACTGACAAACAGGAGGGCGATCCGAAACATTGGTTTGCGGAAGTAACGCCCCAAAGGTGTTGTGCGGTAGGTGTTGTGCAGTTCCAGCATCGCATGATAAAAGAGTTTGAGGCATTCGACCTGCACATGGGTGCGGGGAAACCCATCAATGATGACACCATCTAGGTACACGGGATCTAACAGTTGCTCGAACAGCAACCCGATGACTTCGCGATCGCCGACCATCGCCCCCGCGTTCTTCAACGCAATGGCCTGTGGTGTCGTGAGGAGACTGCTGATGACGATGGGCGGCGCACTAATGTCGCGTGTCCCGGCGATGAAGGCGGTGTTGGTGCCTTTTCCTGCACCCGGTGCCCCGCCGAGCCAGATAAACTCACGCGGGAACCGGAGGTTATCGCGGCCGTGGCGCTCCAGGAGGTCTTCCCAGACAGCGGTAAAGATCAGTTGCGCATCTTTGATTTCGAGATCCGTCACCGTGCGGGCCGTCCGGTTATCGGTCTGTGAGGGTCCACTCATCGCACAAACTCCGGCAAACGTCGGTCACAGGTCGGATGGATCGGGCGAACCACCGTGAGAGAAAAGTATTCCCACAGCGCGCAAGTGCAGATTAGCCGAGAATTCTCACGGCGGGAATCCCTCACATGCGATTTCGCGTCTTACTCATTCTATAAAGTGAGGCGGGGCTTCGTCGCACCAGCAGAGGGCCAATCAGAGAAACAGCACGAACGGCCCGACCTGTCCGGCGACCGTTCCGATACAGTCGGCACAATCCGTGTTCCACTCTGCGTAGAAACCATAACAGATTCTCATTGTGCGTCTGCGTCCAGGCCCGCAATCGACTGTACAACCGCGATTCCATCTTTCCCCAAAACAAACCCACTCCGATCGCGGCACACCCTGAAGCCAGGATTCCGATGGTCGGATCATCGAACCCCAATAGTACGACCCACACGGCCAAACTCAGTTGAATCAACGGAACGTGAACAAGATACAGGCCATAGCTCCAATCTCCGGCTTTGACGAACACGTTGGTGGGCGAAACCGGACTCCACTGCACGGCCAACCAGACCACGCCCGCGGACGCGATCCCATACGCACACCACTGGCCCTCCAGGGATTGCATCATTCCCGGCACGATCAGCAGATAACCACACACACCCGCCAGGACAGAACCACGGTACAGTTGGCCGCGTTCACGCACAGGATAGACCAACACACCCAACAAGAACGGCACGTTCGCCGCGGAAAGGAACACGGTCTGCCAAGTGGGCAGCATTTCTTCTGGTCGAGCCATACCGTAGTTCGGCACCCACAGGATGCGGACGCCGAGAATCAGCAACCACACTGCCGCCGCGATCGACAACCCCCGTTTTGCCCCGAACACCCCCGCCGCCAGGGCGAGCCAAACGGACAACATCAATTCATAAACCAGCGACCATTCAATCCCCAGAACATACAAAACTTGACCCGACTCATGCGGACGGAGCGTCCAACCCAGGTGCTGAATTTGCGTCGTCCACGATAACCCCGCTGTCGTGTGCGTGAGATGCAACCCCAGCAGAACAACAAGGCTGGTCATCCAGAACCCAGGATACAACCGAATCGCCCGTGCCAAGAGGAACGATCGTGTACCCACGGACTGAGCCGCGTGCGTGAGGACGAACCCGGACACCGCGAAGAACAACGGCACGGGGAACCGCCCCCAGGTTCCCACCTGGAGCCATTGGACCAAGGGCACGGATACGGGGAACCGTTGTTCCGCATAGTAGGCGAGATGGACCAACACCACCGCCACCGCGGCAACAATTCGCAACAGTTGAATATTGTGGAACCGCATACAATACCCATGCGACACAGGCGGGGATACGCCAACAGGCCGCATTTTGAACGCAGGGCCGCTCAACCGTCAAGGCAGTCTCATATCGCGTACACCTCATCGCCTATCGACGATCATTCGATTGGTGATCCCGAATGATGCGTTCGATCCGCTCCAGTCCATCCACAAGTCGTGGTCCTGAGCGATTCACCAGATCTTCGGGCACGGTAAAGACCTGGCCATTTTTGACCGCGACCAAATGGGACCAACCCGGTCGCTGGGCGAGCCTTCCCGGCAGTCCGACATTGCCGTGATCGGGTGAGATGATCAGGTCCGGTTTCCGATCGAGAACCGTCTCGTCGCTGATGCGGGGATAATGCTGGGGGCTATCGGCAAAAATGTTGACCCCACCAGCCGTGGCAATCATACGACCAACAAATGTGGCCGAGGATGTCGTCTGCAAGGGGTCATCCCAAAGGGCATAAAAAACACGGGGCCGTTGGGACTCGGGGACACGCTGGGTCCGAGAACGTACCGCATCGACACGCGCCCGGAAGTCCGTGGCCAAACGCCGCCCCGCTTCAGGGACACCCACGATGTCCCCCACTTGCTCGAACATCAGAGCCGCTTCTTCAAAGTCACGGGGTTCATGCGCGATTACAGTAAGTCCCACCTGGGACAGGGAGGCGACAAGCGGTTCCTGGATCAACCCGGCGATAAAGACGACATCGGGCCGAACGCCGAGAATCGTTTCCGCGCTGATGGTATTCGGCGCGAAGCCACCGGCTTTCGGGAGATGAGCCACTTCGGGTGGGTAGCTGTCCACTGTCGTCACCGCGACAATTTTCGGCCCCACCCCCAAGGCAAAAAGTGTCTCCGTGTGGGTCGGCGACAAAGAGACAATTCGTTCCGGCTTGTGGGACACGGTTATGCGATGGCCCAGACCATCCGTAATGGTCAGAGGGTATGGCCCAGCTTTCGTGCTGGCTTCCGTGCTCGTGGGGCGGTTTGCCGGAGGCATCCCACATCCGAATATGCCCAGGCTAGCCAGTAGAACCAATCGAGGAAACATCATCAATCCCTGCGCGAGGAATTCGGGGAAGAACAATTATGGTGTGATCGTAACGATGGGCGAGGCCGTGAGCGGATGCGGGATCACGCCCAATCTGAGGTCATACGCGGCTTCCAATAAATCGGGGACAAGGACATCTCCCGGTGTCCCATCCGCGAGGAGTCGCCCCTGGCCAAATAGCAAGACACGATCGGCCCAGGGGCCAACGAGATTCAGATCATGCAGACTCATGACCACACCCAGCCCGCGATCCTGAATGAGTGCCCGAATGGCCACCAAAAGTTCATAAGTTGCCCGTGGGTCCAGGTGGGCATTGGGTTCATCTAAAAGCAACCAAGGGGATTGCTGGGCCAGAGATTGGGCGAGCCGCACCCGTTGCCATTCTCCGCCAGAAAGGTTGGTTACGGGCTTGTGTTCGAGATGACTCAGAGCCAACTGCCGCACGGCTTCATCGACGATTTCCTGGTCATGGGCATTCAGTGGTCGCCACCAACCCCGATGGGGGGCACGGGACAGGCTAATGAATTCTCGAACCGTAAATGGCCAATCCGGGGACACGATTTGCGGGAGATAACAGATATTCCGGGCCAGTCGGCGCGTGGACCAAAGAGCGGTATCACTTTGGGACAAGGTGACTCGCCCCGCCAGTGGGGGAAGCAGTCGACTTAGGGTTTTTAGGAAGGTCGTTTTCCCGGCCCCGTTTGGTCCCAAAATCGCCGTCAGTGAACCGGGGCGCAGCGATACGGTGATACCCGTTAGCACGGGGCGGCAAGTGTAACCACAGGTGAGATGTTCCGTCGCCAGTTCCATTACGAGTCCCCCGAGGAGGCATAGGGCTGCTTCCGTAGGACCACGAGAAAGAGAGGACCGCCCAGCAAGGCGGTCACAACGCCGATGGGGAGTTCCAGCGGGGCAACAATGGTACGGGCAACGACATCTGCCCCGAGTAAGAGTATGGCACCGATGAGTCCACTGGCGGGTAGAAGTCGGCGATGAGCGGCCCCCACCACGGGGCGAGCGATATGCGGGGCCGCCAAGCCAACGAACCCAATAATCCCCCCCGCGGCCACGGATGCGGCCACGATCAAGGATGCCGCCCCGAGGACAAGGACCAGGACGAGTCCCACTGGGACACCGAGTGAGCGAGCCGTGTCCTCGCCACAACGGATAATGTCCAGCGGTCGCCCCAAGATACCCAGAAAGCACGCCGCCAGAAGGATGAGGGGGCACGCCGTCCCAACCGTGTCCCAACTGCGTCCTGCCAGCCCACCCATTAGCCAACTGACAATGCGGGGAACCTGGGCATCCGCGAACGCTAACATCAACCAGACGAGTGCCCCCAACATGGTACTCACCACAGCACCGGCCAACAGCAGCGTGACGGCCGGAAGGCGACTCATCGCGGCCATTGCATAGACCAACAACACAGACCCGATCGCCCCAAAAAACGCGCCGACCGAGGCAGGACCGACTCCCGCTGTCCCGCCTGCCCAGCCCATCACGATAACCAATGTTGCCCCCGCCGCCGCGCCGCTGGATGCCCCGACGACAAAGGGATCAGCCAGCGGATTGCGAAACAAGGCTTGATACGCGGCACCGGCCACGCCCAGGCCCGCCCCGATACCAATGGCGAGCAGCATACGCGGAAGTCGTAACTCCAGGATGATCGTGTTTACAATCGGATCGGATGCGACCCCGCAGGTGCCTTGTATGACCTCAGACAGAGTTAGTCGTACCGAGCCGTAGGCCAGTGTGACCAGAGAAAGGACACCCAAAATTAGAGACAAGATCAAAAAGGTGCAAACGGTTTGGCGAACCGACCCCCCAGAGGATGGGGACAGCGAATGGGACATGGCCCGAGACGGAGATTGTGGGTTGATTGGTATCGGCACAAGGCACTTTTTCCAGTCGTGAGGGACTGTCTGTGGTGTGCCACAATTGGCCGACGGAAGATGTTCAGGATCAGCAGAACAGCCACCGTCCGAACGCCAGGCATCGTGGCATCGAACATTTTTGGACATGATGGGTAGGTCATCTGGCTTACGGTATTGGACCCATTCTCTGTTGCAGCCACGGTCAGACATGGCAACAGGGTTTGTGTCCTCGATACCGATTACAGCAGCGGCCCTGCGCCGGATTTTCACCGGCTTCCCTCTTCGTTCGGTAGCTGCTTTGTCCCTTTCGTCTCGTCGTCCAAAGTGGACATGCTCACACTACCGAAACCCATCAATGCAAGTAGTTTACTGTTTCGCGGGAATCTGACCAGCGTGCCCATCACGGGTGTTTACCAATCAACTGATCGAATTCATCCTCTGTGAGTACGGTGACTCCGAGTTCACGGGCTTTATCGAGTTTGCTACCGGCCTTCTCTCCGGCTACGAGATAATCGGTTTTCTTGCTCACACTCCCAGATGGTTTGCCGCCGAGCGACTTGATGAGACTTTCAATCGTATTGCGTTCGTACCGCTGAAGACTGCCGGTCACGACGATGGTCTTCCCCTGAAGTGAGACACCGCCCACCGCCGCCGCATTGGCGGATGTGTCCCGTTTTTCTTCCGTCATTCGGAGTCCCGCTTCTTTCAAATCCGCGATCATGTTCACAATGGCTTCGGATTGAAAGTACTCACGAATCGCCTTCGCGCGCTCTGGTCCGACACCTTCGACTTGTCCCAATCGTGTCTCATCCGCCGTGGCTAAGGCATCCATGGTCAGAAATTCCTGGGCCAGTATGTCCGCCATACTCTCGGCCACGTGCGGTATGCTAATGCCAGCGAGAAGGCGGGTCAGGCCGCGATCCTTGCTTTGAGTGACCCCTTCCAGAATGTTCTGTGCGGATTTCTCTCCCATGCGTTCCAGGGACAAGAGTTTGGATCGGTCCAGTTGGTAGATGTCTGTAATGGACTGGACCAAACCCGTATCCACGAGTTGATCAATGAGCTTTTCACCGAGTCCTTCGATGTCCATGGCTTCTCGGCGGGCGAATTGCCGCAGTTGCCGTTTTACTTGCCCGCCACATTGCCCGCGTGGGGCCGTGCAGACCACAAAGGGGCTGCCCGCGTCTCGCCGCGTGGGGGCACCACAAATGGGACAAGCCAATGGGAAGTCAAAAATCTGTTCCGCACCTGTCCGGGCGGCCGTCTCCACCCGGACCACTTGCGGAATGATTTCGCCCGCTTTTTCGACCACAACCGTATCGCCGACGCGAATATCTTTGCGGGTCATTTCCTCGGCGTTATGTAGGGTAGCCCGGCTCACGGTGGTCCCCGCCAGACGGACGGGAGGGTCAAAATGGGCCACGGGAGTCAGTTTGCCTGTCCGTCCCACTTGGACTTCCACACGGACCAATTTCGTGACGGCCTGTTCCGCCGCGAACTTGTAGGCACGCGCCCAGCGGGGGAACTTGGACGTGGTCCCCAATTGCTCCCGCTGGGCAAAGGAGTCCACTTTGATGACCATGCCATCGGTGTCGTAAGGCAGATCGTGCCGCCTCGTATTCCAGGTCGCAATGTGTTCGATGACCCCTTCGATACTGTCCCGATATTCCGTATGGGGGTTGACCGGGAATCCGAGTTTCGCCATCAGGGCCAAGCTGTCTCGATGAGACACGATGGGGACATCCTCCACCACCCCGAGAGCGTAGGTGAACAACCGCAAACGCCGCTCGGCCGATTGCTTGGGGTCCAGCAATTTCAGCGACCCCGCCGTGAGGTTGCGGCAATTCTCATACGGTTTCTCGCCCCGTTCACTGCGAAGGCGATTGATGCGGATGAGGTCCGCCCGTGTCAAATAGACTTCTCCTCGGACCTCGAACAGGTGGGGTGGTTGGTCGGTTTTCAACTGCAATGGGACATCGGGCATGGTCCGCAGATTATGGGTCACATCATCGCCCTGTTCACCATCACCGCGGGTGGCTCCAACAGATAATAAACCGTTAACGTAGGTGATCGACATGGCGACACCATCAATTTTCAATTCGACGGCATAGTCGATTCGTTCTCCGGGTGTGAGCAACTTGCGTAAGGAACGATCCCAGTCACGGAGTTCATCCGCGTTGTAGGTGTTGTCGATACTCAACATCGGGATGCGGTGGGGGACCGTTTGAAATCCGTCGATGGGGGCACCGCCGACGCGCTGTGTCGGGCTATCCGGCGTGGCCAGTTCGGGGTGGTCGCTCTCGATTCGGCGTAATTCCTGGAGTAGGTGGTCGAAATCGCGATCCGAAATTTCGGGGGCCGCGTCGGTATAGTACAGGTGGTTGTGATATGCGATGAGTTTCCGTAACTCGTTCGCCCGCAAGGCTGCTGCGTTCATCGTGTCACCGAAAAGTGGGATTGTTTTGTGCCATCATCGTGCATCGGATGCGAAGAAACCATCTCGGCTTCCCGTAATTCATGGATCTGTACTCAACATTTTCGGTATTCCCGCTGCTGGGTGAGAGGGGATTTCATTTCTTGCTGAACACGATTTGATATGCTCTCAATTTTGAAGTCCTCTCCGCAGATGTGACCAATTTCTGACCACACCTGCGCATCGAATCGCCACCACACATCTATTAAAACTCATAATACAGTCACAATGGCGGTTGTCTCATTAGGTATGCGATTTGCTCTGCGGCTAGTGTCGTGGATTCCCACCGACCACGATGATTGAATTTGTATCACCCAATTATCGGATCTGAGGAGAATTTCCCGTGTGTCGTCGTTTCGCTTTCACGCTGATCGAATTGTTGGTGGTTATCGCCATCATTGCCATTCTCATCGGCTTGCTGCTGCCTGCCGTTCAGAAAGTGCGTGAGGCGGCGGCCCGGACGAAGTGTACGAATAATCTCAAACAATTAGCCCTGGCGGTTCATAACTACGAAACCAACAATGGGAAGTTGCCCAATTCCAAGCGGGTCGAAAGCCAGGCGACCGCGACGGAAGGTGCGAAAAGTTGGGCATTGGACATTTTCCCGTTCATCGAACAGGATGCCATTGCTCGCAACTACGATCGCTCCGCGAACTGGTGGACACTTGGCGACCCGGTCGCGGAAACGGGCTTGGTTATGCTGTTCATCCCCACATTACAATGTCCCTCGGCTCCGAACCCGCGGCGATTTCAGGACAAAAATGATTCCGCGCCACGCAAAAAGGGGGCCGCGACGGATTATTTCGTTGTTGAAGGTGTGAATGCCACGTTCGGATCCGTGCTGTTGGGTTCCACCGCACCGCCGTTTGATAGTGCCAAGCCCGGCGCGCTGGAAGCAGCCCTGTCGACCACCGATACACGGACGACCATCGTGGCGATCACGGATGGGACATCGAACACGATCCTGTTCGGCGAATGCGGGGGGCGAGAGGACATCTGGCGTGATGGGAAGATGACCAAAGCCAGTGCGAACAAATCCGCGGCCGGGTGTGCGCGTGCCCAGGGTGGGGCGTGGGCTACGAACGACAACCCCTATGCGCTCGGCCAGCCGAAATTGTGGTGCGGAGTCGGGAATGCCAACAATGCGGCCACCGCCACAGCGGCTTACGCGGGACAGATGAAGATCAACGCCACAAACGAATATGGTGGCCTGTTTTACGCGTTCCACAGTGGCGGCGCGAATACCTGCTTCCTGGATGGCTCCGTGCGATTTTTGCCGGAAAGCACGGCATTGTTGACCTTGGGAGCCATGGCAACACGGGCCAATGGCGAAACATTCTCAGAATAAAAAGGACCATCACGCCCATGTTGCGACACGGGATTTTCTGCACGTTGGTTCTGATGCTGGCCGGTTGTGGGGGAGTGCCGTTGGCCCCGGTCACGGCGCGAGTCACACTTGATGGGAAGCCTCTCGCCCAGGCCGTGGTGCGATTTGTGGGCGAAGGGTTCGAGCCGCCGTTGACCCATGCCCCCAGTGGGATTGCGGATTCCGATGGGGTCGTCCGACCACGGTATCAGGATGATCAAGTGGGCATACCGCCCGGAAATTACAAGGTAGCCGTGATTCTGAATGCGGAAGACCCGCTGAATGATTTTGCACGCATCGGTCCAAACCTTTTGCCGGCTCGCTACGCGGACCCCACGACATCCGGGTTGGCGGTCACGGTCCCGCCAACGGGAGGGGAGTTGCCAACACTGGAATTGAAAAGCACCCCCAAATAAGTGATTCCGCACCGATACACTTACAGATGATGCATCCGGTGGTTGCCACGGGAGATTCCCTCGCCCATGATAGTGGCACGATCGCAATTCGCGGTTGTGTCATCACGGGGGTGCCTCAATGTCTTCTCGATCGATGCCGGACGATTCCTCGCCACACGCATTGGCCCCGGAGGCGATGCCGCCGTTGGGTTCACTCGGATTGCCGATGCCGGAACTCGGAATCATCCGCGATCATTGGGGTTGGTTCCTGGCACTGGGCGTGATTCAAGTGCTGGTCGGAACGGCTGCGATTCTGATGGCGGTATTGGCCACGTTCGCCAGCATCTTCGTCATTGGGTTACTGGCCCTGATTTCAGGTGGGGCGGAACTGGCCAGCGCCATCTGGGCACGGGGCTGGTCCGGTACACTGCAGCATATCTTGTGTGGCGTGTTGTATCTGGCTTTCGGTCTGATCGTAACGACTCGGCCCGTGCAGTCCGCGGAAATGCTTACGTTGGTGCTAGCGATGCTGTTCCTGGTAGGCGGTGCCATTCGCATTGGGCTGGCGGTGTCCGGGCGTTTCCATCAGTGGGGGTATGTGCTATTCAGCGGTATCATTACGCTGCTGATGGGGGGAATGATCCTCTCGGGCTGGCCGGGTACGAGTTTTTGGGTTATCGGGACATTCGTGGGAATTGAACTCTTGTTTACGGGATGGACATGGGTGATGTTGGCGTTCGCGCTCAAGAAACTGCCATCGCGTCCATTTCCTTCATAATGAGACGTATGATCACATTCAGAAAAGGTTCGCGCTCGGCAGGAGCGCGAATTCTTCTTCATTATCGGCGATACCGATAATGATAACCATAGCGGCCTGTCCAGGGATTACGGTACGCGGAAGCGGACACGCCACGGCCAGTCATGGGGTTGTAGTACGATCGATGCTCGTATTGTCGCCCCGTGAAAGCGTTGTACCCCGTCGTTGCCCGGCCAGCACCACCAGTGTAGCGGTTGTAATACGCGCCACCGGCGTGATAGCCACCTGTGAACGCATTATAGCCGCCGCCAGCCGTATAGGATCGGCCAGTATAAGGGTTGTAGCCATAGCGGTAGTATTGCGCGGATGCAGATTCCACACTACACGTCAAGATGCCGAATACAACCCAAAAACTCATATGCGGAATGCGAGTCATCATCCACCTCCCCGAAGGAATGGGATCACGGCATTTATTCATGCTTGTATACGACAGGTTTGATGACTTTTTGGCCCACTTGATTCAAGTCCAGCGTACCCCGCAGTTTCAGTTCATCGCCGACTTGCTTATCATGGTCAATCGTGTAGAAATGCATCTTGTTGGTGGAGTTGTCAACGACTAAGAGATTCGTGCCATCCGTTTCCACGATCGCGTATTTCGGCCCGTTCGTGGCCGCGTTCCCGTTCCCCTGGGCGATGCTGGTTGTGGGGCGGAAGCCGGAGATGCCCAATCCGATTCCGAAAAGTGCTAACCCGGCTGCCCAGATGACCTGTGTGGAGCGCATGGCCAAACCTCGCTAAGTGAAGGGAAACCCACGCCGAACGCGGATTCCCCATCACAATAACGACCGCACAACCTCCAGGCGAATCATTTTTGCAGAATCAGTTCACCCAGTTGGCATCGCAGTTGGAACACGACACCAGTTCCCCCGGTTGGAACCAGAGGGCAATTTCCGCGGCCGCGTTCTCGGGGCTGTCGCTGCCGTGAACGAGGTTGTTTTGTACGCTGATCGCCAGATCGCCCCGGATGGTGCCCGGCGGGGCTTTCGCTCCATCGGTAATGCCCATCAGTGTCCGGCAAACGGCCACGGCTTCTCGGCCTTCCCATACCATGGCCACGGTCGGCCCGCTGGTCAGAAACTGCAACAGGGAGTCGTAAAATGGCTTCCCCTTATGCACGGCATAGTGGCTCGCAGCCAATGTAGTCGATGCCTGCACGAGTTTCAGACCGGCCAACCGTAACCCTTTCTTTTCCAAACGGCTGATGATCTCACCCACCAGCCGGCGCTGGACGGCATCAGGCTTCAAGAGCAGGAGTGTTTGTTGCATGACAGTTCCCTCGGTGGGTGATCGCCCAATTACGGACAAGTAAGTGGGGAATATGCTGCGAAACCGCACGCGATTCGTCTACCCATACTGGACGCGAACCGGGCGAGAATGCGCTGAATGAGGCACAGAACCCTCACGGATCCGGCACACGATCCGCCAAAATACCCGAACCTGACAAGAGTGGCCAATCGGGAATTGACCCCATCCGTGATTCCTCCGATAACGAGAGGTACGCCATCGCCCCCATTCCTGGAGAGCGCCGATGTCCGAACTCGTTCGTTTCTCGGTGTCGCTGGAAGCGGATTTGCTTGCCGCATTCGACAAATTCGTGGAAGAAGGACGGTTCGCCACTCGGAGCGAAGCCATCCGGCAACTGCTGAGAAAATCTCTGACCACGGATGCTTGGGAGGTGGATGCCCAGGAACTGACCGCCACGCTGACCCTGGTTTACGATCATCACAAGACCGGGTTGGTCGAAAAATTGCTCGAACTGCAACACCGGCACGCCGAGAAGGTCACGGCCACGCTCCATGTCCACTTGGATCACGATCACTGCTTGGAAGTCATCGTGTTGAAGGGTCAGGGGAGCAAACTGCAACAGCTTGCCAGCGAGTTGCGGGGGTTAAAAGGTGTCCATCAAGGGGATCTGACGGTGGCTGGTGTGAGCCCACACGAAGCCGAACATCACGATCATCATGGGCACGATGATCATGGGCACACGCATTGAGACAAGGCTCCTCACGGAGTTCAGGCGATACGCTGAGCGAGCGCGTAAATCTCCTCAATGTCAAGAATGGCCGTGTTCTTCTCGAACAGTTCCAAAATCGCGGCTTTGTGGAGCTTCATCTTAGTGCTGCCGACACCGAGTGCCCCGTAGGCGATCACTTCCTCACGGTTGACGGCCTTATCGGTGAGTTCCACCCCCTCGATTCCCGCGGGTGGGACACCGTTCAGGTCGATCATGACTTGCAAGTCCGTGCAGGCGGTCCAGTGTTTCCGAGGAAGTAGCAGAACACCGGGTGCCCCCGCTGTGACGACGAGTTGCCGTCCCTCCAGCGCGGCCGGGGCATCACTACTGCTGACGGTGCCTACCGCCTCGACGTTGGCTCCACGCACCGTGGCCCGAATCGCCCGGCACACCGCTTCGGCGCGGTCCTTTTGGCGACTGCCAATGCGGACATGCCCGCCATGCCGAGCGAGCAACCGAGCCACCCGCTGACCAACCGGGCCAGTGCCGCCCAGGACCAGCGCTGACGTTTGACTCAGATCGAGATGCCGACTCGCCGCCCGCACCGCCGCTGCCGCCGTGGTATTCGCGCCATTGCTATCGAGCATGACGGACACGGTCAACTTGTACGCCGGGAGTAGATGTTTTTGGACTTCCGCCAACAGCGTTTCCCCAGCCGCGACATCGGAACCACCGATGAAGAGGGCGGTACGATGCAGTTCCTTCGGGCCACGCGTGAAGATGCACCCATGTACCAACGGCATCACATCAGCGGGTTTGACCCCTCCGTAGCTGAACAGCTGCTGCACGCCCGCATCCACGGCCACGACCCGATCGAACGTACTGGGGTGAGGGTCCGTATCCAGTTGCACAAGTATGGTCGGCTTGTCCATGATTCCCGTTCAAGATAGGACGTGAGGAACGTGGAACGTGAACGCGCCATGTGCAGTGTCCCCACACATGGCGCAAAGTGGTTTACTTCGGGCTAAACGGGTGCTTGGAATCTTTCTTGCTGATGATCTCGTCGATCTTCGGCGTGCCCGCGACCGCATTCTTGATGGAGAGTTTGGTCGCTTCGTAGTTGTACTGATAGATCTTGGCATCGTCCGCGGCGGCGGGGTGAATGAAGACTCCGCAGACGATGACCCATTCATCGGCCTTGTCTTTGGGAATCACCCCTTCAGCGACGCTATCCACCACGGCTCGGGCCACAGCGGCCTGCGCGGGGCCGAACATTTGCACGGCTTGCTTCATCCCTTTAATCGTGACCTTGGTAATCATCACGGTGGCAGGCTTACACACGAGGTTCGGCGTGACGACCGCCAACAAACTCGTGTGACCGGCCGACTGATTGGCCAAAGCATTGGCGAACGCCATGCCAACCGGGCCGTCTTTGGGACCGATCAGCAGGTCGATATGCGCGATTTCGTTCCCTTCGCCGACCAGACCTTCACCGACGAGCATGACGGACATAGGAGAGCCTCCGCGAATGTGTGGGGTGTGCGAACGACCAGCGGGACGCAATATGTTTAGGCACCCCTGACAAAATGGCAACTCTTCCGAAATTCCTGCATCACAACGCGGCAAATCGGCACTCGGAAGATCATGTAAGAATGATGGCCTTTTCTCTCTTGCATGCTCGCATATACAGATGTGGTCTATCTGGGAACGATCTCCATCTTTTGTACCCCCAGGGTTGTGAGGGAATCTCATGGCGAACGAAGCCGAATGGTATTACGCGGTCAATGATCAGCGGAATGGCCCCGTAACGGTGGCGGAGTTACGACAACTGGCCCAGATGGGCAAAATTGGCCCGGAGAGCATGGTGTGGAAAGACGGCATGGAAGAATGGAAGCCCGCCAGTCGCATTCGGGGGTTGCTCCCACCCGCGCCGACTACTGCGGGTGCAGCCACCGCCCGCGCGGGAACCGGCACGAACACGACATCCGGCACCGATGCCACCCAGGCAGCCGCTCAAGTGGTGGCGGATGGTGTGGCGACGGCAGGTCGAGTGCTGGATCAGGTTGGCCGCTTCGGCGACCAGATGCACCGCTTTTCCAGTTCGATGTTCCAATCCGAGGGGGGCCGTGATGACGACCACCCGGCGATCTTCGTGCGGGGAAAGTATTTTGGTGGATGCATCCAAAAAGGGCTTCCCGCCAGTACGCTCCGTAGCTTTGGCAGTACGTTGCTGGCGGTTCTCTTCTCTTGGGCTTACCTCGGCCTGATCCTGTATTTGATGGGGGCCGCCTGGCAGTTTCTGCCGTTCCATCGTACCGAGTTCCTGTCCGTGCGGTTGCGGCGGCGGGTGCGGCCATCGGTGATTGTGCCGGTGATTATCACCTGGGCCGTGCAGATGTTCGCCGTGTATTTGCTGTGCCTGCTTGGCATGGCTGTTGCGGCCGGTCTTGCGAAAACGGCGGATTCCTCGGGAATCCTGGCTTTGGCCGGGATGGCCGTGGGAGCCATCACGCTACTGTGGTACGGCATCTGTAACTTCATTGCTCTGAAGGCGTTACAGAATCTGGAATCCGATGGACTGTTCGATTTCCAGGCGATTCTGGAGTACGGCTACCCCCGCAAAGTGGCCCTGATCCGCGGCACGTCCGGCGGTTCGATGGAACAGCAGTTGGAAGGGGTGCTGACGTTGTGTGAACAACTCGGCACCGTGGAGTTCGGTCGCTGGGACCAAGTGACCACCCACGGTCGGGAAGGCATGTTGGGCGGAATCTGGAACCGCGTGCAGAACCTCGTGTAAGGCTTACCTGTCTGTTCCACCAACCACACGGTGTGAGACGATCAGAAATCGCCAGGGACGGCGTTCGTCTTACGTTTGTTAGGCATCCGGTAGGTGAAAATTTACCTGCCGGACGCTTGTTTGGGGCGGAT
>JAIXLE010000248.1:0-19008 GCA_026931725.1 Bacteroidales bacterium
TGCTGTTCAGCGGCGATAACATCTACCGGGATAGTTGCGTCGGCGTGATTGATGCGCACCACGGATCCAGCATTCCCCATTACATTCAATCGCTCGAACGGATTCTCGCGGATGATGCCGCGTATCTGCTTCCGAGCCACGGTCCCGCATTCCGCAAAGACCCCGCGATTCTGCAAGCCGCCATTGAACGGCTCACCCGCTATCAATATATGGCCGACTTCGGCACCTGTGCTGTCCGTTGGCCATTGCAGGAAGAATGGGAAAAAGACATCCTGGCCGGAAAAATGCCCGAACTGTAAGGCCCAAGGCCGTAACCTATGGACGATGAACGCTCTTATATCGAACTCGCCGAACTCGCGGGCGGGTTCATTCACGAAATCAAAAACCACATCAACACACTTTCGCTGAACCTTCAACTGCTCAGCGAGGATTTTGAATCCCCTGAGACACCCCGTGAACGGCAAGCCGCAGGCCGAATCGCCCGACTCACGGAAGAATGCCGGCGACTCAGTGACCTCGCCAATGACTTCCTGCGTTACGCGCGGATGACCGAACTCGCCAGCACGCCGACCGCTCTGGGGGAACTCATGACCCGACTGGCCGACTTCCTGGCCCCGACGGCCCGCGTTATGGGAATCGACATCCACTGCTACTCCGCCCCGGACTTACCGTTGGTCCCACTCGATCAGGAACTGTTTGAAAAAGCGTTGTTGAATCTGATGTTGAATGCCGAAGATGCGATGCCAAACGGTGGTACGCTCACGCTGCAAGCCCGTCACATTCCGAACCGGACACTCGGCCAGGAACCGGACCAGGTGCCCGGTGAAGTGGTTTTGGATGTCATCGACACAGGCTGCGGCATGGATGCGGAGTTACAAGCCAAGATTTTTCGACCATTCGTGACCACCAAATCGGATGGGCACGGCCTGGGCCTGGCCACCGTGCGCAAGATCGTTCGGGCTCACGGTGGCCAAATCCATGTACAGAGCGAACCGAAACGCGGTACGAAATTCACCATCCGCCTCCCGGTATCGCCTATCACGCCCCCCGTTTGAGAGACGCTCTGATCGGGGTTCCTATCGTGCGTGCAGCACCTGGGAAAGATCCCGCACGGCGTTGGTCACATCCATCAATGCCGCATCCCGATCGGATTCCGCCGCGGCCCGTTCCAGTTTCCGTACCAGGGCGCTACCGACGATGATCCCATCGACCATCGGCTTCAGCTCCCGCACATGCTCCGGTTGACTCACGCCAAAGCCAACGCACAATGGCAAATCCGTCAATTGCCGCAGACGATCGACGACACCGCGAACCGTGTCCGACACGGCAGCCCGTTCCCCCGTGATTCCGACAACGCTAACGACATACACGAACCCGGAGCAGGCCCGGACGATCCGTTCCGCCCGTGCGGGGGAGGTCGTCGGTGTCACCAGCAGAATCAGCTTGAAATCCCGATCCCGACAGCGTTGGGCGAGTGCATCCGCTTCTTCCGCGGGTAAATCGGGGACCACGGCTCCACTGAGTCCCGCCGCCTGGGCCGCATCCAGGAAAGCATCTGGCCCTTTCTTCCAGATGAGCGAATACGAGGCCATCGCCACGAGCGGCATCGTCCAACCGGGTGTGGCGGTGACTTGCCCCAGCCCGGCAAAAATTTGATCGAGAGTCAAGCCGTGCCGCAGGGCACGGGTGTAGGAAGCCTGAATCACGGGGCCATCCGCGATCGGATCGGAGAACGGGAAGCCGACTTCCACCATGTCCGCACCCGCGGTGGCCACGGCCGGAAGGAGTGCGGTCGTGAACGCCAAATCCGGGTCGCCCGCCGTCAGGAAGGGCATAAACGCCGGGCGTTGTTCACCGCGCAGCCGTTGAAAAAGGGAGTCGATCGCATTCATGGGTGAGCCTGAACCATTCCGATCATCTTGGCAAAGTGCGAGGAATTAACATCGCTCTATTTTCACTTTGCCGAAAGTAAATATAATATCATGAGAACCCCGACTCGGTTCTCTCTTTCCCACCTAGTGATACTCGCGAGTCAACAAATGCCCTCTCCCTCTTCTCATCAACCGTTGGGACGAAATGCGTTTACATTGATTGAGTTGCTGGTCGTCATCGCCATTATTGCGGTGTTGATCGGCCTGTTGCTGCCCGCCGTGCAGAAGGTGCGATCCGCGGCAGCCCGGAGTAAGTGCCAGAACAACTTGAAGCAACTGGCATTGGCGATGCACAGTTACCACGATGCGAACATGAAGTTTCCAAAAAACACCAACCGTGACCCCGCTAATCCCGGTGGTTGGCAAGGATGGGAGTACTTCAGCGCGAATTATGTGATCTTGCCGTACATTGAACAAACCGCCCTATTCAATCAATTCAACTTGCAAGGCACCTGGAGTGCCAACCTCACCGGGCCGATGAATCAACCCGTCTCGACGTTCTTGTGCCCCGCCGCGGAGCAAGCTCCACCGCGCACGCAAATTTCCTGGGGCGGCCCCGGTACGAACTATGCCTGGAGTTCGGGAAGTTCTGTCCGTACCGCTTGGTCAGCGGTCGGGTCCAACTTCAACGGCATGATCAGTGTTACCGATCAACTCCGAATGGCGAACATCAATGATGGACTCTCGAACACCATCCTGGCATCCGAGATCATTTCGGGGAGCGGCTCCAACTCCAGCCCAGCCACCTACCCGAAGGACATGCAATTTGTGAACGATTCGACTTTTACCGCGAATATCACAGATACGAACTTCCCGACGCTGGCCCAACTCAATGCGGTCGGTACGGCTTCCCCCGTCGGTGTCCGCGGGAACGGTGGGACATTGTGGGGTTGGTATGCTCACAGTCAATCGCTGCTGAATACATCCGCCCCACCAAACTGGGAGCACCCCAACACGGGCGGCAACTGCTGCCCTGGCGGTGCGCATGACTGGGGTTACGGAATCATCCCACCCCGCAGCTACCACGATGGCGGAGTCAATGCCGCAATGGGCGATGGTTCCGTCCGTTTTCTCAACGATAGCATCAATCTTGTCACCTTCCAGTGCCTCGGCCACCGCAAAGACGGTATGCCACTGGGTGAATTTTAATCGGGAACGCTTCCCAACACCGATCCGCCGCGTTCCGGTGGCAACACCGGAACGCGGTTTGGCCTCATTTTGACGGAAAGGTCAATCGTGCCGCATTCGTTGACTCGGATTTTGCCGGTGGTGTGCTTGAGTACCTTTTGCGTGGTCGTCAGCCTGGGCTGCGGTGGCCGTGGACCAACTCAACGCCCCATCGAAGTCAAACAATCGACCAAACTCGACGAGGTGAAGGCGATTCTGGGCCAGTATGCCACAGGTTCCCCGCTCACCAGCGAAGCCGAGGGTTTTGATCTGCTGATTGAAGAAGTACGGAAAACCGATCCCGCCAAAGGCAACATTCTGGCGAAGGAACTCCCCGCCCTCAAAAAACTCAGCGGAACCGCCCTACAATCGAAGGCCAAGGAACTGCTGAAAAAACTATAAGATTCCCACAACGGAATCAGTAGTCAGTACCCCCAACATGAGGAATCACCCGGTTTCTAGCCGCGATTCCTCCTGTTGGGGCGTTTCACAGACGGGAAAAGCGCACGGCTCCCGCTGCATCTCGGACATTTTCCGATAGAACAAGACTGAGAATCATGAGGATACCCACTCCCCAACGGGCGGTGGCGGCAGGCTGAATTTTCGACAAGGCAGAAGACTATGCAAGTAGTGGACCTGAGTCACGAAGACATACATACCTATCTCGCACGCCATCAGAAAAAGGAACTGCTCCGGTTCCTCACTTGCGGCAGCGTCGACGATGGGAAAAGTACCCTCATTGGTCGCCTTTTGCACGATACCAAGATGATCTATGAAGATCAACTCGCCGCCGTGAAACGCGACAGCGAGAAAGTGGGCACAACCGGAGCCGGAGAAATCGACCTCGCCCTCCTCACGGATGGACTCAAAGCCGAACGGGAACAAGGGATCACCATTGATGTCGCCTATCGGTATTTCTCGACCGATCGCCGTAAGTTCATCATCGCTGACACACCCGGCCACGAACAGTACACCCGGAACATGGCCACCGGGGCATCGACCTGTCAACTGGCGATCATCCTCATTGATGCTCGTCATGGGGTCATGACCCAGACCCGCCGCCATTCCTTCATTGTCTCCCTACTCGGCATCCGCCATGTGGTCGTCGCCATCAACAAAATGGACCTCGTGGGTTATTCCCGTGAGGTCTTTGAAAAGATCAAGGACGATTACACCGGCTTCGTCGCCAAGCTGGCCTTGCAGGACATCACCTTCATCCCCATCTCGGCCCTCAAAGGGGACAATGTCGCGTCCCGCAGTGAGGCGATGCCCTGGTATCATGGCCCCGAATTATTGGACCACCTGGAGACGGTCCACATCGCCAGCGACCGGAACCTCGCGGACATGCGATTTCCCGTACAATATGTGACACGTCCCAACCTCGATTTCCGGGGTTTCGCGGGGACCGTCGCATCGGGGATCATCCGCAAAGGGGACGAAATCATGGTCCTCCCTTCCGGCAAACGCAGCCGCGTCAAATCCATCGTGACCTATGATGGTGAACTCGAAGAAGCCTTCGCCCCCCAAGCCGTAACGGTCACGCTGACCGATGAAATTGATGTCAGCCGTGGGGACATGCTCGTCACACCCGAAAGTCCTCCACACATCAGCAGCGAAATCGAAGCCATGATCGTCTGGATGGCCGAGCAGCCATTCGTCCCCGGTCGCAGTTATTTGCTGAAACAAGCAACCCGGCAAGTGACAGCGGAAGTTGCGGCCTTCCGTTACGGTGTCGATGTCAACACGCTCGAACACCGCCACATCGGCCGGCTCGAATTGAACGAGGTCGCGCATGTCCAATTGAGTCTCACCCGCCCACTGGCCTGTGACCCCTATCGAGTCAACCCGGCCACGGGGGCTTTCATCCTGATCGATCGCCTGACGAACAATACCGTCGGCGCGGGAATGATTTTAGAAGCAGGCACCGGACGTGTCCTAGGCGATGGTTGGACTTCCGAACCGGCCGTGCGCCCCAAGCCACGGGAAAGCCTAATCTCGGCCTCGGAACGGGGACAACGCTTCCATCAAATTCCCGCGACCATCTTACTCGTCGGACTGACCGGCTGCGGGAAAAGCCGGATCGCTTATGCCCTGGAACGGCGACTCTGGGACGCGGGACACGCCGTCACAGTCCTGTACGGCCAGAACATGAGACAAGGACTCAACCGCGACCTGGGCTTCACCGCGGATGAACGCTCCGAGAATTTGCGACGCTCCGCCGAAGTCGCCAAACTGATGAACGACGCTGGCATCATCACCATCGGCGCATTCGTGGCACCGCATGAGGCCATCCGGGAAAAGGTCAAAACTCTGATCGGGCGGGATCACGTCCTCGAAGTCTTTTGCACCGCCCCGATGGAAGTCCTCCGTGCCCGTGACCAAAGTGGTGCCTACCGCTTGGCCGATGAGGGCAAAATTGCCCAGATGCCCGGTGTATCCGCCGCGTTTGAGACACCGACCAACCCAGACTTGGTGCTGGAAACGGATCATCTCAACATTGAAGAATGCGTGGATCGCATCGTCGCACTGATGCAGGCCAAGGGCTACTTGCAATAAGAGATGCTGAAGGGGCGTGTTCCATAAACCCACATTTGAGACACGACTCGTTCCCACCCGCGCCGAACAGATCAACAGGACATCATCCAACAACGCGACTCGCCGGGGAGAAACCGATGCTCATCGGATATGTGAGTGATGAACTCTACTCGGCAATCCCCGATGTCCTCTTGGAATTCATCGCACAAGATGGGACATCCCATGAGACACGCTCCCGCGCCAGCGGAACCGTGTATGCGGACCTAAAATCTGGGACATACACGGTCATCCTGCAAAAGCCCGGTTTTGGTCCCAAACGCTCCACCATCACCGTGCAACCGGGTGATTCGCCGATTCAATTTCGTTTACTGTCCGATCGGCTAATGGGGTACGCTTGGCCGAAATGGGTCCGTTCAGGGGAGCAGTCCGAGTTCCGCGTCCACTCACCGGAAGCCTACCAACTGGAACTCTGGCGATACGGCCTTGCACCCGAGCGCATCGCGGAACTCGGTTGGCACGATGAACATGCCCCGCGAGCAACGGCTCAAATCACCCCCGATGGCGACTACACCCAAACCGGCACCCTCTGGAACAGCGTCGGCTATGTCAGTGACACACATCGCCAATTCGTGACGGCCCCATGTCGTTCCGGGTTGTACTATTTCCGCGCCCGGACCCATTCGGGACAGCAGTTCTCATTCCCCTGGATCGTCGCCCCAGCCCAGCCCACCGCGCGCATCGCGGTACTGGCCTCGAATATGACCTGGAATGCGTACAACAATTTTGGTGGACGCAGCAATTACCTCCACGCGGACGGTCTGCCGCCCACCCCAACAGTCCACGCCCGCAGTGAACACAAACGCTACCAACGTGCCGATCACCAGACCTGGGGTGGGACATCGTACCCCCCATTGTCCTTTGATCGCCCCGAACCGTTTTGCCATGTCGCATTCGACGAAACCTGGACCGATCCTGTCGAAGGCCGTCAAGCCTGTCACCTCGCACCGGCCGAGTGGCGCCTACTGGCCTGGATGGAGCGAGAAGGTTTTGGATACGACTATTATGCCGAGAATCAGTTAGATGATGGGACACTGAATCTCGATGCTTACAAGGTGTTAATCCTGTCCGTTCACCCGGAATATTGGACACGGAGAATGTACGACCGCGTGAAAACGTGGGTGTCCCAAAACAGTGGGAAACTCGTCTACCTCGGCGGCAACGGCCTGAACTGTGAAGTCGAACTCTCCGCGGATGGGACATCCATGACCTGCCACAATGGGACCATCTCTTCATTGTGGCCACAAGGCATGCACGGCCAGGAAAGTCGATTCGCGATGCGTCACGAATCCGAAGCGCATCTACTCGGTATCGTATTCACCCCTGCCGGAGCCATGACCGGGGCACCGTACCAAGTCCTCAAGGCGGACCACTGGGCATTTGCGGGGACCGGCTTACGACCTGGTGAACAATTTGGGACATTGTCTCTTCACCGAAGATGCCCCGGCGGTGCCTCCGGGCACGAGACAGACAAATGCTCGAAATCGTCCCCACCGGGAATGCATCTGCTCGCCCGCGGCTTGAACCCAGACAACGGCGGAGCCGAAATCGTGCAGTATGACACGCCCTCCGGTGGTAGCGTCTTCTCGGTTGGGTCGATCAATTATGTCCTATCGCTTCCGGTTGACCATCAGGTGTCTCGCATCACGGCCAACGTCCTCCGCCGATACCAGGAGTAGCCATGAAGATCACACATGTAGAACCGATTCCCGTGGATGTCCCATTGAAAAAGGGACTCACCGCCAAAACGGCCCACGGAGAGCATGTCACCTCGCCGTTCGTGATTGTCCGTGTCCATACCGATGAGGGCATTGTCGGCCTGGGTGAGGCCACGATTTCCGCGCTCTGGTCCGGTGAAACCCAGGGCGGAGCAATGGCCCTGATTCAGCACTATCTCGAACCCGTCGTGGTCGGATTGGACCCACGAGACATCACCGCGGTTCGACGGGCGATGGATTTTAAGGCCAAGGTCAATCCGTTCACGAAAGCCGCGATTGAAATGGCCTGTTGGGACATCGCAGGCAAAGCAGTCGGATTACCTGTCTATCAACTGCTTGGCGGCAAAGTCCGGGACCAGATTCGGATCAAATTAGTGCTTTGGGCTACCGAAATCCCCCCTGTCCTGGCGATGGCCGAGCGATTTTTGAATCAAGGGGTCACATGTCTCAAAGTCAAAACTGGCCTGGGACCAGAAGGGGACATTACGCGCGTCCGAGCCGTCCGTAAGTTCGCCGGGCCGGACATGCCGATCACCATTGATTCCAATACCGGCTGGACCGTCTCTCAGGCGCGATACTGTCTCCATCAACTCCGGGACATCAACCTCTTACTGGCAGAACAACCCATTATGCCCGGCGACCCCGAGGCTCTGGCCGATGTCCGCCGCGATGCCCCCTGTCCCATTATGGCCGACGAGAGTGTCTTCACTTTGACGGATGCTTGGCAAGTCGCATCTCATCGCGCTGCGGACATTTTGAGTCTGTATCCGGGCAAACATGGCGGCATCCAGGCCACCGGCGAAATCGTGGCCGTTGCTCGTGCCGCCGGTTTGCGTTGTGCGATTGGGAGCAACCTGGAACTCGGTGTCGGAACGGCCGCGATGCTGCACGTCGCAGCGGCATTCCCGGAAATTGACAGCGACACTTTCCCAGCGGACACGATCGGCCCTCTTTATCATGAAGGTGACCTCATCACCAATCCTCTAGACCTGGGACCACCGTATGCCCGTGTCCCCACCGGCCCTGGGTTAGGGGTCGAATTGGACGAGGACCAATTGAAACGATGGCGTGTGCGTTGAGACATTGCGTTTCCATAAACTGATGCCCCAATCTCCCCGACGGAAATACGCCAACAGCCAGCGGTGCGTCGGGTGGGTGCTCTGGGATTTCCCCTGATGCCACGTTATCCCCAATTGTTGGCCTACGCCCAACTCCTGCGTCTACCCAATGTATTCACGGCTTTCGCGGACATCGGCATGGCCGGAGTCGTGACCGGAGCGATCATTCACAACACGAATGCCTGGCTCATCATCATGTTGTCATCCGGGTGTCTCTATCTATCCGGCATGATTTGGAATGATATATTTGACCGCCACGAGGATGCCAAAACACAATCCTTTCGTCCCATTCCTTCTGGACGAGTCCGCCTTCGCCATGCCGTGGCTCTGGGTGTTGCGTTCATGGCTTTGGGACTGACCTTGTCCTCTCTATCCCAAGAGTTCACGAGCGATTTCGGACACACGGCACCGCCGGGAGGGCAACCCCATTCCCTGAGTATTGCACTGTCCCTATCGTTGAGCATCCTCCTTTACGATGTCTATTTCAAGTGGACCCCCGTTGGCCCCGTGTGTATGGGATTTTGCCGCTTTCTCAATGTCCTATTGGGCATGTCCGTTGGCGGTGTCCCCATCTTGGCCGATCCCCTTTATGTCCACCTAGCTAGCGTTGTCGGCTTGTACATTGTTGGTGTGACCTGGTTCGCCCGGACAGAAGAAGTCGATAGCAACCGCATCCACTTGCTTCTGGCATCGAGTGTCATGGCATTGTCACTGATGCTAGCCGTGATCTTGCCTGTTCACCTCCCGCTGGGGAAAACGGCGTGGCTATTCCTCTATTTACTTGTCCTTTTTGGTTTTCGCATTGGCATTCCCATCGCCTCAGCCATTCGCCGCCGTGACCCCAAAAGTGTGCAAGTCGCTGTGAAACGCTGTATCCTGGGACTCGTTGCGTTGGATGCGGTACTGGCTACCGCATTCATCGGTTGGCCGGGGTTGAGTATTCTCCTACTGTTAATTCCGGCCCGTTTCCTGGGACGTTGGGTGTATTCAACCTGACCCCTCAATGAAAGGAAGATTCGATGCTGCGATCTCTTTTGATCGGAGGACTCATGATGGCTGGATGGGCCGTCCCAAATCCTGTTGCGATTGCGGATACGGAAACGACATCTCAAGCCAAGGCATTCATTGCCGCGCACGAGAAAAAAATGCGACCACTTGATATAGCAGCGGGGAAAGCCTGGTGGGACGCAAATACGACCGGCAAGGACGAGGATTTTCAACGTAAAGAAGCCGCTCAAAACCGTATTGATGCGGCTCTTGCGGACAAAGCGACATTTGCGGAACTCAAGAAACTCAAGGACGCAAACACCCAGAAGAAGATTGATGACCCGGTGACCGCCCGAGCCATTGATGTCCTCTACCTGTTGTATCTTGAAAAGCAAGTGGATCCAGAATTGTTGAAGAAAATCACCGCGAAAGCGAACGCGGTTGAGCAGAAATTCAATGTCTTTCGTCCGTCTGTTGACGGCAAAGAATTGAACGATAGTGAAGTGCGCAAGATTCTCAAATCATCGACAGATTCTCACCAACGTCAAAAAGCCTGGGAGGCCAGCAAGGTTGTCGGCAAAAATGTCGAGACGGACCTCCGAGAACTGGTGCGATTGCGAAACACCGCTGCCAAGCAACTCGGATTCAAAAATTATCATAGTATGATGCTCACACTCAATGAACAGAACGGCGATGATCTCATTCAATTGTTTGATGAACTCGACACCCTTACCCGCGAACCCTTCCGTATCGCCAAAGTCGAAATTGATGGAATCCTGGCGAAGAACTATGGGATTCGTGTGGAAGAACTGCGACCGTGGCACTATCATGATCCGTTTTTTCAAGAGTCGCCCGCGGTCTTTGATGCGGACCTTGATGCCCCTTACCGCAAAGCCGATCATCTGAAATTGTGCGCCGATTTCTATCGCAGTATCGGATTACCTGTCGATGATGTGATCGCTCGAAGTGACCTATATGAAAAAGCCGGCAAATCACCTCATGCATTCTGTACTGACATCGACCGTGAAGGGGATGTGCGAGTGTTAGCCAACATTGTTCCCAATGAATATTGGATGGGAACCCTGTTGCATGAATTAGGGCACTCGGTCTACAGTAGCAAGAACATCCCACAATCTATCCCATACATTCTACGTGATGCGGCTCACATTTTGACGACAGAAGGTGTTGCTATGCAATTCGAGCGGTTCAGTAAGAATCGCGCATGGTTGGAAAAAATGGGTGTGACGGTTGCCCAACCGGAGAAATTTGAAGCGGCGGCCCGAAAAATTCAACGCAATCAGCTCTTGATCTTCTCACGCTGGTGCCAAGTGATGCTCCGATTTGAGAAGGGCATGTATGAGAATCCCGAACGGGATTTGAATACTCTATGGTGGGATTTGGTCGAGAAATATCAATTGCTCAAACGCCCCGAGGGCCGAAATGCGCCGGATTATGCTAGCAAAATTCACATCTGTAGTGCGCCGGTCTATTATCACAACTATATGATGGGTCAATTATTCGCGTCGCAAGTTCACCATGCGATTGCCCGTGATGTTTATAATCATGCCAACCCGCAATCCATACTCTACATCGGTGATAATCGTGTGGGGGAATTCATGAAGACGAAGGTTTTTGAACCCGGCCGCAAACTCAGTTGGAATGATTTGACCAAGCATGCAACCGGGGCGAATTTGAACGCCCAGGCATTTGCGAAGGATTTTCAGGGGCAGTAACAGTTGCTGGTTACGCCACGGGTGCAGCAGCGCGATCTTGGCGCTGTTGTTCCCGAGTTGCGATTTCCTCGGCAAAAAGACCACGCACAGTCTTCTTGGCCTTCCAATCCACGAACCATGGGAACAACCGGGACACCAAGAGCAACAACTTACCATTCAGTGTCAAGGTAACCTCAGCACGTCCTTTTTCGATTGCCCGAAGTGTGGCTTCGGCAACTTGCTCACTGGTCATCCCTCGCATGTGATCGAGTTGCAATTTGGCTTTTTGTTCCAGCATATTCTTGCTGAAATTCGTCTGTGTTAAGCCAGGGTTCACAATAATCACATCAATCCCATCTTTGGCCAACTCGGCCCGGATCGCTTCAGAAAATCCTTGCACCGCGAACTTGCTGGATGAGTAGAGCGACCGAGCCGGTAACGCTCGACGTCCCACTACGGATGAGACATTCACGATGGCGGGCGTGGTCCCGGATTTCAGCATCGGCAAAAATGCGCGTGTTACCTCCACGAGTGCGAAGTAATTTGTCTCAAAAATGGTCCTCAAAACCTGTGGGTCTGAGTCCATGAAATGTCCCGTCGCCCCGATGCCCGCGTTGTTGATGAGGACATCCAAACCACCGAACTTCTCCTTGGCCACGGCCACCATGCGAGCGCGGTCCTCGGAATGGGTGATGTCCGCAATCACAGGCTCAATTGTCCCCCCCGTGGCTCGAACCGCATGGACCACTTCTTCCAGCAGGTCCGCGGATCGGGCCACGGCCACGACTTTGGCCCCACGCTGTGCGGCCAACTGGACCAGTGCCCGGCCAATCCCCTGTGATGCCCCCGTCACCAACACCCGCAACCCCGCTAAATTTCGCCGTGCCATCGACAAGCCCTCACGTTTTTCCTACTCGTTATTATTCCCCTCTGTGTTCAGAAATGGGAGCCTTGCCCGGCATCTGTGCCGAAATTTGGGCATCCCATCCTGGCGTATCCGCCCTATTCGGAGCAATCGGCCAATGCCATCATCACTTTATTATAATGCGAAACTCATACTCCCAGATCGGGTTATGGTGGGTGGCCGGATCGGCGTGGCCGCGGGGCGATTTGTGGAACCCAGTACACTCTCACAACCCCATATGATCGATCTCAACGGTCATATCCTGGCACCAGGCTATATTGACCTACATGTTCATGGCGGGGATGGTTCGGATTTTATGGACCTGACCCCCGAGGCCTTTCTCCAAGTTTGCCGTTGTCATGTCCGACATGGGACAGTCGCACTGACACCGACCAGTACGGTTGCACGATACGATCAATACATTCGTTTTCTGGAACTGTGCCAACAACTTTCTGGGACAGAGACAGGCGGCGCGCAAATCCTCGGTGGACATCTCTATGGACCATATTTTGCCCCGGAAGCCAAAGGGTGCCATCCCGCAAAAGATTTTTTGACACCACGGCCTGATCGTGATGCGCAACTGTTGTCCTACGCGGGATCTGGCCTAGTCACTCTCACCACGGCTCCAGAATTCGCAGGGGCGGACGCTCTTGTGCGGGCGGCACGCGAACGGGGGGTGTTGTGTACCGTGGGACATAGTTACGCCACGTTATCGCAAATGGAAACCGCGATTAAATGGGGTGTACGACATGTGGATCATCTCTTTTGTGCCATGTCGGATCGCGCCCGACTTCGCCAGAAACAAGCCTATCCCATGCGAGGCGGAGTGTTGGAGGCGACTTTATTGTTTGATGATTTGACTACGGAAGTCATCGCCGATGGGAAACACCTCTCGGCGGATTTGCTGCGGTTGGCGTACAAATTGAAAGGACCAGATCGCCTCGCCCTGGTCACGGATGCCATGCGGGCCGTCGATATGCCGGATGGCGAATATTGGTTCGGATGCGTTGGTGATGGGGAGCGTGTGCTTCGATCCGATCATGTTGGCTTGATGCTGGATGGTCAATCATTGGCATCGGGTGTCATGGGAATGGATCATTGTGTGCGCACGTTCCGGCAACTTACGGGTGCATCCATTCCTGACGTTATCCGCATGGCGAGCCTGACACCGGCTCGCATTTTGGGAATCGATCGGGAATACGGCAGCCTGGAAGTGGGGAAACGAGCGGATTTTCTGGTGTTAGATGAGGAATTGCAGATCCAACAAGTTTACATCGCAGGCCATCGCGTGGTTTGACAACATGAAAGATGAGTCGATTGACCGTGAATGGGATATATTTTAGATTATCGTCAAAGTGTCTGGCATGGCCCTGATGGGGTAACCTGATTTTGAGATGAAAAAAATCAACCGGGAACTATCGCCCCCGGTTTTCCGACAAACGCAGGGTCTGAGACACCCCTCATCGGGTTTGTGTTTCAGACCCTGTGGGTTACTTCGCTTCTTCGGCCACGGGCACCACTTCTTTGATGACTTCGGTGGTATCGAAACCGAGTTTACGGTCGCCGTCCACTTCCACCACTTTCACGGTAATGGTGTCCTTGCCGATGAACGCACCGCGGAGCAGTGCCTCCGACATGGAGTCTTCGAGGTACTGTTCAACCGCTCGGCGGAGCGGGCGAGCCCCGTACTCGGTACTCGAACCTTTCTCGATGAGGAAGTCTTTCGCGTCGTCGGTGACGACGAGGTGGAGATCCTTTTCGGCGAGCCGTTTGCCGACTTTGCTCAGTTCCATGTCGACGATCTGTTTCAGGTCTTCCTTGGTCAGTTGGCGGAAGACGATGATTTCATCGAGACGGTTCAAGAACTCGGGGCGGAACTCCTTCTCCATCCGGCCTTTCAGTTTTTTCTGCATTTCCGCGTAGTTCAAATCGGCGTTCTGCTTCAAGCCGACGCGGAACGGGCTCGTCAGGTCGTCCGATTGTACGATCATCTCAGCCCCGATATTCGTGGTCATGATGACGATCGTGTTTTTGAAGTCGATCACCCGACCCACGTTATCGGTCAGTTTGCCTTCTTCCATGATCTGGAGTAGAATGTTCCAGACATCCGGGTGCGCTTTTTCGATTTCGTCCAGCAGGACGACCGAATACGGCTTCCGGCGGATTTTCTCGGTCAGTTGGCCGCCTTCCTCATAGCCGATGTAGCCCGGCGGGGCACCGGTGAGGCGGGAGACGTTGTGCTTCTCCATGTACTCGCTCATGTCCAGTTGGACGATGGCGTTCTCATCGCCGAACTGGAATTTTGCGATGGCCTTGGCGAGTAACGTCTTCCCGACCCCGGTGGGTCCGGCAAAGATGAACGAACCGATCGGTCGTTTCGGGTCTTTCAACCCAGCGCGGCTCTTGCGGACAGCCTTGGCGATGGCCTTGATCGCTTCGTGCTGACTGATGACGGTCTTGTGCAGTTCATCTTCCATCGCCAGGAGTCGGCGTGTTTCATCCTCGCCCACTTTGACGAGCGGCACCCCGGTCATTTTGGAGACGACTTCGCGGACGACTTCCTCGTCAACGACCCCATCGGTTTCCTTGGCCTTTTCGCGCCACTCTTTCGTGACTTGGTCTTTCTTCTTTTTGAGCTTGTCGGCCTGATCGCGGAGTGAGGCGGCTTTCTCGAAGTCTTGCTCCGCAACAGCCGCTTCCTTCTCATGATTGAGCTTCTCAATCTGCTCGTCGATGTCCTTGAGATCGGGTGGCCGGGTCATGGCCTTGAGGCGAATCCGGGCGCCGGATTCGTCGATCACGTCGATTGCTTTATCGGGCAGGCAGCGTCCCGAAATGTAGCGTTCGGAGAGATCGACGGCGGAGCGGAGCGCATCATCGGTGATTTGCACGCGGTGGTGCGCTTCGTACCGATCGCGGAGCCCTTTCAAAATCTCGACCGCTTCGTCCTTGTTCGGTGGGTTGACAATCACCTCCTGGAACCGGCGAGCCAGGGCGGCATCCTTCTCGATGTACTTGCGGTACTCGTCGAGTGTGGTGGCACCGATGCACTGGATCTCACCGCGGGCGAGAGCGGGTTTGAGCACGTTGCTGGCATCGATGGCCCCTTCCGCGCCACCGGCTCCGACGAGTGTGTGCAACTCGTCGATAAACAGAATCGTATTTTTGGCCCGACGGACCTCATTCATGACCGCCTTGATCCGTTCTTCAAACTGACCGCGGTACTTGGTGCCGGCGACCATCATCGCCAGATCCAGGACCACGAGTCGTTTATCGCGGAGCAGTTCGGGGACGCTCGCATCGACGATCAATTGTGCGAGTCCTTCGACAATGGCGGTCTTCCCAACTCCGGCTTCGCCGAGGAGGACGGGGTTGTTTTTGGTCCGACGGGACAGAACCTGAATGACCCGTTCGATTTCGTTGGCTCGGCCGATCACGGGGTCGAGCTTACCTGTCCGAGCCAGTTCGGTGAGGTCGCGGCCGAAACTATCGAGGGCGGGCGTTTTGCTTTTCTGCCGGCCAGACGATCGTTCGCCGCTGCTGCTCCCCGAACCGCGTTCCGATTCGTTTTCGTTCGGCATGGGATTGTGCCCTAGTAAGTTCAGCACTTCCTCACGGACATCTTCCAATTTGAGCCCCAGATTCATCAGAACCTGGGCGGCTACGCCTTCTTGTTCGCGTAAGAGTCCGAGCAGAAGGTGTTCGGTGCCGACGTAGTTATGATTGAGGTTGCGGGCTTCCTCAATGGAATACTCGATGACTTTTTTGGCACGGGGTGTATGGGGGAGTCGCCCCATCACAACCTGATCGCCGCCGGCACCTGGTTGGACAATCCGTTCCACTTCGATGCGGATCTTACGGAGATCCACATCCAGGTTTTTCAGGACGTTTGCCGCCACGCCGGAGCCTTCTTTGACCAACCCGAGCAGGACGTGTTCGGTCCCGATGTACTCGTGGTTGAACCGTTGGGCTTCCTGGTTGGCCAACTGCATCACTTTGCGAGCACGGTCGGTAAAGCGCTCGTACATCGATACCTTCTCCGACGTTCTGGAGAGTTCGTCTTCATCCCCGGTGTGGGAGGTCCAACGGACTCGACAAGATAATTGAGGGAAGAATGGTCCGAAAAAATTCGGTCATTTCTTCCTGGATAATTCGTCCACCTCCACGAGCGGGTGACACGTTGTCCTGCAATCCATCATACGCACCGACGGCACCATCACCAACGGTTCGACCCGCACGGGGCATTTCACCACGGACCAAATGGAGCCGCGGTTCGAGTTTCGTTATTGATTTTGACCCACCGATGCCCTTTTTTGTGACGGATGATCCGTCTGGGGGAGGATCGGAGTTTGTAGCCGTTTGATCCAGCGCGGCGATTCTAAGATGATGGTTCGGAGTGGTCAAGCGGAAGCGACGGAGGCAGTTGTGCCCATTTTCTCCTTGCTCTGTCGCGGAATCCGTGGACGATAGATGATTGTCACTCCTGCCGGATTCACGCCTCGGATGAGCCTGCCATGCGTGTGAGTGTGCCTGTAACAGTTTCGACTCTGATCATCAACCTGATTTTGCTCACCCCTGCGTCAGCGGAAGAAGTGGTATCGTTCCGCAATCATGTCTCGGCGATTCTGTCGCGGTCGGGGTGCAATGCGGGTTCGTGCCATGGCAATCTGACGGGCAAAGGGGGTCTGAAACTCTCGATCCGTGGGGAAGATGCGGCTTTCGATTATGCGGCCTTGACGCGGGAGATGCTCGGTCGCCGGGTGAATGTGTTACACCCGGCGGTGAGTTTGCTGTTGCACAAGGCAACCGGAGAACTTCCACATGGCGGCGGTATCCGCTTTGATCGGGGAAGCCATGAGTATCGCGTGCTGCGGGCCTGGATTGCGCAAGGTTGCCGTTACGATGCGAACACACAGCCACCCACACGACTCACCGTCACTCCGACACGGGCGGTCCTGTTCGCGCCGCAGGATCGTGTGTCGATTCGCGCCGTGGCGACGTTTCCCGATGGTTCACAACGAGATGTGACCAATCTGGCGACTTTTGAGACAACGGCCGTTGGCATCGTGCAAGTGCAACCCACCGGCGAGGCCATCCGGGAACGTGAAGGCGAAGTCGTGGTTCTCGTGCGCTACCTCAACCAACAGGTGCCGGTGAGCCTGGCGTTTTTGCCGGATCGGCCCGCGGCCCGGTTGGAGTCGTTCGCCCCCCATTCGGAACTCGATCGGCTGAATGCGGATTTGTGGCGGGAATTGCGAATCGAGCCATCGGCCCCGGTTTCGGATGCGGTCTTCATGCGTCGTGCGTATCTTGATGCTTGTGGCATCTTGCCGACCGCGCCAGAAGTGCGGCAATTCCTGGCCGATACCGACCCCGCGAAACGGGAAAAGCTCGTCGATTCGCTCCTGATTCGGCCCGAATTCGCCGACTACTGGGCGCAAAAATGGTCTGACATTCTCCGCAACGAGGAAAAATCCCTCGACCGCAAAGGTGTACAGATCTTTTACCGCTGGATTCGGAATTGGCTCGCCGAGGATCGACCGCTCCACGACTTCGCCCGAGAAGTGCTGACCGCACGGGGAAGCACCTACCAAAACCCCCCAGCCAACTTTTACCGTGCGATTCGTGACCCCTATCAGCGTGCCGAATCGGTGGCTCAGGTCTTCCTCGGGCTGCGGATCAGTTGTGCCCGCTGTCACAATCACCCGTTCGATGTCTGGACGCAGGACGATTACCATCAGTTCGCGGCCCTGTTCAACCGCATCGACTATCGGGTTCTGGCGAACAACCGCCGGGATGCCTTGGACAAACATGAATTCGTCGGCGAGCAGATCGTCTTAGCTCGGCCGAGTGGAGAATTACCGTTGCCCCGTGGGGGGAAGGCGGTCCCCGCGTTCCTGGGTAGCACGACACCGAACCTCAGCGGCCGAGCGGATCGGTTGGCGGCCGTGGCGGACTGGGTGGCCGACCCCAACAATCCGTTCTTTGCCCGGACGCAGGCCAATCGTATCTGGTTCCATCTTTTCGGACAAGGGATTGTCGAACCGAACGATGATTTCAAGATCGCAAACCCACCGTCACATCCCGCCCTGCTCGATCACTTGGCCAAACAGTTCGCGGCAACGGGGTATCGACTCCGCCCGCTCGTGCGCTACATTATGACCTCGCAGACGTATCAGCGATCTTCCCGCATCAATGCCACGAATGCGGCGGACAGCACAACGCACTTTTCCCGCGCGGTCGTGCATCCGTTGGAAGCCGAGCAATTGCTCGATGGGTTGTCCGCGATTTTAGCAGTTCCCGTGCAATTCCCTGGGTATCCGACCGCGACACGCGCCGGAGAACTGCCCGCGCCCGCGCAAGTGGGTCGCCGTTATGCGGAAACGCCTGGCAGCCGGTTTTTGCGTGTCTTCGGTAAGCCGGAACGCCTCCTGACTTGCGAGTGTGAACGGAGTGAAGATCCCGGCATGTTGCAGGCTTTCCAGATGCTCACGGGAGAACTGCTCAACGACATGCTCCGCCGACCCAATAACCGGATTGGCCGCGCTCTGGAGCAAGGAACACCGGATACTGTGTTGTTGGAAGAATTCTTCCTGACCACTTTGACCCGTTACCCGCACCCTGCGGAGCGGGAGAAACTCTTACAGTATCTGAAGTCCGCGCCGAACCGTCGCGCGGGCTGGGAAGACATCGTCTGGGGGTTGTTGAACTCCAAAGAGTTTCTGCTCAGGCGTTAAGGAACGGTTGAACCACGAACTGTCTCGTCCGTGCGATGACGGTTCATTCGGATTTTCACCTGAATTCTGGTGCATCTGATGCGTACTCCCCACACACTCACTCGCCGGGCCGCCCTTCAAGTGGGTGGCGCGGGTTTGTTGA
>JAIXLE010000248.1:19018-21618 GCA_026931725.1 Bacteroidales bacterium
TGTTGACCTTGCCGCAACTCCTCCAAGCATCCGGCACTACGCCACGGCGAAACTCATCCGCGGATTGCGTCATCTTCCTCCATCAATGGGGCGGAGCCGGACAGCACGAAACATTTGACATGAAACCGGATGCCCCGGATAACGTCCGGGGTTGGTTCCAACCCATGCCGTCCCGATTGCCGGGATTGCCGGTTTGTGAGAAGTTGCCCCGTGTGGCCCAGATTGCAGATAAACTCTGCGTGATTCGCTGCATGCAGCATAACATGCGGAATCACAATTCCGCGGGATATTATAGTCTCACGGGTGTTGCTCCCCCATCCGACGATCAGCGTTTGCGGGATACGAATGATCTGTTCCCCGCTTTTGGGAGCATTGTCAGTAAGCTCGCCCCAGGGCCAAAGGGGACGGCAGCGTTCGTCAGTTTTCCGCACGTCATCGCGGATGGGTCCATCACACCGGGGCAGGCCGCCAGCTTTCTCGGCAAGAGTCACAACCCACTGTTCGTCGGGGAGGATCCCAACAAACCCGATTTCCGCTTGCCGGAACTGAGCTTGCCTCAGGGTTTGACCGCGGATCGCCTCGGGAATCGCACGGAGATTTTGCGGCTAATCGACGAACAATCCGAGTTGATGGAACAATCGGCGATTGCGCGGGGCTTGGATGAATCGTATCAAAAAGCCGTGGCGATGCTGACGGCTCCGGGGTTCAAAGCCGCGTTTGATCTCTCGCAAGAGCCCGCATCCGTGCGGGACCGCTACGGTCGCACGACTTACGGTCAAAGCTGCCTGCTGGCGCGCCGACTCGCGGAGGCGGGGGCGAAGTTCATCAACGTCTATTTCGCGCGTTCCATCGGCGGCACCGGCGGAGGTTGGGACTACCACGGTTTCCGGGGTGAAAACGTCGTTGGCCGACTCAACGAGTTGCTGCCGATCACGGATCAGACGCTTTCCGCCCTGATTACCGATTTGAGCGATCGCGGAATGCTAGAACGAACATTGGTGGTCTGGGTCGGCGAATTCGGACGCACTCCGCGTATCAGTGGTAATGGTGGCCGCGACCATTGGCCACAATGCTACACAGCCGTTCTGGCTGGCGGCGGGACGAAAGCGGGGTTCGTGTACGGAGCCAGCGACAAAATCGGCGCGTTCCCCACCGAAGGAAAAGCAAGCCCGGAAGACTTGGCCGCCACGATGTTCGCCGCGCTCGGCTTGGACCCCGGAACGGAAATCCGCGACGCACTGGATCGACCGCTCCCCATTAGTCGCGGCGAACCGATCCACGCGGTTTGGGCATGATATCCTACCCCAGACCGCGTGAACGGAGGCAGAGGCGGCCTTGCCGGAATTTAATCGGCATCATGCTTGTCCATGAGCTTTGATAGTCGGCTGGTTAATTCTTCTTCCGCTCCGCTGGACCATGTGAAATCGGGGGCCGGTTTGAAAGCCCCCTCCGCGTTGATGGTCGCCGACGGGACGGGGCGAAACGATAATACACCCAAAGAATAGGCTTTGTATCGCAACTCAAAACCGATGACGGATTCCAACTCGGATGGCTCTAACAAACCTGGGGCGAATACGGTTGGCCCATCCGTGATGAGAATGTTTTGCTGCAAGACGCTGGTATTCCGGGCTGAACCGCTGATTTGCGTACCCACATCCAAGTCCAGTACCGCAGCGGAACCGACCTCCCGACTGACCAGAATGAAGCATGGCCCAATACGGGCATTCTCCCCAACGGCAGGCGGTTGGCGCACGGTTCGCACACCACCGTCAACCTCCGCAACCACGAACCGCGCTTCCAGAACACGCAGCGATTGCAAAAATCGCCGTTGTGTAATGGCCGTCACCCGTTGCGTGACCACGGGGCGACCACTAACAGTCCAGGTGATCGTATAATCACCAGCGGTGCGGGGAGTGGTCGGAGCCACCGCCGTCAGTAATGCGGACGAGGTCGCAAACTGAGTACTGGTCAGCGGCACGGGCACGGTTTGCTTCTGCCCCGTTCGCGCAGATTCAAAGACGACCGCGATTCCCAGATCCGCCAATGGGGCCAACCCGGTTGGCGACCGAAGAACCACGGATGTGAGTAAATTCTTACATTGAGACGAAATAAACGTCTGAGCCGGAACGACGGTGTCCCGCAACCGTACCGCCGTCGTGGCATGTGAAAATTGAAGCTCGCTCAAGAACTGGGCTTCCGTGAGGATCGGTATCGAAATCGTCGTGAGAAGTTTGTGCTTCCAGGTCAGGTCCGCCATCACGCGATTTGACGGTGTGGGAAGGCGGAATGTCAGGCGATGTAACCGCGGATTCGCCGTATCCTGTCGGAATTGCTCGGCAGTGATCGGCGAAAGGCCGGGTATCCGCAGCAGGAAATCGGAACGATGACGACTGGAAGAGTGTACGTTCAGCAAAACTTCCACGCTAACATTTTCCGCGTTCCACGGCACGGCGGCCGCGTGCAACCATTGCCCCGCTTTTTCATAGCGCAGGTGGACGGACTGCCCTCCGGTCCTTGGGCGGGACGGTGGTAGAAGTTCAGTCATTGCCCAGTCGAGCCAGCGCCTGATGAAGTGCCGCATCAAGTTCCTCCCCGGACAG
>JAIXLE010000084.1 GCA_026931725.1 Bacteroidales bacterium
CAGTGTCGCAATCGGAACCGTTCGAGTTCTCGATCGGATTTCGCCCACAAGTCCTCACCGTGGGCAAGAACCGTACCCGCCGTGGGTCGGAGCAGAGCAGACAACACGGCCAACAGCGTCGATTTCCCGCTGCCGCTCGGCCCCATCATGACGTTGAGTTCGCGGGGGAAAAGCGTAATGGAGACATCCCGAAGGGCGGTCGTTTGCGTCGTGCCGCTACCGAACTGCCGCAAAAGGGATTGACCGATTAATGAAGGTTCCTCGTTTGTTCGCACGGTGGGCACACCGGAACGCAGTTGCCAGATCGGAACGGCTTGCGAAGGGGTGTCCACACTCATGCTGCTACTCTCCGAATCGCACGCGCACCCTCACGCGATGCCATTTCGTGAGAGCGTATCGGCTTCCCTTCCGTAAGAGCCATCGGCTCGTTCCAGTACAAGAAACCTCCCCATTTATGCCGTCTCGGACTCAGTTCGGCAATCCCAGGCTGCGGGTTCTGGTGGAAATGGCTTGATGTTCCCCCGGTTGACCCACGGAATCGGCCCGACTCCCCGAAAGCGTCTGTGGTGGAAGAACAGCGCAACCCGATCATGGCAAACGACTGCTCTCCTTGCTATCATCGGAGATGGCCCCATTCTGGATGGGCCAACCAGGATGGACCGGATGGCAAAATTGGCGACCCCTACTCAACCCGCGGGAACGGACACACCCGCAGAGATGACGCTGACGGATTTGCCCGACCTCCTTATGAGTATGGAGGGCTGGCCCGATTTGCGCGCCGCGATTCACACGCAGAAAAGCGGCGCAATCGACGGTGCCTGGGGCTCGGCCGGGGCGGTCGCGGCAACCGCTGTGGCGCGGGAATCCCCGTTGCCGGTACTGCTCGTGGTTCCCTCTGTCGCGGATTTGGCCACTTGGTCTGAAGATTTAACCAGCTTTCTCGGCGAACGGCCCGCGGTGTTTCCCGCTCACGAAACCTGGCCACCCGTGCCGGTGCGTGGTCGCATTTCCACAGAAGCCTCCGAACGGCTTCGCACGCTGCAACGGCTCACGGCCAACCCGCCGAAACTGGTGCTGGCTCCGATGGCCGCCATCGTGCAGCCGGTCCCGCCCCGCTCCCAGCTTGCGGCTCGTGGCAAGACGCTCACCACCGGCGATCACGCGGACCCAGACCAACTCGCATCCTGGCTCGTGGAGCAAGGTTACAAGCGTGTCGAAGCCGTCGAATACCCCGGTGATTTCAGCCGACGTGGCGGGATTCTCGACATTTTCCCCCCAGACCTTCCCAATCCGGTGCGGTGCGAGTTCTTCGGCGATGAACTCGAATCTCTGCGGACCTTCTCCCCCGACACACAACGCAGCCTGGAGCCGAAAACCAGCATCATCCTATCAGGGCTAGAATCTTCCTCGGATGCCGAGCAAACCGAGGTTGGTTTTATTCTCGATTACTTCCCAGAACAATCGGTCGCCGTTTTGGTAGAGCCAGCGGACCTGATCGAACAGGGGAAGCATTTCTTCGACCGCATCGGCAACGTGAGCGGGTTGTTCACGGTGCGGGGCACGATGGCCAATTTGATGACCCATCCGACGGTGAACATCACGGCGATGCCCAAACTCTCCGTGGAGGCGACGGTCCACCTGCGGGTGGAATCGGTGGAGCGGTTCAGCGGGAACGTCCAAAAAATCCGTGACGAACTCGATACCATTGCCGCCAGCGGTCGTGTCCTCATCGCCTGCCAGACGGAAGCCGAGGTCCACCGTCTCACGGATGTCCTCAAAGCGGGCAAGCTGGCGATGTCCCAACGACTCAAACTGGTGACGGGGCATGTCCGCGCCGGTTTCCGTCTCGTGGGAGCGGGGGTCGTCGTGTTGGGCAGTCATGAACTGTTCCACAAAGATTTATTGCCTCCGGGGGTCAAGGCACCCACGCCACAGGCCACGTCCCGCCGGGTTGAAGGCCGGGCAATCGACAGCTTTTTGGACCTGAACGATGGAGACTACGTTGTCCACATTGCCCACGGGATCGCCCGGTTCCGTGGGATGACCATGCTCGCCAAACAGTCCCAGATCCATGATCCCCAAGCACCGGAAAATGAGGACTCCGCGTCGTTGTCTTTGGAACGTGGACAATGGGCGATGAATGCTCAGGAAGAGAATCTGATTCTCGAATTCCGCGACGGTGTGATGCTGTATGTCCCCGCGTCCCGGATCGACTTGATCCAAAAGTACGTCGGCGGGCAGACCGCGCAACCAGAACTGAGCAAGCTCGGGGGGACATCCTGGGGGCGACGCAAGGACAAAGTCGCCGAGGCCGTGCAGGACATGGCCGCGGAGATGATCCAGATTCAAGCCGTGCGGGCGGCCGTCCCCGGATTCGCCTTCCCCGTCGATAGCGACTGGCAACGGGAATTCGAGGCGGGTTTCCCCTACCAGGAGACACCGGACCAACTCGCCGCCATCGCGGAAATCAAGGGGGATCTCGAACGACCCCGGCCCATGGATCGGCTCCTGTGCGGCGATGTGGGCTACGGCAAAACCGAGGTCGCAATCCGGGCCGCGTTCAAGGCGGTCGATAACGGTAAGCAGGTCGCCGTGCTGGTGCCAACAACCGTACTCGCCGAACAGCATTTCCGCACCTTCAGCCAACGGTTCGCGGAATACCCGTTCCTGGTCGAAGTGGTCAACCGATTCAAAGGCGCGGCCAAGCAGAAAGAGACGCTCAAACGGGTCGCCGAAGGGGCTGTCGATGTCATCATCGGTACGCACCGACTACTGTCGAAGGACGTGAAATTCCAGGATCTCGGCTTGGTCATCATCGACGAGGAACAACGGTTCGGGGTCGAACACAAAGAACGTCTCAAACAGTTCCGAGCCACCGTCCACGTCCTCACCATGACGGCCACGCCGATCCCACGGACATTGCATGGGGCACTGCTCGGCATCCGGGAAATCTCAAATCTGGAAACCCCGCCACCCGAGCGCCAGCCGGTCGAAACCCGCATCATTCGCTGGGACGATGCCCTGATTCGCCATGCGATCCACCGGGAAATGACCCGCGGCGGGCAGGTCTACTTCGTCCACAACCGCGTCCACGACATCGGCGATGTGAAAGCCAAACTCGAAACCACCGTACCCGAAGCCACAATGGTCGTCGGACACGGGCAGATGCACGAACATGACCTGGAAAAGGCGATGGTGACCTTCATCAAGAAAGAAGCGGACATCCTGATCGCCACCACCATCATCGAAAGTGGACTCGACATCCCAAACGCGAATACCATCTTCATCGACGATGCCGATACTTATGGGCTGGCCGATTTGCACCAACTGCGCGGACGGGTTGGCCGTCAGAAGAATCGGGCGTATGCTTACCTGATCGTCAAGCCACAGAAACTGCTCACCCCCATTGCCCAGAAGCGCCTCAAGGCGATCGAAGAGTTCACCGACCTGGGTTCCGGGTTCAAAATCGCGCTGCGGGACTTGGAGATTCGCGGGGCGGGCAACATCCTCGGTGCGGAACAGTCCGGGCATATTGCCGCGATCGGGTATGAGTTGTACTGCCAGTTGCTCGAAAACGCCGTGCGGACGCTGAAACAGCAACCCCCACGGGTAGCAGTCGAAGTGAACGTCGATTTGCCGTGGCCCGCGTTTTTGCCGCGCGATTATGTGCCGGGGCAGAAACTGCGGATCGAAGTCTACCGCCGTCTGGCCCGGCTGCGAGACATGCAGACACTCGAAGATTTTCGCCAGGAACTCACCGACCGCTACGGTCCACCGCCCGCCCCGGCCGATTGGTTGCTCCGCACGACGGAAATTCGCCTCGCCTGCGTCCATTGGGACATCCTGGGCGTTCACCGCGATGGCCCCGATCTCGTCTTCAGTTACCGCACGCGGGCCAAGGCCGAACAACTCGCCGCGTTCAGCCGGGGGCGAGTCAAGATCGTGGATGACAAAAGTCTCTACCTGCGATTGCAACCGACCGAAGACGAACCCCGCATCATGTATGACATGCTGAAAAGCGTTTTGACCGCCACCGCGGAACCGGACCCATCACGGAACGGGAAGCCTCCCGCCCGCCGCGCACGATAAAAAGCACGATTCTCTGTCTTCCACCTCCACTGTTCCGGCCCCTTACAGGGTACGCATCGCCCAGCTTCTACATCTGGTTGCGGTTCGGTCATGGCCGAAAATTATCACAATTGTAGAAATTATCCATGAATAGCCAGTGCAAATGCAAGGATGTTCGGATCTGAGCTTCCCATTTCCTGATCGGCTGACAAAAATCTTGTCGTTGTTGGGTCGAATAGAACGGTGATTCTGCCTTTCGTGAGGTCGTCATGAAGTACAAACATCTCGCTATGTCCACAATCATCGTCGTCGTCGTCGCGGCCACGCTCGGCTACTGCGTGTCTCGGGATACGCAACGGATGCAGGAAGAATCGACCGCCTGGAATACGATTTCACTCGATGAATTGCAGGAACTGAATCAGGCCGAAATGGAGAGCAAGCTGGGAACACCGCATCTCCAGTTCTTCCGCCCAGTGGGTTCTCCCAACGTAGAATCCCGCGAACTGTTTCTGATCTACCATGACGTTCCCTTGCGGCACCGCTTGGGAAGCCACGAACCGCATGATCTGTTGGTGTGTTGCCAAGCTGGTAAAACCGTTTGGGTGGTCGCCAGTTACCGGGATTAACTGGCCACCCACCCCAGCATGGAATGGAACACAATAACCTGTCAGAGTTTACGGCTTCGGGGCCGCCGGTGGCGGAGGCGTGGCCGCCTTCGGATCTGCGGTTGCCTTCTTCTTCAGTTCCTCAATGCGACGTTTCCAAGCTCGCACGACAGGTTCTCGGGCTTGATCGGGTCCACCCGCATCGAACGAGGCCAACGCCCGATTGGATCGGGATTCCTGATCGACTTCGTTCAGCAGAGTCATGAAAGCCAGTTCGCGGACAGCCACTTTGTTGGAACTCATTAAGGTAAGTAGTTGATCGTGCATCATCGGTGATTTCTTCTCAAGATCGGTCAATCCCCGGAGGAGACGTAGGACTGTATCGGCTTGTTCTTCAGTGAGGCGGGCTTTTTCGATCAGCAATGCCCGGAACTTTGCAGCGGCGTTCGGATGCACCGCCAGGGCGGCCCGCAGGCCGAACACAGCGGCTTCCCGAACGTAGGATCGGTTCACATCTTCCACGGCATCGACCAGCGCCGGGAATTCCCCCATGGCGGCCTGGGTCAGAACCGCAATCCGGGCGGCCGTTACGGAATCCAAAGACGGTGCCCCTGTTTCGGTCAACGCCTCGGCGAAGACGACTTTCACCCGTGTGGGGTCGGTGAGGCGTTTGTTGAAACGATCCACCGCCCCGAGAGCCGCGCGGGCGGGCGTGGGGTCCGGGTAAGTCTGGAACCGCGCGAAATACGCCGTGCCTTCATCCGGGAGTTTTTGTATTCCTTCCGTCCCTCGTCTTTTGCTGTCCCAGGAAATGATGTTGTTCTTCTCGATCTTCGGGAATTCCTGGAAGCGTGTCTTCACTGAGACTTTCCCGCCCACGACGGCCAAGCCAGCGGTGATGGGGGCGGGTTCCTCCGCGGCTCCGGGGTTGGGAGAAGTAATGACCTCAAAAGCGACATCGGCGGTCGGATCGAGTAGGGTCACATCCCAGATTTCGCTCCCGCCGAAACGGAGCCGAACTTTCGCGCCATCGGGTTTGTCGGTCTTGATGTAAATACGGCCCGCCCGAACGGTCAGATCGGCGGCAAAACCTTCATAAGGATCGTGAAACACCACGGAGGACCAGAGCAACGGCGACGGGAGCAATTCGGGAAGGTTCCCCCACAGTTCGATTTCCACGCCGGTATCCAGTACAACGGTCCCCTTGGCTCCGGGGGGAGCCATGACGGATTCCGTGGTCGTGATGGTCATATCGGTCGGCCCGACACGCTGCCAGTCGGTTTCATCCCCGATGCGATGAAGGAGTAATGCGGTCGGTTGGGCCAGTCGCCCGGCCATGACACGGTTGGCTTGTGGCGGTTGGGGAATCCGTCCGATGTCCATTTTCGGGCGTTCTTTCGGGATCATCGGCGGTTGCGGGTTATTTTTCGGTGCGTTGGGCGGGACCACAGCGGGAGCGTTCCCATCCGGCGGCACGTTAGCATTGGGGAGGGGATCGGGCGTGTCCGGGTGAGATGCCGGGGGCGGGGTGACAACCGTGGCCGGGGTGGGCACGGGAGCCAGGGCGTATACGGTTTCCTGCTGTTGCACCGTTGAACGCAGCGTCGGCAAGGCCAGCCAGACCGCGACCATGGCGCACGCCGCCAATACCGACGCGGCGGCGATCTTGGTCAATCGGCGACCCCAGGAATCGGTCTGCGAATAGGCCGACATCCCGAGCAACAACGCCATGTCGGCATCGTCATGATCGACTTCAAATGTTTCTTCCGCCAGCATCCCGCCGACTGGGGCAATGTCCGGGTTCGGCGCGCGATTCGGGATGGACTCCCGACCTTTCACCAGAGCATACATCCGCCGTCGGGCGGTCTGGGGGACACGCACGGGTTGGCTGAGAACGATCGTGAGAATCTGATGACAGGCCGCCACTTCCGCCAGCAGAACATCCGAATCCAGGCAGGCTTGCTCGAACTGCGCAACTTTGTCACCGTGGAGCGTATCGCTGAGGTACGCCGCCATGATGGTCGGGTCATTCGGTCCACCGTCCGCGGCAAACGGTGGGGCAGACAACCCCCGACGGCGAACCAGTTTCTTGATTCGCTCCGCCAGTTCCTGAGCCGCCGTGTTCTCGGCGACTTTCTGGCCCATGAGTCGGGAATCCGCCGCCCCCAGGGTGTCGTCGAGGTAGGCCAGCAATGTTCGCAGGGTGAGCCGCATCATGGGGATGCTCCAGGTGACGACCGCAAATGGGTTTACCCGTATTAGTGGCGTTTCCTCGGCCATTTCGTGCAGAAAAATCAAAAATACCCCGATTCCCGCGTCACGCTCAGAAACAGGCGTGACAGATCGCCCAGCCGATATATCCTGACATCGCCGACCCCGCCGCTTGTTCCTTTCCCCAAGAGGTTTTGCTGATGAGCTGCCGAATTGCGATTCTGGCCGCGTTCCTATGCGTCGTGCCCGCCAACGCCGCGGACAAACCCCAGCTCCAGGCTGGTGCGTTCGCCCAGGACGTGACACCGAAAAGTTTCCCGATTTCCGTGAATGGCGGAATGTCCGACCGCCAAGCCACCGGGGCACATGACCCCATTCATGCTCGCTGCTTGGTGTTGGATGATGGGACCACGAAACTCGCCATCGTCGTCGTGGACAGTTGCATGGTTCCACGAAAATTGATGGATGCCGCCAAGGCCAAAGCCGCCGCGAAAACCGGCATCCCAGCGGAAAACATGTTGATTTCGGCCACGCACACGCACACGGCCCCCTCATCTACGGGGGTTTTCCAGAGCGACGCGGATAAAGGGTATGTGGCGTTCCTGACGGAGAAGATTGCCGAAGGGATCGAAAAGGCTCACGCGGCCCGTGTCCCGGCGGAAGCCGGTTGGGGTGTCGCCGAGGAACCGTCTCAGGTCTTCAATCGTCGTTGGTTCCTCAAGCCGGGCACCCTCATCACCGACCCGTTCGGCAACACGACCGATCAGGTGCGGATGAACCCCGGTATCGGCAACCCGGACCTGGTCAAACCCGCTGGCCCGGTGGACCCACAGGTGTCGATTCTGTCCGTCCGTACCGCCAAGACGCACAAGCCGATTGCCTTGCTAGCGAACTATTCCTTGCACTATGTCGGCGACATGCCTGCTCTCTCGGCGGATTACTTCGGTGTCTTCGCGGAACTAATCGGCCAGAAAATCGGGGCCGAACCCGGTTTCGTTGGGATCATGTCCAACGGCACCAGCGGGGACGTGAACAACATCAACTTCCGCAAGGCTCACCCCAAAACCGGCGTGGGAGAACGGAGCCGGCTCGTCGCGGACCTCGTGGCCAATGCAGCGCTCAAAGCCTACCAGTCCGCCAAACACCGTTCCGACATTTCACTGGATGTGGCCACGACGGAATTGGAATTCAAAGTGCGCAAGCCGAAACCCGATGAAGTCGAGAAAGCCAAGGAAATCCTGGCCGGTGCCAAGGGCCGCGTGTTGCGCGGGTTGACTGAGGTGTACGCTCGGGAAACCGTTCTCATCAACGAGTATCCCGATACCGTGAAGTCGCGGATGCAGGCCATGCGGGTCGGTGAACTGGGCATCGCCGCGATTCCGTGTGAAACCTTCACCGAAATTGGACTGGCCATCAAGGAGAAAAGCCCCCTGAAGCCGACGTTCACGATTTCTCTGGCGAACGGTTACAACGGCTATCTCCCCACGCCGAAGCATCACGCCTTGGGCGGGTACGAAACCTGGCGGGCTCGGTCAAGCTACCTGGAAGTGGGTGCCTCGGATCGGATCATTCCCACGATTCTCAAGCTGCTCGGCGACGTGGCCAAGAAGTAGGACCACCCATTGCCATGCTCTTGAGACGCGGATCCGACGATCATGGCCTTCCTCGGTCACGGTGACACGCCAGCACCGAGAGAAGGCCCATTTTGATGAAGCTGCTCTGTTGAGAATTCGCCCGATTCGCTAGTCTGCAAACATTCCCTCCACTCGGCCCCGTATCAGAACGGTCACCCGAACTATGACAGCGATTACACAAAAAGTTTACATCGAAACTGTTGGCTGCCAGATGAACGTCCTCGATAGCGAACTCGTCATCGGGGCACTCAAGCGTCAAGGCTACGTCCTCACGGATACTCCGAACGATGCCGATGTGATTCTGTTCAACACCTGCTCCGTGCGCGAACTCGCCGAGGAAAAAACCTACTCCGCGATTGGCCGGGCGACACCTCGCAAACGTGCCCACCCGGATACCGTCCTCGGGGTCATCGGTTGCATGGCGCAGAAGGATCAAGAGCATGTCCGCCAGCGGGCACCGCTCGTCGATCTGGTCGTCGGCACAGGGCAACTGGCGAAGATTCCCGAATTGATTGCGGAAGTCCGCCGAACTGGGCAGCCGCAGTACGCACTGAGCCTGGGCCGTGCGGAGGCGGGCCGCCATGAGGTCGAAGCCAGTTTCGAGAGCTATGACCCCACCCGTGACCCCCAAATGCGGCCCACCCCATTCCAGGCGTTCGTCCGCATCCAGATTGGCTGTGACAAGTTTTGTACCTATTGCGTGGTCCCCAGCACCCGTGGCCCCGAGCAGAGCCGCCACCCTGAGCATCTGATTCACGAAGTCCGCCAACTCGTCAATCAGGGGTGTAAGGAAGTCACGCTCCTGGGTCAGACCGTCAACAGTTACGAATACGATCATGGTGATGGTCGCCGCACCCGGCTATCGGACCTGCTGTACCAGATGCACGATACGCCGGGACTCGACCGGATCAAGTTCGTCACCAACTACCCGCGGGACATGACCGATGACTTGCTGGACGCGGTGCGAGCGCTGCCCAAGGTGTGCAAGTATTTGCATGTCCCAGTCCAATCCGGTTGCGATGATGTTCTCAAACGGATGAAGCGGAATTACACCGCGGGTGAGTATCGGGAAATGCTCGCACGCTGTCGGGAAAAGGTGCCGGGCGTGGCGGTTTCTTCTGACTTCATTGTGGGGTTCTGTGGCGAAACGGAAGAATCATTCCGCAAAACGGTCGAACTGGTGCAAGAAGCACGATTCAAGAACGCATTTATCTTCAAATACAGTGAACGGCCCGGTACGAAAGCCGCGGGGCGATTCCCGGATGATGTTCCCGATGAGGTCAAAAAGCGACGGAACAACGAACTGCTGGCCGTGCAAAACGCCAACAGCTTAGCCGATCACCGGGCATGGATGGGTCAATCGGTAGAGATTCTCGTGGAGGGACCGAGTCGGCACGGCCAACGCTCCACGAGACCAGCCCGGCAACTGACCGGACGCACGATGACCGATCACATCACCGTTTTCGATGGGACGGATCGGCTCATCGGTCAGACTGTGCCGGTGGATGTTCACGATGCCAGTGCCTTCACCCTGTACGGCACCGTGCGGACCCAGCAGACCATCGGCGGTACGGGCATCGCGCTGGAATCCGTAACCCCCACGCCCCCACGGCGAATCGGGCTCGATCTGGTGTGATGTCGGCTGGCAATGTTGTGCGGAACCGTCGCCTCGGAAGGTAGGGGATTCCAGCGCCTTAACGGTTCGCGGTGGCGTTTTCCGGGGTGCCTGATTCCCGGCGACCGCGTATCCAGGCTAGACCCGAAGCGACCAACCCCTTAGCCGCGTCACGCCAGCGGGGGCCGCCCCACGCCAACGCCCGCAGATACCACTGCGCCGCGGTGATCGGTTCCACGTTACGGAGCGTGTAGCCCAGTGCCCGATAGGTGGAGGCGTACCCCTCGGCGAGAACTGCACGCGGGAGATCATTCCGCAAATCACGTCGAAAGACGGCCCGGTTCATGATGGCATCCGCCGTTGCCACCCGGTCAGCCAGTTTCTTCGAGAGATTGCCATGCCCAGTGCGGTAGCGGACCAATGGTTCATCCACATATTCAAATTCATGAAACCGTGCGACTCGTAACCACAAATCGTAGTCGATGGACAGATCCCATTCCGGGTCGAACCCGCCGACATGGTCGAACACTTGCCGACGCACCATCACAGACGAGAAACAGACGAAATTCCGCAGGAACATGGCCTCTAACACCCGGCCACGCGGTGGGGAAGGCGGATCGTTTCCGAAAATGGGTTCGCCACGGTCGTTCATCAGAGTCCGCTTCGTGAAGCAGACACCCACTTCTGGACGGTCTGCGAACACGGCGAGTTGCCGTTCCAACTTCGTCGGCAACCAGGCATCATCCGCATCAAGGAAAGCAACCAGAGAACCGGATGAGAGACGGACTCCGAGATTCTTGGCCCGCGGTTGGCCGAGTCGATCCGAAGACACGATGCGGATGCGGCGATCCATGAGGAACGGCGCGGCCACCGATTGCGTGTGATCGGTGGAACCATCGTCGATAATGAGTAATTCCCATTCTTCGACGGTTTGCGCCAACACGGATTCGATCGCTTCCGCGAGGAACTGCCCGTAGTTCTTGGCCGCCATCACAACGGAGACTTGGGGGGTCATGCCGAGAGTTCCTGCAAATGATCCGCGGCGACTTTCGAGATACAGAAACGGTATTTCCCAGATGGTTCCTGGGGGATGTTGTCCACGATATCCAGTTCGTACCGCATGGTCGGGCCGAACAACTCCTGAACCAACTCGCCGAGTTTGCGGCGGCTCGCGGCGTTGAACGTGGCATCCACAACCATGCGTACCCGAAGGTGGGTTCGTTCTTCCTGCACAATCTGCACCTGCGCTGTGCCGGGGATGTGCAACGCGAAATTCTCGGTCAACGAGATGCCGGAAATCAGCGCCCCGGACGGGGTGACGACGAAGTCCGCATCGCGTCCTTCCACCCGCTCCAGCAGCGGCAATCCCCGCCCACAAGGACAGACCCGATCGGTCGTGGTGACGACATCGCCAATCCGGTAGCGAATCAACGGCATGGCAAAATTCGTCAAGTCCGTGATGAGCAGATGGCCCGAAGGTTCCACTTCCGTAAACACGGATTCAGCCGTGATGTGCAAACCGTGGTGCTGCTCACACTCGCAAGCAATCAGACTCACTTCCTCGCAACCATAACGGTTCGTCGCGGGGACACCGAAGACACTTTCGATGACGGTGCGTTGCCAGTCGTACAGCGGCATCGCGGTCGAGATGATGCCGTGCGGGCGAACATCCGTGATACCCGCTTTCTTCAACTGGCAGGCAAGCAGGTACAGGGAATGAGCATGGCCAAACAGCAAGCCGGGGCGGTGTCGTCGGAGGTTGTCCGCGAATTCTCGGATGCGTTCCGAGGTCAGGCCGATGGTGTCGAGGTAGATGGCACGGTCCACCAGCAGGTTCGAGAGGCGGCCTTTCAGCCCGAAATGGCGATATTCGGGGTTCCCCCAGACTTTGGCCACCCGCTGCCCGAGTCGGTAGCCCGACCACTGATCGGCCCGCAGCGTGCAAGCGTACTTCCATTGCACACCCGGTTCGTCAATACGGATAACGAGCGGTACGCCTGTACTGCCGGATGTCGTTTTGACGCGGAGCTTCTCACGGTCATATGCTGAAGACAGTAGCAGATCCGGTTGTGTGCGAATGTCGGACTTCGTGACAATCGGAAATTGCTGCAAATCCGCGAGTGACCGCACCGCATCGGGGTGCAGACCCGCCGCCGCCCAGGCTTGCTGGTAGAACGGCACGGTCTTCCAGGCATGGTGCAGCATGGCTTTCACCATGCCGAGTTGCCGAGCCCGCACAAGTTCCGGTGAGTCGAACTGCGTCCGTTCCAGATAATCCAGGAACTGCAAATGCTGGCTGCCCCGTTTGCGGGCGATCAGGGGTAAAATGAGTCGGCGGTTCACGAAATCGAGCATCCGGGTTCCTCATGCACGGGCTGGCTTCAACCTTCCAGCAGGGAGCGTTGCCAGGCGATTTGCCGGGCGAGGCCATCTTCGAGGGACGTGGACGGTTTCCAGCCCAGATGACGATAAAACTTGCTGACATCGGCCCCGGTAGCCAACTGATCGCCGGGGCGCGGCGGGTGCCGTTCGATCAGAGCCGGCTTGCCGATGAGACGTTCCATCCTTCGGATGACTTCGATGATGGTGGTCATCTCGCCGCCGCCGAGGTTGTAAGTTTCCCCAGGTCGTGCATCGTAACCCGCTCGGATCGTGGCTTCTACGCAGTCATCAATGTAGGTGTTGCCGCGGACCTGGAGCCCGTCGCCGGTGAGGGTGATCGGTCGTCCTTGGAGAATCGCATTGATGAAGAGGACGTAACCCATTTCGGGGCGTTGCCGCGGTCCATAAACGCTGAAGTAGCGGAGAACCACGGTGGGGACATCGTATTCATTCAAGTAGACTCGGCACAATTGCTCCGAGGCGTACTTCGTGATGCCATACGGCGAACTGGGCCGCGTCGGCAATGTCTCATCACCGCTGGCGTACTTGCCGTACACCGAGGAGGTGCTGGCGTAGACGAATTTCTTGAGGGAACTTTGCCCTTTCACCGCTTCGAGTAATCGGTGTGTGGCCGTGAGGTTGTGGCGATTGTAATTGTCGAAGTCCGTGAAACTCCGCGTCAACCCGGCCATCGCGGCGAGGTGGAAGACATATTCCCCCCCTTCCACGGCTGCGGCGAGCGGATCGCGGCTCAGGTCGGCTTCCACAAGCCGAAACGCGGGATGTGCCCGAAAACTCGCCAGATTCCGCTCTTTGATCGGACGCGGGTAATAGTCCGTGAAGCAGTCGATCCCGGTGACACGGTGACCATCCGCCAGGAGTCGTTCACAGAGGCTAGAACCAATAAAACCGGCCGCGCCGGTGACAATACAGTGCATGGTGTCATTCTCGTCTGAGGGCGGACGGATGGTAGCATGCGGGAAAGTTTGACTGCAACCCCGACCGGAGTTCTGGGGTATTCTGGGGTGTAGGGCAGCCGAATGACAACTACGGACTGAAGACGGGATGTAATGCCCGGAAGGATCGACATGAAGCACGGTTTAGGGTGGGTCGTTCTCGTATTGTCGGCAACGAGCGGACTGGCGGAGGAAAAGACCCCAGCTCAACGGGGAGAGCATATCCTGACACAAACCGCGTTCATCCGCGGGTTTTGGCCACAATTTGCCTACGATAATGTCTGGAAACAATGGGGAATCGCGGAGAAACCGAAAAACTACGATGCCGCCATCCGCGAACGGTACGGCCTGCACCCGGCCCCCTACCCCAACGGCAATCTCCCGATGGGCTTACGGAAAACGCCCCTCTTGATCGGAAGCGGCATCGGCATCGACTGCATGACTTGCCACGGTTCCTCGCTATTCGGGAAAAACATCGTCGGCCTGGGCAACGCTTCCCTTGACATTCACTCTTTGTTCATGGAGTTCGCGGCGGCATCGGGTATCAAGGCGCGTGCCCCGTACCAATTCTGTCAGGCACGCGGCACCAGCGAGGCGGGGGCGTTCTCAGTGCATTTGCTCAGTATGCGGAACCCGGATTTGTCCCTCGCGGCCAAACGCACGGATCTGGGATTGCACGATGATTCTTGTGAAGATGTCCCCGCTTGGTGGGTGCTGAAGAAGAAAAAGACGATGTACCACGTCGGCGGAGCCGATACCCGGTCGGTGCGAAGCATCATGCAATTCATGATGCATCCTCTTACCACACGCGCGGAATTCGATCGCGCGGAACCGCTGTTCCGCGACATTCGCCAGTACATTCTGAGTATCGAAGCCCCAAAATACCCCTTCCCGATCGATCAGGGCCAAGCCGCGGCCGGGGAAAAACTCTTTGCGGCGAACTGTGCCCGTTGCCACGGCACCTATGGGGATTCTCCGAAGTATCCGAACAAAATCATCCCGCTGGCCGAAATCGGCACCGACCGCAAACGCTACGACAACATCGGCCCAAAATTCGGTGAAGCCTACAATGCCAGTTGGTTTGCTCAGGAAGACACCGGCGACCCCGCGCGGAAAGGTTATCCATTCGTGCCAACGGATGGCTACCAGTGCCCGCCATTGGATGGAATCTGGGCAACAGCTCCGTACTTCCACAACGGTTCCGTGCCGACACTCGCCGGTGTCCTCGACAGTCAGAATCGCCCCAAGATCTTCACACGATCTTATCAGACTGATGAAAAGGACTACGATAAGACCAACGTCGGCTGGATCGTTCAGGAAGTGCCGCCCCCCGGCCCCAAAGTATCCGGCCACGAACGCCGCAAAGTCTACGACACCACGCAACCCGGTCGCGGGAACGCCGGGCACACCTATGGTGATGATCTGACACCGGCGGAACGCGCCGCCGTCATTGAGTATCTGAAGACGCTGTGATGTCTCATCCCTTCGGGGTGAGCTTGTGAATCCGTTCCTGAAACTGCGGCCAGCGGGAGGTGAGTTCCGCTCGCTGGCCGGTGATGTAGTCCGCGTAGTCGAATCCGGGAGCCATCGTCGCGCCGATGAGAGAGAACCCGTGTGGCCCCGGTAGTCGTTGGCTACCCTGCCACACTCCGGCGGGTACGACGAGTTGCGGCACCTGTCCTGCCAGCAGATCCGGGCCAAGTGTGATGGTTTTCCCGGTGCCATCCGGCAGCAGTTGCAATTGCTCCAAGGGGTCGCCGAGGTAGAAATGGAAAACTTCTTCGCCCGGCAGTCGGTGCATCTCGGAGACGCAATCCGCCGTGAGCAGGTAATAAATCGTCGTGCCCGCTGACCGATCCCCAGGATGACTCGGCAACGCGGAAGCCGGGATCGTTTCCGGGGTCCGCTGGGTTTCGCGGAAGAACCCCCCTTCGATCGGGTGAGGTTGCAATTGCAAGAGTCGGATGACATCCTGAGCGGTCAACATGGCACCCTCTCGGTCATCTCACGCCGTGGCGATGACGATAGTATATCCGCGATTCTCGACGGATTCGACTTCCACGAACTGATCGACGACTTCGGGAATGGTCTGCACCGGCATCTTCGTCACGAGATAAAACCGGCCGTTTTCCTTCAACAGAGAACGGGCCTCGCGGATGAACAGACGGGCCACTTCGCTATTGGCATAGTATGGCGGATTGGCAAGAACCACATCGAATGACTGCGGTTCCAACCCGCTCAGGCTGCTGCTGGTGATGAGACGATAGTTTGTCAAACCGTTTCGTTTCGCGTTGTGGTCCGTCAAGGCGATGGCCCGCGCGTTACTATCCACGAAGACGATTTCTCCCTCGGGTCCGACCGCCGGGGAAACCAGGCAACCGACGCTGCCGTTCCCACATCCCATATCCAGAACGCGATCCCCGGCACGGATTTCGGTCACTTCGATCATCGCCCGTGAGCCGTTGTCCATCCGGCCATAGCTAAACGTCCCCGGCCAAGTGGCGAACGCCATCGACTGCCCCGCTGGGGTGCGTGCATGAAAAACAATTTCGTGACGACGGCGGGGGCGTTCCCCGTGTTTCTCACTCCAGAACGCCCGGCCAGTCGGGTGCCGCGGGGTTTCACCGCACTTGCCGAAAATCTTCTTGTGCCAGGGGGCGAACTCGGTGTCACGCTCGTATTCCGATAGGCTGATGAACCGGCCACCTTCTTGCAGGATGTGGAAACCCTGATCGAGCATGTCGATTTTGAGTTCGCGATCCGAGTGCGCCGCCGCCGGAAATAGAACCGTCTGGAAACGGGGGGGCAAATCCCAGAGATCAGCCGAGACGACCACCTCTGCCGTGAGCTGTTCCTGAGCCAGTTTTTCCCGCAGTCGCTCGGCCGCGAACTGATCCATCTGAAAGCAGACGGTTTCGACCCCCTTCAGTTCCCGGACAAGTTGTGTCACGGGCCAGGGGGAACCGAGGACAATCGCAACTGGAGGTACGATTTTGTCGGCCACCAGAGGAAACAGATCAAGCAGCGTTTTCATTCTGTCAGATTACGACGTGGCCCCGCTTTCCGCTACGGGTGAACGGCCAGTTCCTGCATTGACGCGGAGAACGGCACAGCCAAAAATAGAATGTGTGTTCTCTTTCGCTTCTTCCCATCGCGGAACCGTTCGGAAAACGATCGCCCATGAACGCTGAGCAACTCCGTCTGGATGCCGACCGCGAATCCCGCAAATTCCACTGTAAAGCTTGGCGCACTTGGGGGCCGTATCTGGCAGAACGTCAATGGGGCACGGTGCGGGAAGATTACAGCGACACCGGCAACGCCTGGGACTCCTTCCCGCACGATCACGCCCGCAGTCGAGCCTACCGCTGGGGGGAAGATGGACTCGCGGGCTTCAGCGACCGTGACCAACGCCTGTGCCTGTCATTGGCTCTGTGGAATGGTCGTGACCCCTTCCTCAAAGAACGATTGTTCGGTCTGACCAACGGCCAAGGGAACCACGGCGAGGATGTGAAAGAACTCTACTACTACCTTGATGCCACACCAACACACAGTTACTTGAAGTTTCTCTACAAGTATCCGCAGACCACGTTCCCCTATCAGCGTCTGGTGGAAGAGAATGCTCGCCGCACCCGGCTCGACCCCGAGTTTGAACTGCTCGATACCGGCATCTTCGACGAGAACCGCTACTTTGATGTGTTCGTGGAGTACGCCAAAGCCGACACCGATGATGTCCTCATGCGTGTGACCGCGTATAACCGCGGGCCGGATGCCGTGGATTTGACGGTGATGCCGCAAGTCTGGTTCCGCAATACCTGGTCATGGGCAGACCATCTTCCTCGACCGAATCTCCGTCTGAATAGCCCAGGATGCGTGAATGTGTCGTACCCGGAGACGGTTCATTACCCCTATGAGAAGGATTATCACACCCTCGACGGGATGCAGGTTTTCACGGAAACCGAGACGGTGCTGTTCACCGATAATGACACGAACACGCCCAAGCTGTTCCATTTCTACGGCAAACCGGGTTTCTACAAGGATGCCTTTCACGAATACCTCGTGCAGGGGAACACCCAAGCGGTACGAACGGATGGGCAGGGAACCAAAGTCGGATTCGTGCATTTCCTGCATCTCCCCGCGGGCGGTTCGGCGACGGCGCGGCTCCGATTGACGAACACGCAGCCTACGGAACCATTTGCGGATTTTGATACAATCTTCGCGGAGCGTCTGGCGGAAGCCGATGCCTTCTACGAGGCGCAATCCGCGGATGTGCTGCTCTCCGAAGCGAAGATGATCCAACGGCAAGCGTGGGCCAACCTCATCTGGAGTCGGCAATTCTACTATCTCGACCATCCGCAATGGTTCGCGGGCGACCCTGGGCAACCCCGCCCCCCCGAGAACCGCACACGGATTCGCAATGCGGAATGGATGCACTTGAACAATGCCGATGTCGTCACGATGCCGGACAAGTGGGAGTATCCGTATTACTGTGTCTGGGATTCCGCCTTTCAAGCCGTCGCCCTGTCGACGATCGACCCGGAATGGGCCAAGCACGAACTGATTCTGTTCATGCGCGAGTGGTACACGCACCCGAACGGCCAAATTCCGGCTTATGAATGGAACTTTTCCGATGTGAACCCGCCCGTTCATGCCTGGGCGGTCTGGCGAGTTTTTGAAACGGATCGCGCCCGCAATCGCGGCGGTGTCGGCGGGGACTTTAACTTTCTGGAACGGGCGTTCCACAAGCTGATGCTGAACTTCACCTGGTGGGTGAACCGTAAGGACACTGAGGGTCGCAACGTCTTTCAGGGCGGCTTCCTCGGGATGGACAACATCGGCGTGTTTGACCGGAGTTCTCCGTTGCCCACCGGCGGCTATCTCGATCAAGCCGATGGGACCGCTTGGATGGCGATGTACAGCCTGAACATGATGCGGATTGCCTTGGAACTCGCCTGGATCAACCCGGTCTATGAAGATGTGGCCACCAAGTTTTTTGAACACTTTTTGCACATCGCCGAGGCCATGACCGACATGGGCGGTGAAGGCATCGGCCTCTGGGATGAGCAGGACCGTTTCTACTATGATGTGCTGCATTTGCCGGATGGGAACAAAGAGACACTGCGGGTACGGTCGATGGTCGGCTTGGTGCCGCTCTACGCCGTGGAGGTGCTGGACCCGGATTTATTGCACCATGTCCCGGAATTCACCAAGCGTTTGAACTGGTTCCTGCATTACCGCCCGGACTTGGCCCAATTGGTATCGCACTGGGAGGAAGCGGGTCGGGGTGAGCGGCGGTTGCTGTCGCTACTCCGGGGATCGCGGATGAAGGCATTGCTCCGCCGATTATTGGATGAGACAGAGTTCCTCTCCGAGCATGGCCCGCGGACGCTCTCACGTATCTACCAGGAGCAGCCCTACACGTTCGATGCCTACGGTCAGCGCATCACCGTGGCCTACCGCCCAGCCGATTCCGATAGCGGGATGTTCGGGGGGAACTCGAACTGGCGTGGGCCGGTGTGGTTCCCCGTGTCGTTCCTGCTCATCGAATCCTTGTATAAATTTCATGCTTATTACAGTGATGATTTCCAGATCGAATGCCCAACGGGTTCCGGGCAATTCCTGACCATTCGGGATGTCGCGGAGGAACTTTCTCAACGGATGGCGAATATCTGGATGCGGGATCGCTCAGGGCGGCGAGCCGTGTTCGGACGATTTGAAAAGCACCAGACCGACCCACATTTCCGCGATTATCTCTGGTTCAGCGAATACTTTGACGGTGATACCGGAGCCGGAGTCGGCACGCAGCACCAAGGTTGGACAGCGTTGGTGGCACGCTTGCTCCAACCGCGCCCGCAGGAACGCCAGTGCCCCGGCGGTATCTGTCCGATCAACCTCGATGAGGGGGTGGCCGAATGGAGCCGACAAGCCCATTGGGATGCGATCTCGGAGGATGCGGCCACCTGACCAAGCCAGGAAGACCTCTGGGTATCCTGGCCCGCTGAGTCAAAAATCGGGTCGGCGTTACGCGGCGACTCGGCGTTGCTGTTGACGATACAGGGCCACGAAGTTGGCATAATCTTCCGGGGTGTCCACGCCACGATGGTACTGCGTCGTGATTCCGACTTGTATCACGCCGCCGGTGCCGAGGAATCGCAGTTGTTCGAGCTTTTCCATCTGTTCGAGCGGATGCGGCGGTGTCGCGGCGAGTTGCAGAAGCGCTGGGCGGCGATAGGCATACACGCCCAGGTGAAGCAGAAAGCGCCCCGCTTGCGCCGTGAAGTCAGGCTCACCGTCTCGCACCATCGGGATGGGAGAACGGCTAAAATACAGTGCCCGCCCCAGATCATCGCAGACGACTTTCACGCAGTTCGGGTTCTGGTACGTTTGGACATCGCGGATCGGGGTAGCCAGTGTGGCGATGCTGGCCAAGGGGTCGTGCTGCAACAATTCCACGAGTCGGTCCAGGTCGGCGGGGTCGAACTGGGGCTCATCACCTTGTAGGTTGACGATCACATCCGCGGCGACTTGCTCCGCGACTTCCGCGATGCGGTCGGTCCCGGAAACATGGTCCGCACGAGTCATCACGGCTTTCCCGCCAAAACTAGCGACGGCAGCACGAATCCGTTCATCATCCGTTGCTACAAGGACTTCTGCCGCGTACCGAGACTGGGTGGCACATTCATAGACATGTTGAATCAGATATTTCCCGGTTTCGCACAGCAGCGGCTTACCGGGTAGCCGCGTGGAGGCAAAGCGAGCGGGAATGACAATGATCGTTCGCACGAGGCACTCCTTGCCAGCGACACCGTTGCTGAGAATACAGGCAACAGCGTACCCCGTGCCGTGGAGTTTTCGCAAGAGGACTCCGACCAGGTAGCCCATGGCACAGGAAGAATCCCAGAAGCACGGCGACAATGCTCGGTTTCCACGGCCTGAACCCTACCTCATCCCTGTTGCGTCCTGAAACGCACACCGCCCACGGAGTGTTCTTCCGTGGGCGGTGGCGGCATGTCGCGGTTTCCGAGATCAATAGAAGTCGTATTGGAGGCCCAACGAGATCCATTGCGTCGTCAATCCGGTGTCGCGGAAGGTCGGCTGCGGGCGGGTGTACACCAGCGGGGCCGCAGCCGGTGTCAACGGGAAGTTCGGAATCCGGGAGACATCCAATCCGGGGTCAATCTGATCGCCGGGGCGAATCACACTGCTCAGATAGATGAGGTTGTACCCAACCGAGAATTTCAAGTGCGGTGTGATGTAGACACCCATCTTGATTCCGATTTCCGGCATGGTAGCAAATCGGTCATGTTTGAAGTTCCCGATATTCGCACCCGGCAAAGCTAGCAACCCGCCTGGGAACACACCGACAGCACCATTCGGCGATTGAATCGACTGCATCCCATTGATGTCCAGCGATTGGAAAACTTCACCGATCGCAATGGACGCTCGGCCACCGACGAAGAACCGGCCTCGGCGAATCTCGCCCTTGAACCCGAAGTTCGCACCATAAAACTCGTTGGTCGTATCGAACTGGTCGATGACCACACCGCGGCTAATATCAGGCACCCCTGGAGCCGATACCGCGCCGGGTTGCCGGGCAAAGGTTTCTTGCACGCTGAGCGATTCCGCGAGCCGCATGTATCGGAAGCCCATGAGGAAGTTCAAATTCGCGCACGAACCGCTCGCCACGTTTCGCATGAACTCGAACCCACCGCCCCAGGCTTCACTGGAAGTCGTGACAAGCCCGGTTCCGACGGCATAGTTCGGGAAGGCGATCAGTTCCGAGAACTGCTGATTCTGATTCAAATTCACGAACGGCCGGGCCAGCAGCGGATAAGTGGTCGAATCCGCCAGGAATGACCCGGTATTCTGGCCAAGGAACCAGAAATCGCCGCCAAAACCCCATTTCTGTTGGCAGCCAAACCAGTAATCGAATCCGAATCGGCCACCCGTATGATAGCGATCTTCCAGCGAGTTCCCGGCCAGGATCACCCGTGTATCCCCCCGGCCAATGATGCCGTTGTAGGGGGCACTACTGGTGGTCAGCAGCGCGGGCATGTTGGCCCGAGGAATCCAGCCGAGCAACACTTCCCCATAAACATCCAGTCGCGGCCGTGAAGACGGGCCGGGGACGGTAGCCCCCGCC
>JAIXLE010000236.1 GCA_026931725.1 Bacteroidales bacterium
AACGTGATGTATGTCGGTCTGGGGATTTTCGTGACGGGGTTCGCGTCCATCCTGACCGGCTTGAACATCATCGCCACCGTCCACAAGATGCGGTGCCCAGGGATGACCTGGGGTCGGTTGCCGTTGTTCATCTGGTCGATGTATGCCACGAGCCTGATTCAGTTGCTCGCCACACCCGTGCTGGCCGTGACCGTGCTGCTGCTCGCCATCGAACGCTTTTTCGGTATCGGTATCTTCGATCCGACTCTGGAAGGCGACCCGATTCTGTTCCAGCACCTGTTCTGGTTCTACTCGCACCCGGCCGTGTACATCATGATTTTGCCAGGGTTCGGGCTGATGTCTGAAGTAATCCCGTGCTTTAGCCGTAAGAACATCTTTGGTTATCACGCGGTGGCCTGGGCCAGCGTGGGGATTGCGGTGGTCGGCTTCCTGGTCTGGGGCCACCACATGTTCATCGCGGGTCAGGGGTTGTACCTGGGGATGGTGTTCTCCACCCTGACGATGTTCGTGGCGGTGCCCTCGGCGATCAAGATGTTCAACTGGACCGCGACCATGTACCGGGGGTCGATCACCTTCGCACCACCGATGTCGTTTGCCGTGGCGTTCCTGTTCCTGTTCACGATTGGCGGTCTGACCGGCTTGCCACTCGGGGTCATGGGAACCGACATCCACTTGCACGATACCTACTTCGTCATCGCCCACTTCCACTTCGTGATGGTCGGCGGGATGCTGGTCGGTTGGTTGTGCGGGTTGCACTACTATTGGCCCAAGATGACCGGGAAGATGTACAGCACCTTCTGGGCGAATGTCTCAGCGATTGTGGTGTGTACCGGGTTTTCTTTGACGTTCTTGCCGCAATTTATCCTGGGGTATATGGGGATGCCGCGACGCTACCCGAACTACCCGGAAGAGTTCCAGATTCTCAACATTCTGTCGACGGCGGGAGCGTCCATTCAGGCCGTTGGTTTCGCCATGCCCGCGGTGTACCTGATTGGTTCGCTGTTCTTCGGTCGGCCTGCCGGGAACAATCCCTGGCGCGCAACCGGGTTGGAATGGCAAGTGCCTTCCCCACCGCCGCCGCATAACTTCGATGAAACGCCGATCGTTTACTATCCGCCGTATGAGTATTCGCTGGCAAACGGGTTGCAGCGTGTCGTGATTCATACGACCAACGGCAATGGGCACGCAAACGGACATGGGGTTCCGCAACAGGGGGTGACGACCAGTGGCCACTAACGCGACCGTGACACCGACCACCACGTCGGAGGATGTCGGGCCGGCTCCGGTCGGGCATCACTTTTACAGCCTTCGCCAGCAGCAGGACTCCGTCCGGCTCGGAATCTGGCTGTTCCTCGTCACCGAACTGTTGTTTTTCGGTGGCGCGATGTGTGCCTACACGGCCTATCGCATCTGGTTCCCACGGGAATTCGAGGCGGGCAGCGCGGCCCTGAACGTCGGCATTGCCACGCTCAACACGTTCTTGCTGCTCACCAGCAGCTTGACCGTGACCCTCGCCGTCCGGGCTTGCTACGATGGCAACCAAAAAGCGTTGGCGAAGTGGCTCGCGCTAACGATTACGCTCGGGCTCGTGTTCCTCGGGTTCAAAGCCCGCGAATACCAGCTGGACTTTGCAGAAGGACTCGTTCCGAGCAAACGGCTAATGACGGCGGACCAACAACTGGGGCATTCCTCCATCCTAGAAGAAGGAGCCAGCCAGGTCGCGCCGAAGTATGTGTTCGTTCACAATCTGGAAGAAGCGCTGCACAAAGCCGGGTACAAGACCGAAGGGATTGACCTGGTGCGTGTGCAATTGTTCTTCATGTTCTACTACATCATGACGGGCCTGCATGTGGTCCACATGATTGTGGGGATTGGCTTACTCATCTGGCAACTGGTGCTGACCAAGCTCGGGTTCTTCAAGTACCCGGCTCGGTATGTCTATGTCGAAGCGCTCAGCCTGTACTGGCACTTCGTGGACATCGTGTGGATTTTCCTGCTCCCGCTTCTGTATCTGGCTGGGCCGCACAGTGCCGGGCAGGTCATTACTGGGTTGCAGCAGGCTCTCGGAATGGTTTCCCACTAACCGGAGGTGACCGTGGCAGCGTCGACACACCATGCAAGCACGGGCCATCCGGCAGGCGATCATGAACTGCCGCCCGTGGCGAACACCATGATGACGTTCGTGGTGCTGTTCATGTTGGCGATCCTGGCTTTGGTGGTCGGGTTCTCGAACATGGGCGAATGGAAGGTACTCGCCAATATGGCAGTATCCGCCGTTCAGACAACCGTGCTGGCCTTGTTCTTTATGGATCTGCGGAAAGCCGATCCGCTGACTTGGCTGGCCGTGGCTTCGAGCGTCTTCTGGCTCGGGTTGCTGTTCCTGTTTACTTTGACGGACATGCTCACGCGGCATCTGGCCGTCCTGTAAAGAACCGGCACGGATTTCCTGCCTCTCACCCTTGGGCGGGAGGGGGAACCGGAGCCAATCCCGTGGATTGAAATCGTTATGACAGGTCGGATATCCTTCCGCACAGGCGCGGCCACAACCCGGACAACGGGGGTGTGCCTCGCCTTGTTCCTTTTGATGCCTACCGGGTGCGGATCCTCGAACCCCGGCTACGAAGCCACGCTCCGCTATCCCGCCCGGACGCAACCGCTGGTTCTGATGGTGCCGACCGTGGTGCCAACGGCTCCCGCGGCACCGGGGCAACTCGATGCCGCCATCCTTGCTCTGAGAGAGTCCGGCGGCCGCATCGCCAATCCGAAATCGCTGCCTGAGAATCCGCGAACGGAACTCCAAGCGATCATCGAAACCCTGTTCGGCACTCCAGCCGCACCGACTGTGAACTTGCCTGCGGAATCCGCCCCGATTCCGGGGTTGGACCTATCCGCTGAGAAATTGGCCGCGGGAAGCCGACTCTACAAACGCCTCTGCGTGCAGTGCCACGGGTTGGCGGGGGATGCTCGCGGGCCGACCGGGCCGTTCCTGTATCCGTATCCGCGTGACTTCCGCCAGGGGGTCTTCAAGGCGATTCAAAACCCTGCGGGCCAGGGAAAACTGGCACTGCCCGACTTGGGACAGCTGATTCGTCACGGTGTCCCCGGTACGTCGATGCCCGCGTTCGACCAACTCACGGATACCGACGTGCAGAATCTCACCGGGTACACGGTCCATCTCAGTCTGCGAGGTGAAGTGGAATTTCGGCTGCTGAAGGCTCTGCTGGACGATGGAGAAGATGGGGGAGTGGACGACATCCCCGCGGAAGCGCGGCGACAGACCGCGAGGATCTGGGAACAATGGCGACTGGCACAGGAACCCTCTTCGGTGCCGGTTCTCCCGGATTCGGATGAGGCCATCACACGCGGATTTACACTGTTCACCGCACAATCGGGCGCGGGTTGCCTGAGTTGCCATGAAGATTTTGGCCGGAAAGATGTCTACCGCTACGATGTCTGGGGGGGCGTGAATCGGGTCCGCGATCTGACCAAAGGTGAGTTCCGCTGGGGTGCGGACCCAGAATCGCTGACACGCCGTATCCGTCATGGTATCTTGGCGGCTGGGATGCCCGCGAATCCGAACCTTACGGATGAACAAGTTCGTGACTTGCGGGCGTTCGTGCAAGCGTTGCCGTACCCGCCCCGGTTGCCGCCCGATCTCCGAGCCAAGATTTATCCCGGTTCCCCATAAGGAAGCCGGTTCGGTGAGAGGAACTTCACCGTGCAGCCGAAAAGCGTGTGGAACCGAATCGGCCCCGTACCCCCGGCCAGCGAGAATTTATGCGGATCGTGATGATGGGCACCGGCACCTTTGCCGAACCGACGCTGGAAGCCTTGCTCGCAGCCGGGGTGGATGTCGTCGGGGTGGTCACGCAACCCGACCGGAACAGTGGCCGTAAGGGCGGTTCCACCCGACAGACCGGCAAAGGAATGGCGAACATCGCCGCCGCTGCCGGGGTGCCCGTGTCCCAACCGGAGAGTATCAACACCCCGGAAGGACTCGCCGCCCTGGCCGCGTTCCAGCCGGAACTGTTAGTCGTAGCGGCGTATGGCCAAATCCTCAAGCCAAGCGTCATTGCTTTGCCGACACTCGGGGCGATCAATGTGCATGCGTCCTTGCTGCCAAAATATCGCGGAGCCTCGCCGATCGCGCACGCCATTCTGAACGGGGAAACCACCACGGGTGTCACCATCATCCGCATCACGCCGGGCTTGGATGCGGGTGACATGCTGGTGTCGGAGTCCCGCGACATCTTTCCCGATGAAACCACGGGTGAACTGGAAGTGCGACTCGCCCACCTCGGAGCCCATCTGACCCTATATGTCCTTCGGCAACTGCAAGCCGGCCCGATCCCAGGTGAGAAGCAAGACGCGGCCTTGGTGACAAAAGCCCCCAAGTTGACGAAAGAGATGGGAGCAATCGACTGGACCCAACCCGCAGAAATCATCAGTCGTCAAGTCCGAGCGCTGCAACCGTGGCCGACCGCGTACACGTTCTTCCACCGTCCCGGTAAAGAGCCGATGCGGGTGATTGTGAATCGGGTGGTGGCAGGTCCGGCACTTTCCACAGAAGCCCCCAACGTGTCCGCCGGGCAGATTCTCGCCGCCGAACGCATCCCGGCATCCGGTGATTCTCCTTCCGAAATGGCGATGGTGGTATCCTGCGGGGGAACGGTTCCGGTGTGGATCACGGAACTGCAACCCGCCGGGAAGAAGCGGATGACCGCTGCCGAGTTCCTGCGCGGCTACCCGCTTCAGCCCGGTTATCGTTTCGGGCCGGAAGTCGGGTAATCGCAACAGATGATCGTCTTTTAGAGCTTGGCTAACATGGCATGGGCGGCGGCGAGGGTGTCCTCATCGTCGTTGGCTTCGAGTGCCGCGAACCGCTCGCCGATGCGACGGAACGCGAGTTTCAAGAAGTAGCGGCCCGCGCTGAGGTCGGCGAAGGGGTCCGCTTCCGCGGGCGTGGTCAGCAGAGCATCGAGTCGGGCCAGCGTGCAGGAAGCCGTGTACAAGTCGATGGCGATGTCCGCCAGCCGTTCGTGAACCAACTGAGCCTGCACGAACTTGGCTTCATCCTTCAATTTGAGGAAAACGTGCGGGAGCGTGGTGCCGAACTGCTTGACCAAGCCCGCGAGAGTGTCGGCGAAGGGGCGGAGTTCCGCGTGCGTCACCGGCACGGTGGGCGTGGCGGCTAGCCACGGAGCCGCGAGTTTCGCCCCGGCCCCGAGTCCGCCGAGCAGCTTGCCCAGGCTCCAGCGACCGCCGAGCAGGTCATCCCGCAGGTTCTTCAGGTACTCGCCCGGCCCCCGGCAGCCAACCACGGCGATGAATGCTTTCAAAACATCGTTTGCTCCTTCGCCGATGGTGTTGATCCGAGCATCCCGCATCCAGCGTTCCAGCGGTTGATCGCAAAAATACCCTTTCCCGCCCCAGACCTGGATGGTGTCGTTCACGATGGTCCAGAGATGCTCAGTGGCGAACACCTTGAGAATTGCGGTTTCGAGCATGTAGTCATCGGCCCCGTGGTCGATGAATGCCGCGCACTGCTTCGTGGCGGCTTCCATGGCGAAGGTGTGGGCCGCGGCGAAGGCGATTTTCTTCTGCACCAACTCGAACCCGGCGAGCGGCTGCTGGAACTGGACCCGTTTTTTCGCATGGTCGATCATCGCTCGCAGGCAGGCTTTCGCATGGCCGGTGCAGGTGGCACCGAACGTGACTCGACCATAGTTCAACACGGACAACGCCGCTTGCAGGCCGCGACCCGGTTTGCCCAGGATGTTCTCTTGCGGCACACGCACATTGGTGAACCGCATCTTCCCGGTGGCCGTGCCGCGGATGCCGCACTTCTCGGCGCGGGCTTCGATCACCTCAAAACCGGGCATATCCGGCGTGACCAGGAACGCCGTCACTTTTTCGCTGCCATCGGGCATGGGCTGCTTCGCCATCACGGTCAGCACATCCGCGATGCCGCCGTTGGTGATGTAGTGCTTGATCCCGTTGAGCAGGAACGCGGCCCCATCTTCGGTCGGGGTGGCCGTGGTCTGCACACCCCCCGCATCCGACCCGGCTTCCGGTTCGGTCAGAGCGAATGCGGCGAGTTGGCTACCGTCGATCAAGCCGGGTAGCCAGCGGGCCTGCTGTTCCGGCGTGCCAAAGAGGACCAGTGCCCGGCAGCCGATGCTCTGGTGGGCGTTGACGAACACGGCGACGGAAGAATCATGACCGCCGAGAATCTCCATGCATTTGAGGTACTGCTGCTGGTTGAAACCGAGTCCGCCGTAGGCCTGGGGGATGGTCATACCGAGGACACCGAGTTGGCCGAGCCCCCGCACCACCGCATCGGGGATGCAGGCTTCCCGGTCGATTTTCGCGGCATCAATCTGTTCGTTGGCGAACTGCTGCAACTGCGCGGCCGCCGTATCGGATTGTCGTTGCTGATCGGGGGGAAGCTGCGGATAGGGGAAGAGTAAATCGGCCCGGAACCGACCATAAAACAGATTCTTGGCGAATCCGAGTTTATCGGCCCCGGCGAGCAGTTCTTCGACCTGTTTTTTCTGCTCCGCGATCTGTTCGGCAGTGAGCGCCATGGAAAGGACTCCCTTCGAGTGAGGAGACGAGAGAGGAGAAATGGACGGCTCAATCCCTATTCTACCCCGTCGGGGGGCGGTTCATGTGTCAAGAACGGACTACAATGAGGAGTTGAACCCCGAATGGACCCGGAGAATTGACGGTGTCGCTGCATCCTTCCACGCTGGCCCTGCACGAATTATTGGCCGGGGCAACCACTTCCGTACAGACGACTGCGAACGCGGAGAACCATTCCCAACCCCGACCGGGTGGGTCGGTGGATCTGGAACGGATTCAAAATGCCGTCCGAGAAATCCTGGCCGCCGTGGGGGAGAACCCGGAACGGGAAGGGTTGCTCGAAACGCCAGCCCGCGTGGCCCGGATGTATGCGGAGGTCTTCGCCGGGCTGCACCTGGACCCGGCGGTTCACCTGCAAAAGACGTTCACTCAAAAGCATGATGAAATGGTCCTCGTCAAGGAGATCGCCTTCAGTTCTTGTTGTGAACATCATCTCTTGCCATTTACGGGGCAGGCCCACATTGCCTATTTGCCGGATGGCAAAGTCGTGGGGCTGAGCAAGTTAGCCCGCGTCGTCGAGGTGATCGCCCGGCGACCGCAGGTGCAGGAGCGGATGACCGAGGATCTCGCGGACCTGATTATGCGGGAACTGAACCCGCGCGGAGTCGGGGTGATTCTGGAAGCCTCGCATTCGTGCATGACGATTCGCGGGGTGCGCAAACCGGGAGCCATGACGATTACCAGCGCTCTCCGTGGCCTGTTCCGCAGCAACCCCACCACCCGCAGCGAATTGATGTCGCTGGTCTTCGGCGCGTCGCGGTCCTGAACTTTTTCCAAAAAGGAGGCGACGATGCGGCATCTGATGATGGGCGTTCTGGTGTGTCTGTCCGCGTTCGCTGGGGCATCCCGCACGCACGCACAAGGCACCTTGGCCGATTACGACCGCGCGGCACGACTCGGGGAACGCACCGCGGGCACGGTGATCCAGAATCGGGTCGATCCCCACTGGACCGCGGATGGGAACCATTTTTGGTACACCAACACCGTTCCGGGCCAACCGGCGGAATACGTCCTCGTCGATGCCGTGCAGGGCACCCGTTCCGTTGTTTCCCAGAAAGAGCTTCCACAAACTCCCCAGGATACACCGCAGCCGAAACGCGAACCGTCCCAGCCCCCGCCTCGCCCGGCGGAGCAGTCCCCAGATGGGAAGTGGTCCGCGTTCATCCGGGATCATGATGTCTGGATTCGACCGCTGCCGCGAGGACCGGAACGGCGACTCAGTTGGGAAGGCGCTGAAGCCGACCGCTACACCGGCTCGTTCTTCTGGTCGCCGGATTCGACCCGGCTCATCGCCATCCGCCGCCGAGCGGGAGGGAATCGGCAACTGACACTCGTGGAATCATCCCCCCGCGATCAGACCCAGCCACGGGTGCGGGCGATTCCTTATCTCAAACCCGGCGACCCGATTCCGCAGCCCCGGCCGCATCTGTTCGATGTGGCGGCTGGCCGGGAAATTCCCGTGGATTCCCAGTTGTTCCCGAATCCGTGGGATTGTACGCACTACCACTGGTCCGCGGATTCGTCCCGCTTTTTCTTCGTGTACAACCAGCGGGGGCATGGCGTGGTCCGCGTCATCGCCATTCAGGCTCAGGATGGTCAGGCCACCGCCATCGTGAACGAGGAATGTTCCACATTTTTTGACTATGCGAACAAGCTATTCGTACATCATCTCGAAGCCACGGATGAACTCCTGTGGATGAGCGAACGCAGCGGCTGGAACCATCTGTATCGGATCGACCGCAAAACGGGGAAAGTGCGGAACCCGGTTACGACGGGAACCTGGGTGGTACGCGGTGTGGACCGTGTGGACGCGGCCGCTGGCATCGTCGAGTTCCGCGCTTGTGGCATCGACCCGGACCAAGACCCTTACCAGATCCATTACGCCCGTGTCCACCTCGATGGCACTGGGTTGACTCGACTCACCACGGCTGATGGCACCCACACCATCCGCTATTCGCCGGATCGTCGTTTCTTCATCGACACCTATTCCCGCGTGGATTGGCCGCCGGTGCAGGAACTCCGTCGCACGGCGGATGGGAGTCGGGTGTGTGGCCTCGAAACCGCGGATGTGACCGCCCTGCGAAAAGTGTTGCCGCACGCCCCGGAACGGTTCGTCACCAAGGGCCGCGACCGGAAGACGGACATTTGGGGGCTGATCATCCGGCCCAGTCAGTTCGACCCCCAGAAAAAGTATCCGGTGATCGAACACATTTACGCGGGGCCGCACGGTCAGCACGTTCCTAAGAGTTTCCGGGCGTTGCCCTATGAGCAGGGACTTGCGGAACTCGGTTTTATCGTTGTCCGCTGTGATGGGATGGGCACCAACTGGCGTTCCAAAGCCTTTCACGATGTCTGCTGGAAGAACTTGGGCGATAGCGGGTTCCCGGATCGGCTCGCCTGGATTCGCGCGGCTGCGGTTAAGTACCAACAATTCGATCTGTCACGCGGAGTCGGGATTTATGGCGGATCAGCCGGCGGGCAAAGCACCGTGCGGGGGATGACGGAATACCCGGACTTTTACACCGTGGGTGTCGCCGATTGTGGCTGTCACGATAACCGGATGGATAAAGTCTGGTGGAACGAACTCTGGATGGGCTGGCCGGTGGGGCCACATTACGCGGCCCAGTCGAACGTGACGAATGCGCACAAGTTGCGGGGGAAACTGCTGCTCGTGGTGGGGGAACTGGATACGAATGTCGACCCGGCGAGTACGTTGCAGGTCGCGGATGCTCTGATTCGGGCCGATCGAGATTTTGACTTTTTGCTGATCCCCGGTGCGGGGCACGGCGCGGCGGAATCCGCGTATGGTCGTCGTCGCCGAGCCGATTTCTTCGTGCGGCATCTGCTGGGCCGGGAACCGCGGTCAACACCGAACCCGGCTTCCCGTTAACCCTGTTGATCCCATTGCCCCATACCTCGTGCCGGGAAACCCGGAGAAGCTGCCGTTGACCGTGGTGATGCCGTGCGATATGAGCCGCCCTTGCGCCAGCGGTCGCCGTTGGGCGTTGGGGGTGTGCGAAAGGGGGCGAACGGTGCCACGATTGCTAGTTCGAGCCGCGGTCATCGGGCTTTGCGGTGGGTTGGCCGGGTGCGCCAGTAACTGGGAAGCCGCCACTAGCCGCGATTTTAAGGAACATCCGTTCCAGTCCCTGTTCGGGAAAACTCCCGATCCCCTCCATGTGCTGCGGACCAGCCCCGAAGGCTACGCCCGTGCCAAAGCCATGAAACGGCTCGAAGAACCGTTGCGTTCTGGTGGGACGCAGGAAGATCAGGATGAGGTCGTCGATCACATCCTTGGCCCGGCAGCGACGAGTGACCCGAGTCCGGTGGTCCGAGCAGCCGCCATCGACGCACTGAGCCGATTTGAAGATGAACGGGCCACCCGCTACCTCATCGCCGCGTACCATCAAGCCGATGGCGGTGCCCGTGACGCGGTACTCCCAACAACAACATCACCGATTCAACAAGTCGGCTTGAACACGAAGTCGCTTTCCAAAACATCGTCCCTGGCCGATGGCCTCGGCTTGCACGGCCCGAGTGGCTTCCCGAACGAAGTGACAGCCTCACTGCGGAGCAAGGTCATCGTTGGCCTCGCGCGCAAGGTACAACCCGAAACGGTGCGCTTTCTGACCGCCGTCGCTACCGGAGCGGATGCCTCCACGCCAGGGGCCGCCGATCGCGATTGCCGCATGGCTGCCGTGCGGGCGTTGGGGACGATGAAGACTAAAGAATCCGTGATTGCGCTGAATACCGTCCTCGCCAGCGAGAAATCCAAGGATGTAGCCCTGGCCGGGCGGGCTCATGAAGGGCTCGTTCAGCTCACCGGGAAAGACGTGCCGCCGGACCCGGAAGAATGGTCCAAGATCGTGCAAGCCGGGTTTGAACTGCCAAAATGACGCGCATGCCTGGCGATTCTTTCGATAAGGGAAGTTTGCGATGTTGGAGTAATTGTTTCGGTTCCACGGAAACGGCTTGCGACACGGTGCCTGTGGGCTAGAGTGGAATATCATCAGGAAGAAGCGCTCCATCCCCGAATGTCTCCGGGCCTGTGGGTTGGTCAGGTATGTCGATGGCGGATGATCCGTTACCAGACTTGATACGCGGGCTGAAAAGCCCCATTGCCGATCAACGGATCCGTTGTGCGCGGGCGGTGGGGCGTTTGGGCGTGTCGGCGCGAGCCAGTGTCCCGCTCCTCATGGCGGCGACGCGGGACCAAGACGCGACCGTCCGGGAAGCCGCCGCTCAGGCCATCGGCCTCATGGGGGTCGAGTTCCTTCCCCAGCTGATTCAACTGCTCCACCACGAGGATAAGTACGTCCGCCGCCATGCCGTCTGGGCGATCGGCAAGCAGGGGGCCGCCGCGCGGTCTGCGATTCCTGCACTCTGTGAGGCACTGCGGGACGTGGACCCGCGTACCGCGTCCGGGGCCGCACAATCACTGGGGAACATGGGAGAAGACGCAGCCGATGCGGTCCCAGATCTCATGGAGGCGATGCGGGGGACGAATATCGTGCTGTGTCGTCTCGCGGCCAAAGCCTTGAGTCAAGTCGGCACCCCGGCCCTGGCATCGCTGGTGGATCATTTACGAGATCGGGATCCCTTCGTGCGGGGAGAGGCCGCCCTCGCGGTGGGGTGGATCGGGCCAGCGGCTGCCGCGGCGATTCCGGGGCTCATCGCCATCATCACCGCACGGCAACCGTTACCGATGCGAAGCCCGCATTCCCTCAGCCATCAAACGCCCGTCACCGCCGTCGCGCCGACACCGCAGCCACCAAACCCCGAAGAGAGTAGCTGTCTGTATGCGGTGCAGGCTCTGGGACGCATCGGCCCGGCCGCCATGGATGCCGTGCCCGCGTTGCTGCAAATTTGCCAGGAACCGCAAGAAGCCTTGCGACAAGCCGCCCAACTCGCGCTGAAACAGATTCGCGGCTATTGAAGGGAACGCACCAGCGGAAAATCGCGGGGGCGATGATCCCCCGCTTCTACGTTCATTCCACCATTCCTGGGATCGTCACCCGGCTCGCCGTTCCAGTTTGGCCCGCAGATAAGCGACTTGGCGTAGCCGAATGTCGGGCGGGGCATCGGATTGGTACACCAACGCCTCGCCGGTGATGGACTCCAACAATCGGAACGCCAGATGCCGCACTTCGAGGTCTGGCCGTTCCAGTGCCTCCAGCAGAACAGGTACGGTGGCTGGGCCGCGTGCTACCAGTTCATGCCAGGCTTGCGGCATGGTCGCGGCATCCCCGAGTTGCGCCACCCAGCGACGAATCTTTTCCTGTTCCAATAACGCCTGCGCTGTCGAGCTGAACCCTGGTGTCGGCGCGGCCATCGGCAAGGTCGCGGGACGGGGGGGAGTCGGCAAGGGTGCGGGAACAGGTTCGGGGGTCTGTTCCGGAGCGGCTGCCAATGAGGCCGGTACAGGGGCAGGGGCTGAAGGTGGGACCGGCGGGGCGACGTTCTCGGCCAGGAGCGGAATAATCGGTTCTTCGCTGATGGCAGGAATGGGAACGGTGGCCGGGGAAGATGACGCACTGGCAAACCCCGCGAGTCGGGCCATCAGGGCATCATCTTCAAATGTCGAACCGAGGTAGGCATCAATGGCGATCTTGTCGCGGATGATCTGATCCGGGGTGCCGCGGCAGACGACTTTTCCATCGACAATGAGGAAGATGCGATCTGCCGTTTTGACGACTTCGCGGACATTGTGGTCGGTCAGGAGAATGCCGATCCCGGTTTCGGCCAGTTCCCGGATGTTCGCGCGGATGTCCTCCGTGGTCTTCGGGTCGACCGCGGCGAACGGTTCGTCCAGCAGAATGAGTAGCGGTTCGCAAACGAGGCAGCGGGCGATTTCGAGGCGGCGTTTCTCTCCCCCGGAGCAGCGAGCGGCTGTGTTCTTGCGGACATGCGTCAGGTTGAACCGGGCGAGGGCTTCTTCCGCGCGTTCCCATCGTTCCGCGCGGGTCAGTTTACGACCCAGTGTGCGGCTTTGGGGCAACGCTTCCAGAATGGCGAGCAGGTTTTGTTCCACCGTCAATTTGCGGAAGATGCTCTGTTCCTGCGACAGATAGCCCATTCCCAAGCGTGCCCGCCGGAACATCGGGAGATGGGTTACATCGACCCCGGCGAACAGGACGCGGCCATCGTTGGGGGTAATCTGGCCCGTCGTCATGCGGAAGCTGGTCGTTTTCCCGGCCCCGTTCGGCCCCAGGAGTCCGACGATCTCACCCGCGTTGACATCGAAGGAGACACCTTTGACGACTTGGCGTTTGCCGTACCATTTCACCAGCCCTGTAACGTCCAGCAGTGCCATCGGCGGTGTACTCCCGACTGGTGTCGTGCCCGTTCCACTGTCTCTTCGCTGTGCGTTCGTACCGTAAATCTGCTCACGAGGCAAGATCAGCGTGAGGGGAGAAGTTCGGTCAACCGGGAATGGAGAGAGTTTACCGGGGGCAAGGTGGCGATTGCGGGGGTCGTGCGGGCCCAAACCCCCAGGAGCGGGTTGTCACAACGAGGATGTCGGTTCTATCGGCTTGGCGAGCATCTCCGCGAGATAGCGTCGGAGCATCTGCCCGGTGGTCATTCCGCGTGCGCCGGCCGCTGCTTCCAAGGCGGCCGCTTGCCAGCGGGGTAGCAGCAACGGCAGTTCCACCACTTCAAAATCCATCCGATTCAAACCGGCCATCTCGGCTCCTGTGCCTGTGGAGTCTGACCAAGCGGTCAACGGTGGCATCGCAAGCCTCGTGACAATGAGAAGGGGGGAATGGGTATCTCACGGAATTGAGGACACGATTGGGAAGAGATGGTCCCCATCTTTTGATGGAGCAGTTTTGATGCCGAATTCTGATGATGTGCAAAAAATGCAGGGAATCTCGGAATCTGTAGGCATGGGATCCCGAGAGAATTTGACAGGGACATCGGGGGTGCTTAGCCTTGAGGCACCGCGTGCGCGCTGTTGTAGAGCGGGTTGTGGAACGGAGCCGGTGGCGGATTAATAGCGAGGATCGGAACCTTCGGCCTTTCTGGTCAGGAAATCTGGGAAAAATATTGTGGAATCGGCAGAAGGGGCGAGAATAACAACATACCCTTTCCACGGCCCCGTTGTGCGCGGCTTGCGTGTCCGGGGCGGAATCAGTCTGGGATCAAATCGCGTCTCACCGCGGAGATGTTCTGATGGCCACTGACAACCCGAATCCTCTTTTCCCAGAAGATCCGTCTGGCATTCCTCCTGTGCCACCTTCGCCCCAAGCCTCGGAATCCTCCGCGGGACAGACCCCAGAGCCTGCCCCCCTGCCTCCGCCCCCACCGGACCCCGCACGAGTGCTTCCCGCCGACTCCGTGGAAGAATGGATGACCGCCACCACGGAATCCTTCGATGACATCAGTGCCTTGATGGAAGAAATCCGCCGTAAGCAGGGTGACGAACCGGCCCCAGATTCGCTTGCCGTGCCCGATCTGTTGTGGCAGTCGGGTTCCGATCCCGTGGATGGGCCGGTCACGGAATCGTTGGAAGATATTCGCGCGGCGGTTGCTTCCACGTCCGATCTGCGGGATGTGCCGGTTGAACCGATGGATGAGTTTTTCGTGCCGTCGGTGGAGTCGCTCGAAGATGCCGCCTTCCCGGATGAGCCGGAATCCGCGCTGAATATCCCGCTCGATCCCTCGGAAATGGCCCCCGTGACCGAAGTGATCGCGGTGCATCCGCAATCGGATCTTTTATACGAACCCGAACCACCGCTCCCGATTGATCCGGAAAGCCTGGAATTGCTGGCCTCCGCACTGACGACCGAAACTTCAGAAGTGAAGCCGATGGAAGAGCTTCATCAGGAACTCGCGGTGCCCTCCTCCTTGGCGATCCCGGCCCACCCGATTGAAGATTCCCCATCGGATGACAACATCGTCGTGCCACCGTGGGATGCGAATCGTGACGGTTCCAGTTGGCTGGATGCTTCGGCTGAGCCTCCCGCGATGCCCGTGGCGGGAGAAACCGCGTCAGCCACGGGGGAACCCGTGATCGCGGATGCGGATCGTTCCCCCAGCATTCCGGTTCCGTCCGAACCCGAAACCGGGTTGATTTTCCCCGAGGAGCCCGCAACTGCGGATTCGTCGAGCATTTTCGCGGATGCGAAGATGATTGGTTCGAGCCTGTTTGATGACCCGTCCATTGATACCGCGCTCTCCGCCTTCATGATGCCGACCAACCCGGCGAAAGCCGATGAACCGGGTGCCCGTTCGGTGAATCCGCCGCCGAAGCAAGAGGGGACCGTTGCGGAAATGAATCTCGAAACACCCAGTCAAAATCTACTCGAAGGAATTGCCCCTGGACTTCCCGGTTTGCCGACATCGGTGAACAATTTTGCCGCGGATGATTCCGATGATGCGACGATGGTCGATGAGCCGATCCCGTTTCCCATCGGGTTCGACGGTGGGGTGGATTTTGATCAGACGGATACGAGTTCTTCCGGTTCCAACCTCTTCGCGGAGGCGCAACCCGATGATCTGTATGGTGCCTCGGGGTTGAATCTTCCCCATCACGACGCGGATTACGACCCCGCCTTGGCTGGTGCCCAGTCGAGTATCTTTGTCAACGATGCCGAGGATCTGACCGAAGCCGACTTCCCCGGCATGGACGATCCCCCGAGTGAATTGGACATGAATTTCTCGGCCCCGGCTCAGCCGAATCTGTTCGGTTCCAGCAATCGCTCGCCTGGGGAAGAAGACCCGAACGCGGAGTTGGGATTCGATGGTTTCGATGGGTTTGACCCCAACCTGGACGCGGATTCGGCTCCGTCCAGCATCTTCAATGCGGACATCCCCGGCGGCCTCGCCGCACTGGGGCGGTACGGCGACGATGACGCGCTGGATCCGCCGAGTGAACTCGACATGGGAGCGATTCCCGCTCCGCCGTCGAGTATCTTCCGCCCCGCCAAGGGTAAACCGCCAGAACAAGCCTGGGGCGATGATGACGACGGCAGTATCTTCGGTCAAGAGTTGGACGAATTGACGGAAGCGGAATTCGTGGGGATGGATGATGACCCCAGCGAACTCGACATGGACACGCTCCCGGCTCCGAAATCCAGCATCTTCCGCCTATCGGGTAGTGGGACACCCCCCGCGCACGACCCGCAAAATCAAGGGCGAGTGTCGTTTGACATCCCCTCGGACGCGAACCGTGGCTCCAGCCATGCGACCGAAACCAGCGGGTTCATCGACTGGGCTGTTCCCCCCGACGCGGACGAACTCAATCGGATCAACCTGGCCTCCACAGGGGCAACTGGCCCCCTTCATCAGGCCCGCGACGAGGCCGGATTGGATCAATGGCCGGTGGCACCACCCTCGCAACCGATTCCGCGACCGACCACGCCCGCCGTGGAGGAACTGGAAAGCTGGGCGGAACCTGAAGGTGGTGATGATCCTGCGCCCCCCGTTGATACGGAACGCACTGGGGAATCTTTGCAAGGTGTGACGGAGACGGCACCGGCTCGGTCGAAAAAAACAAAACCTGCCGCGCCAGCCCGGAAACCATCGCGTATGGGGGGACTCACGGGTATTGCCACGGGGTTGCTGGCTGGCGTGGGAGTGTGTGCCGGTGCCTACTTTGGAGGACTGATTCCGGGAACATCGCAGCCGATCGCCGCGATTCCGCCGGTTCGGAATGTGGCCCCCATCGGACCCACAAGCGTGGCGGAAGACACCATCACCGCGGAAGAAGCCTACAAACTCCTCGCTGCTGGCGATCCGATTCGGGCACTGAAAGGGTTTGAGCAAGCTCCCGAAGATGCTGCCGCTGATGTGCGGGTGGCTCGCGGGCAAGCTCGCTGGCTGACACGGATTCGGGAACTGTCCGCCAACAACCAACCCGCGAACGCCACCGATGCCGAACTGCAAAAAGCGACCGCGGACCTGGAAGCCGGACAAGCCGACCCCCGAACGGCGGTTCAAGCCATTCTCCATCTCGGTCTGTTGAAGGAAGTCACCGGCGACATCCCCGCCGCACGGGCCATCTACAGCCAAGCCGCGAATCAGTACCCGGACGCAAAACCGATCTTCGAGGCCGCGTTGCGTCGCTTGCAGGCCGTGACACCGGCTCAGCCGGGCACCCAGCAAAGCCGCCTCAGCCCTCGTCAAGCGGACGAATTGGCACAGGCTGTGGTACTGACCCTCGTGCTGTTGCAGGATGCCGCCCCGCAACCCACCCAGGTCCGCGAACCGGGGATCCTGTTCTGGCAAGCGATCAACGATGCCGCCGCGGGGAACTACGATGCCGCGATTCGGGCCATCAACGATGCCCGGAAGTTGCACGACAAACTCCGACTCCAGCACGCCGGGGTCGGCATCAATCCGCTCTCGGATCCGCTGCATCAGATTTTCCTGCGGGCGTGCGATGACCTCCGCGATTACTGGGTGCTACGCCGCGATGTTTACGGCCATCCCCAAGTCGGGGAACTGGCCCGCAAAGACGGTGTGACCAAGACACTCAATACGCTGATGGAGTCCGTCTCCACGGCTGCGAAACTCGAATCCGAGAAGAAACAACTTCTCGCCGATCTCGACTTGACCGGGAAGAAACTCAAGGACGCGGAAACCCTGCTCGTCAAGGTGGGCACCGAGAAAGATACGGCCCTCAAAGACCTCACCGATGTTCAGAAACTCCTGGCCGAGCGAACCACGGAATTGACCAACGCGGAAGCCAAGCTCAAGACCGCCAATGCGACCTTCGCGGCGATCATCGCGGAGTTGAAAACCAATCAGCTGATCGACTCCGACGATCCCGCGCGGTTGCCGGCCGTGCTGAAAACGGTGGCCGCCGCCGCCGCGTCCAGCGATGCCAAGAAAGCCGCCGCGATCCTGTTGGAAGCACGGAAAACCCTGGCGATGGCTCAGGAAGATGTGAAGAAAGCCGAAGCGGAAGTGAAGACCGCTCAGGCTCAGGCGCAATCGGCTCTCGATAACGTCAACAAGCGGATCACGGCTGTCAAGGCCGAGAAAGATAAAACAATCGCGGATTTGAACGAGAAAGCCGCCAAGGATGCCGCCAGCTATCAGGCTCAGCTTCAGAAAGCCACGGAGGCCCGACTCGCTGAGATCAAGGCCCGTGAAGATGCCCTGGCGGCCGCGGAAGCCCAAGCCGCCCGCGAACTCGCCGCCCGCGAGGCCGAGTTCCGCAAGAAACTCGCCGAGCAAGCGGATGACTTCACCCAGAAGATCACGGGCCTCCGTTCTGGCGCCCCAGTACCGCTTTCCACTGGGGAACGGGCTGCACAAGAGCGGGCCGCACGGGCATTTTCCTCCGGGGTGATCGCCTACCAGGATGGCCGCTACCCCGCTGCGGTGGACCTGTTCACCAAAGCCACCGAGGACGATGCCCACGATGCCCGTTACTGGTACTACCTCGGCCTCACGCACTATGCTCAGGGGAACACCGCTGAAGCGAAAGCCGCTTTCCAGAAAGGGGCCGAACTCGAAGCCCGCAACCGGCCCGCTTCGTCCGTGATCGCGGCCAGCTTGGAACGGGTGCAGGGAGGCGCTCGCCGGGTACTGTCGGCTCACCGTCCATAACAGTCGCGGAGCATCTCCTCTTTCCGAGCCGTGGGCCAAACCCTGCGGCTCGTACCTTTTGCGAGGCCGACTTATGGCCGCTGCCTGGACGCTGACCGCGCGTTGGTTGCTGACCGGAGATGGCCCGCCGCTAGAACATGGCACCATCACGATTCGTGAGGATCGTATCGAAACCATCGCCACGGCAGGGCCGCACACACCCGATGTGGACCTCGGCAACTCTGTTATCGTGCCGGGCTTCGTGAATGCCCACACGCACTTGGACCTCAGCGGTGCGTGCGGTGCCACGCCTCCTACCACTGCTGCGGCCTTCCCGGACTGGCTGCGGAGCGTGATCGCCTTCCGTCGCACCCGCTCCGATGCCGACGTGGCCACGGACATCATCACTGGCTTGAACGCCTGCCTGCAAGCGGGCACCACGCTCCTCGGCGACATTGCCGCGAGTGGCGCGAGTTGGCCCACGCTGGCGGATGCCCCAGTGCGGGCGGTCGTCTTCCGCGAGATGCTCGGTTTGTCCGATTTGCGTTCGATGGTGGCGTTTCGGGAATCATCAGAATGGTTGCAGGTGACACACCCCACCGCGACGTGCCGACCGGGGTTGAGTCCTCATGCCCCGTACAGTACCTCGGTCTGGTTATTCCTGACGGCACTGTCCGCGGAGGTGCCCGTGATGACACATCTGGCGGAGTCCGCGGCGGAAGTGGAATTGCTGGAATGCCGATCCGGGCCGTTCGTCGCGTTTTTGCAGGAACTCGGAGTCTGGGAACCTGATGCCTTGGCCGTGAGTGTGGGTGAGTTCCCGTTGCTGGCTCGCCAAGTGCGGGCCACGCTGCAACCGGCACCGCCGTTGCTGTTCGCCCACGGCAATCATCTCAGCCCGGATTTGCCGCTCGCCGACGAACAGACCACGATTGTTTACTGCCCACGGACCCAAGCCGCGTTCGGGCATCCGCCGTATCCGCTGCGGGAATTTCTGGCTCACGGCGTGCGAGTCTGTCTCGGCACGGATAGTCTGGCATCGAACCCGGATCTCGACATTCTGGAAGAAGCCCGGTTCGTGCGGCGGCTGTTCCCGGATTTGTCGGGGGAAACCATCCTCCGTATGGTTACGCTCTCCGGGGCTGAGGCTCTCGGCTGGGCGGACACGACGGGCAGCCTGACACCGGGGAAATCGGCCGATCTCGTGGTGCTGCCCATCGCGGAATCGGATGCGGGAACCGATCCGTATGCGTCACTCTGGGGAAGTGACTTACCCCGTCGCACGCTGTTTCGGGGTGAGTGGCGATAATTCCGCCACAAGGCGTTTACCGGGGGCCACCAGGACCACCGAAACCAGGACCACCGAAACCAGGACCGCCTGGGCCACGGCCTGTCATTTCGGGTAGGCCCAACTGCTTCCGACGTTTGTTCATGTCGTCCCGATACTTGCTGCTCAATTCACGCATTTGATCCATCGTCGCTCGCTGTTTCGGAGTCGTGCGGTCGAGGAACTGCTTTCGGCGTTGCTCCATCTCGGCGGGAGAACGGTTCGGGCCGCGTTCCCCATTGGGTCGGTCCCCGGTTGCGGAGCGATTGCCGGAAGCGCCAGAGCCAGCGTTCGCCGCTTGCGCACCGTGGGCTGAAGCGTTGCCCGCTGCGGTTCGGCGGGCTTCCCAGGCTTGGCGAGCCTGTTCCCCACGGGCAATTTCCGCATCGAGATGTTTGATCTTTTCCGCCGGAGAGAGTTTGAAGTAAGAATCATACTTCTCTCGTGTTCTGGCAATCCCCGAATCGAAGAAACTGGCCCGTTGGTGGACATCGAGTTTTTCCATCTCTTTGCGGAACTGCTCGAACTGCGCTCGGCGGTCTTCCTCGGAGAGTTTGCGGGCTTCCGCGGTAAACAGTTCCTCACGCATTTTTTCGACCTTGGCCAGATCGCCCGCATGAGACGAGGCGAAGTACGCGCCCGTCGACACCAACCCGGCGACCAACAGCATGCCGAGGATCCACCGCCAGCGTGAGGGGTTCCGCTTCTGTTCTCGTTCGTCCTGGGGGTGGTTCCGTTTGCCCGAGGGAACGTGGGTGAGAGAAGGATACATCGTGATCTCCTGATGCAATGAGAGTGAATAGAGTCAATCATCTGTTCGGGGTGCGTTATTCGCAGTGGCCATCGGCATAGAGGTAATTGCGGCTCGTCAGCGGGTCACGGCTGTGGAAACCGTCGAAATCGAAGGCGATCCAGACGGTTTCGAGTGGGTAACGGCCATTGTTCGCCAGATCCTGCATGGTTTTCCCGGCGACGCGGGGGTTGTACTCGTAGCTCAGCCCTTCCGTCTCCCAGTAGGGGCGGCCGGCATTGCCGTTGTCCGGGTTCGGCAGATCGAGCGGGCAGCGGAAGACGGCGGTGTTCTCTTCGAGGAACGGCCCCAGAACACGGGCCAGGCTCGGCAACGGTGGGGTGTTCGTGGGCACGCTCGGGAACCGTTCGGCTTCGGGCAGTTTGCTGCGGTTCAGGTCGAGATAGTGCTGGAAGGCGATGCCGATGTTGTGCAGTTGGCTGCGGCACTGTGCCCGTGACGCGGCGGCTCGGACCTTTTGCACGGCTGGTAGCAGGATGCCGATGAGGAGGGCGACAATGCCCATCACCACCAGCAGTTCGATCAGGGTAAAGGCG
>JAIXLE010000006.1 GCA_026931725.1 Bacteroidales bacterium
GATCTGGGGTGACGGCGATCCCTCGAACGGAGCGCCTCCGGGCGTGCCGAGCGATATTATTAATGCGGGCACAGTGTTTATTTTAAATAACCCGGTTTACACAACCAATATGGTCGCTATCAAGTACGATGGACGCGACAAAATTGCGGCCACAAAGACCATCGCGATTTCCCGCGCGGGGTGGGCGTCCGGAATCAATACCTTGCTTTCTGACGCAAACGAAGTGTTCGACACGTCCAGTTGGGGGAAGAACTTTGTTGTGCCCATTGGCACAAACATTCCGGCAAACGTTCAGTATCAGACGTTTGAGTATACCGGCCTTTCCATTATGGCGGCAGAGAACGGGACGGTGGTAAAAATCGACCGGGACGCGAACGGGACGTTCGAAACCACGGTCACGCTGAATGAGGGCCAAGCCCATCTGGTCAATGGGGGTGTTCGGCTTGGGGCCCGTGTGGAAACCACGAAACCAGTTCAGATAGAGTTGGTTACCGGAGATATTGGCGAGAGTTATGAGTGCAACTTTATGCGCTTGTTGTCAACGGACCTGTGGTCGTCCAGCTATTATACGCCTGTTTCCACTCCCAGCTCCGCGCAGGGCACGTCGGGAACAGACACCACCGTTTGGTTGTATAACCCGGGAACTTCTTCCCTCACTGTGCGGTACCAGACGCGAACCGGTAATAACGGGAACACGCTCTCGACCACCTCTTTGACCGTTCCTGGCGGAACACGCGGCGGCTATTTGAAGCAGGTGATTCCGAATGGATACGGCGCGCACTTTTATACAGACAATGGGACTCCTTTTTACGCCATTTCTGTAACCGATTCCACCTCTTCGCAAAACAATGGGTCGGGCGGGAATCGTACCTGGGACTGGGGTTTTTCTCTGATCCCCGAAGAACTGTTGACGCCGCAGGTGTTGATCGGATTGGGTATTGGGCGCGATCCAACCTCTGCGACGAAGCCGAATGAGAACGGAAATCCCGTGTGGGTCACTCCGGTGGGTAATGGAAATACGCCAGTCACCATTTATATCGATTATGACGCCGACCCCACGACGGGCGCGAATACCGATTCGTTTGGAAATAAATACGATACGACCATTCAATTACGCGAGCTGGATCGCGGGTTGGTTTATGACCCGAATGATCGCGATCAGACCGGTATGTTGCTGTACGTGTTGGAGCCGAATGTCAAGTTGGCGGCCGCCTGGGGGCAGGACCCGCTGGTCGCGAGCGCCGCGGCGCCCGGATTGGATATGGGAACGGCGATTCCCCCGCTGCCCATGTTCTCGGCGAGCAAAAAGAGCCACCTCGTTTCGGATAACGATGAGGACGGGTTTACCAGTCCTGGCGATGAAATTCAGTATATCATTACCATTAATAATATCAGCCGTGTGCCGGTGCCGGATATTCTGTTGATCGATAATTTACCCGCTGATATCGATTATGTTCCGTCGACCACCTATTTTACGGATGAACACAACGTCACCTCGTTGATTCCTGACGATCTGATCGGCACGATCTTTCCGCTGGATGGGTCGGGCCTCGTTCTCAATCCCGTTACTGCTTTGCCGGTGTGAGGTTCGTACAAAGTGACGCTAAACGCGGTGATCAAGCCGTTCGATCAATTGTCCGATGTGGTGTCGATCGTCAACACGGGCGCCAGTATCGCGGTGGGGACCACCATCGATCTGAAGGATACCACGCCCCTGTATGGCCGTATTGGCGACTTTGTTTGGAATGACCAAAACGGCGATGGCATTCAAGATGCCGGTGAGCCGGGCTTGAGCAACGTCACGGTGAATCTGATTCTCGATGTCAACGGGAACGGCGTGTTTGATTCCGAGGATGAGATTATTGATACGCGCGTGACCGATGGAAACGGTGGCTATCTGTTTACTGGTGTGCCAGCGGGCAATTATTTGGTCTCGGTAGAGGAAACCACGTTGCCGTCGGGCTTTGAATTGACAACGGACAATGATCCGATGCCCGTGGTGTTGGCTGGCGGGCAGGTCTACCTGGACGCCGATTTCGGGTACGTGGATCGTTCGAGCGGAACGGTGCATGGGCATCTGTATCTCGATACGAATGGAAATGGCGTGCAGGATCCGGGTGAGCCCGATCTGCCGAATGTGAACGTCATCATCACCGATTCGCAGGGCAACCAGCAAATCGTAGAGACCGATGAAGACGGAAATTGGAACGCGACGGTGCCGCCCGGAACAACGGTGGCCGATGTGGACGAGACGGATCCCGACTATCCGACCGGATACACCCAGACGGAAGGCGATGACCCGACGACCGTTACGGCGGTGGCTGGCGAGGATACCTTTGCCGGGAACGACGGGTATTTCCTCCCTGTCCCGGATATTCATTTGATTAAGAGCGCCAACCCGAAGACCTACTCGGCCGAAGGCGATTTGGTGACCTATACCTTTACGGTACAAAACACGGGTAACGTGACCTTGACCAACGTCAAGGTGGACGACGCCCGGTTGGGTATCAGCGGGTTGGCGGTCAGTCCGTCGACGTTGGTTCCCGGCCAGACCGGTACCGCTTCGGCGCAGTACACGATTACCTTGGCGGATGTGAATGCCGGTCATGTGGATAACACCGCAACGGCCACGGGCACACCTCCGACCGGATCGGATGTGACGGATACCGATGACGAGACGGTTACGGCGACTCAGTTGCCCGCCATTGATTTGGTGAAGTCGGCTGACCCGAAGACCTACTCGGCCGAAGGCGATTTGGTGACCTATACCTTTACGGTACAAAACACGGGTAACGTGACCTTGACCAACGTCAAGGTGGACGACGCCCGGTTGGGTATCAGCGGGTTGGCGGTCAG
>JAIXLE010000198.1 GCA_026931725.1 Bacteroidales bacterium
TCAGATGGAGTACGAGCTACGAACCGAACCGGCTACCCCCTGTGAACGGTTACGCACGCCGAACCAGGCGCTGCAGCAGACACCCGCCGCATCAGCGCTTTCGTAACGTGTAGGTCACACAGCGGCGGGTGCTGCTGAGCGGAGTCGTTCGGCTGTGACTGCGAGACACGCGGAACTGGTTGGCGGTGACTGCGAGACACGCGGAACTGGTTGGGAGCGACTGTGAGACACGGCATCGCGTCAGTGAGTGACAGTGGGTTGTCACTGGTGTTTGTTTCCGGTGGCTGGTGATGGAATCGTGGTCCTGCGTGGCTGGCGGTTTTAGGCTCTGATGGTATCGTCGCTGGCGGAAATACCGGTGTAAGGGCGGTGTCCGTGTGGCGGAGTGGTGGCTTGAGATAAGCCGAACGAGTCGCTGCAGCAGACCCCGCCTCGTGATGGGGTTGGGTATCGTGTCTCGGCGGTCCTGTTCGCTGGGGGGTGTCCCGGCGGGGCTGCTGGGCTATTTTGTTCGGCGAGCAGAGGGTGTGCGTCCTGCGATGCCGGCAACGACGGAGGCTCAGCGACGAGATGGACAGGATCACTATTATTCTAATCGTCATTGGACTTGCCGCCTTACTCGGGAAAGCCCTTTTCGCAGGGCCTGGCCGTACGGGCTACAATATCCTCCTGGGCTGCATGTCCTTGCTGAGCACCGTGTTCCTGATTGGACTGATTGGAATAGTGATGGTCGCGGCGAAAGGCTGTCAATAGAACGGCTTCGCGCACCTTCGGCGGCGGGGAACTGGGCGATGGGCCAGTTATTTGACACGATTCAGCAACTCGTCGCCACAAAAAGCTACATCGTCGGTCAACATGCTTCCGAGCGCCTGGAGGAACGCGGTATCATGGAGTGGCAAGTGGTCGCTGGCCTTGACGGCGGCGAACTCCTGATCGAGCGGCTGGATGCGGAACCCAATCCAGCTATCGAAGTACGCGAATGCTTGCCGGACGGAACCGAGTTCAAGGCGGTGTGGTCGCATCTGCGTCAGAGTGGTGTCGCCAAACTGGTAACAGTCCACTTCTTCGATAGGAATTGAGTCATGCGTCTTGCGGGACAGCGCTTGAAACGAACGCGATTGATTCAGACCGAGCGGTATGTGGTGGCGGTCGAGGTCGAACTGGTCATCCCACCCGATGATCCCAGCGAGCCTTGTTACGAGGCAGAAACCGTGCATTTTCTGCGTGAGGTCAAGGAACGCGCGGAGCGGGGCGATGTCGGTTGGTTATTGCAGCACGGCAAGGTGTATACGGTGGTCGAGGCAGCGTGAGGTCCAGCCGAACTGCCGAACCAGGCGCTGCAGCAGACCCCGCCTCGTGGTTGGGTTGGGTATCGTGTCTCGGTGGCCCTGTTCGCTGGGGGTGTCCCGGCGGGGCTGCTGAGCTTGTGTGTTCGGCAGCGGAGTTGCGACTCGATATGACCGAAGACAACCTGCTTCTCATCGAGTTTCGTCTAAAAATCAGGCTTCCAGAGAGCTATCGCGCGCTGCACCAGGATAGCGCCGACCACCTGCGAAAACTGGACTGGTCCGATGCAGCGATTAATCCTCTCTACCTCACTGCCGAAAATGTGATTGCCCCCAACATTGAGGAACGGCATCCTGAAATGGGCATCGCCTGCGCTTTCCCGAACTGGTGGGAAAAGTTCGTTCTGATTGGAACGAATGGCGGCGGCGACTACTACTCTCTGCGACTGGACAACATCGAAGGAGTCTGGCTGATCGGATCTGACTGCGGGGAGACCCCGACGCGAGTTGCTGACACCTTGCAGCAGTACGTCGATCAGACGATCGCCGAGCACGAAGCTGCGAAAGCCTTGGAAGCCGAGCGCGTTCGTAGGCGTGCCCTGTTTCAGAAGGAAATCGAAGCCCATCTCGCGGTGGTTGCTCGCGATCGTGGCTCCCTAAAGGTGGTTCCGCCCGAATGGGCTGGCGCGGGTTCTCCGTTGGCCGCAGAGTGGATAACCTGCGACGCAATCTATCCGATGTTTGGGTGGTTGAAAGGGCTTGACACCAAGGTGAGCCCCAGAAAACTCCGGCTCTACGGCCTGGCCTTATGCGGCATGATTCCCGGTGTGGAGGACGACAGTGAATGCGCGGCTGGCATCGCTTTGGCCAAGGCGATGACTCTGGGTGCCGCGAAAAAGCCTCAGATTTTAAGGATGCGATCCCGCTTGCGTAACAGGATTGATCGCTTGATGGAGAGTTATCGGTCGTTCGATCAAGAGACGTATGGCAAGATTCTCTGGCGAACTAAAGCGGTCTACTGGTTGTTCCAGGATGACCACGAGTATTCGTCGGATGCGCCGGTTTACCCCAATGATCCGAATCTGGCGCGAGTTTATGAAGCGGTAGGGTACGCTATTGCCGGGTATCCGTACGGGGTCGAACAAGCTCCAGACCTTCTCCGTGAAGTATTGGGTAACCCGTTTCACCCGGTCTCAATCCTGTCCCGATGGCGGACACCAGAAGTTGTGAAAACCGCACAGGCCATTTTCCGAGGCGAGCGGTTTGACCTCTTGCCCGAATTGGAACTGGCGCTTGTATCGGCGGGCTGTACGGACGACCGTATTCTCACGCACTGCCAGCGTTCTAATGACCATGTGCGTGGATGCTGGGTCGTGGACATGCTTCTTGAGGGGTAGTCGCCGAACCAGACGCTGCAGCAGACCCCGCCTCGTGCTGGGATTGGGTATCGTGTCTCGGCGGTCCTGTTCGCTGTGGTTGTCCCGGCGGGGCTGCTGAGCTATTTTGTTCGGCGGGCGGAGGGGGTATGAGGATACGCGTGGGCGACCTCGCCCGGACGA
>JAIXLE010000013.1 GCA_026931725.1 Bacteroidales bacterium
GTGCCGCACCCCCCAGGGCTGCGCGGATCGCCGTGAAGAGGACGTAATCCGGCAACCAGTGCAGTTGATCGACGATGAATTGATCGAATGCTTGTTGTAATTCAGCCGGTCCACGCCGGGCTTGGAAGCCTTGCCACGCCTCCCGCAGCACGAATTGCTTGTACGCGGCCACATGCTGAAACTCAACCTGTTCATGCGAGAATCCGACACCCTCAATGACGGATTTGGCGATCAACCCTTCACTGAGCAGCAAGTCGGGGCTGAGGAGATTGATGTTCCCCGCGAATGCCGAGAACGATTGATACGGCGAGTCTCCGGCTCCGGTCGGCCCCAGCGGCAGAATCTGCCACCAGGTTTGCTTCATGGAGACGAGGGTATCGACCCATTTGTACGCTTCGGGGCCGAGGTCGCCAATGCCGTAGGGGCCGGGCAGACTCGTGGGGTGAAGCAAGATGCCAGCAGAGCGGGCGAAGACGGATGCGGCCATGTCGGGTTGCACACTCACGGGGTGATGCGCGAATATCCTGATTCTGGGAGAGTATGAGTCGGAGGCCGGAACGGGTATTCCCCGCGCGGTTTCCGGGGATTCTGCTCCCGCGATGACTACGCGCTGATTCCGCCTTTCTTACGGAATCGAACCCAGGCCAGATTCAACAGGCACACGGCAATGATGGCCCAGTAGAAGCCCGGCAACCAGTCCCCGGCAGCGGCATAGACACTGTTTCGGTCGTCGATCGGCACTTCACAACGGACAATCCCGGCCGTCTTTTTGGAGTGCGACCAAGTATCCGCAGGTAAGGCGATCACCCGGCCATCGGGGTCGATCGTCGCGGAGATGCCCATGTTCACGGCCCGCACGACACTCCGCCGGGCTTCAATCGCCCGGAATCGGCAAATGGCGAGGTGCTGCTCGTGCTGTTCGGTGCCATCGAACCAGCCATCGTTCGAGATGTTCACCAGAAAATCGACTCCGGTTCCCCCGGCGGCGGGGTTGTATTGCCGGGCCAGGTACGGGTCGGAATCTTCATAGCAGATCAGGACACCGAAACGGTAGGTGCGGTCGCGGGTGGGAAGCTCGAAGCGGGTCCAGTTTTCGCCCGGCGTGCAACTGTAGTCGTGCGTGTACGGCGTGAACTGCTGGAGCCACGGCAACCAATCCTTGAGCGGAACGTATTCGCCAAAGGGAACGAGATGAATTTTGTCGTATGCCCCGCCGAACGATCGTTCCGGGTCATCCCGCATCAGAATGGCCGCGTTGTACTTTCGGCCACGGATGCTGTAGGAATCTCCAACGGGGGTCACGTCTTCGAGTTCTCGCCGGTTCAGGCCGAGCAGCAGGTTCGCGGGGGGCAACTGAGCCTGGAGTGTACGACGAAAGCCGGTCTGTTCAAACGTCACGGCTTTTTGAACCAGGGGCGTATCCCCACCGGGGGCGGCATCGTACCAGTCGTCCGCGAAGCAGGTTTCCGGCCAGATGATGAGATCCGGTCGGCGCACGATGCCGTTGCCGTAGGCCCGAGCCGCCAGGGGGAAGTATTCGCGGACTAGCGGCGGTTCGGCGGTGTCCTCAGCCTGATCGCCCCGAATGATCTTTTCGGATTGCGACAGATTCCCCTGAAGGGCATGCACCCGTGGCCCCACCGGGAACGGCGGATGACTGAGCCGGAACAAGCCATACCCGAACAGTGCCAACCCGAACGCTGACACACCCGCCAGCACAGCCATCTCGCGGGTGAAGCCGGGCTGCCATTCTTCCGGTTTGCGGAGGAGTCGGCGGAACAACCCGATACGCCGCAACCAGGCGTACACCGCTCCGTTGACGGCGGCCACAAGCGCGGAGACGAGGTAGACCCCGCCCAGGTCCGCGGCCTGAATCAACGGCAAAACGTGATGCTGCGTGTAACCGAGGAAGTACCAACCAAAACCGTTCAACTGATGGGCATGAATGTATCGCAGGAACGGGAACCCCGTGACGAAGTGGGCCCGAAAATATTCGAGCGCCACCCAGACAATCGGCGCAGTCAGGGCGAGCGGGGGCCGCCCGAAGCGATCCAGCCGCCGGAGGAAGAAGATGGCGGCGGGCCAGTACAAGGCACAGTACACGCTGAGCGTCGGCCAGGCGAACAGGGCCATCATGGGATGCGCCACGCGAATCCATTTCACGGCCAGGGCGGAGAACAGCAACCCGCCCAGGAACGCCGCCCCGTAGCGTCGCCAGCGGCCGATGCCTTCCGCACGCACCAGCGTCAGCAGCGGCACCAGAGCCACGAACGCGATCGGCCCGAAATCAACCGGGAAGAACGCCAGCCACAGCAGCAACGCCGAGACGAGGGCCGGAATGAAGACACGCGATTTCATAATGGTATCTGCTGGAATTTCGGGACGGCCTGAATCTGGAACAGGTGAAGCTGAGCTTGGTTCTGTTGTCTCAGACTGCCACAATGTCATCATTCTGGAAAGTCGCCCGATGGTACAAAGTCTCTCCCCTGAAGCCTGCGAGCAGGAGCGGGCGGGGAGGCCGAATACGCCACGAAACTCTTTCTGCCCCTCGTTCCGGGAACGTCACCATGATTCCAACTGTTGTAGCCAGTTTGTTCCTCACATCGACCGTCTGGCTCCATGCGGAACCCGCTGCGACGCGTTCGGTCGCCTTCACCACGACCGCAGCCGAAAAGGATGTCCCCGAGTCGTTCCACCTGACCCCGCACACGTTCTCCGTCGAGCAGACTCCGTTGTACGATCTCACCCGCAGCGGTGTGCGGATTGATACGATCCGCTTCCCCTCGCCGGTGCAGTCGGCTGATGCGGTCAACAATACCGTGTACTGTGAACTGTTCCAGCCGAAGAAGCCTGGCCGGTATCCGGGAGTCATTGTCCTGGACATCATGGATGGCCGCCAGGTCGTGTCCCGTGGCGAAGCACTCTGGTTGGCCCAGCACGACATCGCGGCTCTGGTCGTGATTATGCCGTATTACGGGCCACGCCGTCCCACGGAAGGACGGCACCGGATGGTGACACCGGACATCCCCCGCACCGTGGAAAATGTCCGGCAAGCCGTCCTCGATTGTCGACGGGCCACGGCGGTGCTGGCGAACTTGCCGAACGTGGACCCCGAGCGACTCGGCGTGCTGGGAACGAGCCTGGGGAGCTTTATCGGTGCCGTCGTCGCGGCGGCGGAACCGCGGTTGCAGTCTGCGTGCTTGCTGCTGGGCGGCGGCGGGTTGGTCGATGCCTACTGGAACCACCCCAAAGCCGCGTCGATCACGCCGTTTCTGGCTCTGGTGGGTGTGACCCGTGCTACGGTGGCTCGGCAAATTGCCCCGATTGACCCGATCACCTACGCTCCGCAACTCAAAACCAAGCGACTCCTGCTCATCGCCGCACGTCAAGATGATGTGGTGCCGCCACAAGCGATGCAGCAACTCTGGGAAGCGACCGGGAAACAGAAACTCCTCTGGTTGGATGCCACCCACGTCGGAGCCGCCGCGTATGCCTTCCCTGCCATGCAAGCTGTGATCGCTCATATTCAAGGCCGTGGAACGGTAGAGGGGCAGCCCGGAAAGTTCGGCTTGCACAAGAACAGGTAATTCGGATAATTTCCCACCCGTTCCGAGAGAGGCCGTCGCGGTCAGATGACCTTGCCTGCCTGAGGGAAGATCGGTAATTTCCGCAGGCCAGACGGACCTATCACCGGCGCAATCAGGAGGATTCTCTATGCCGACCCGTCGCTTATTCACTTGCTTGGCGGCGGCTGTCGCCGCGATCGGTCTGACCCAAACCGCTCGGGCCGACTTCGTGATCGACAATTTCGCGGCCCCCAGTCAAGCCTACAATTACGCGATTGCCAAAATTGATGCGAACCCCTATGTCCGAACAGATACACTCGCCAATGGCTTGACTCGTGATCTGAACGTCAACGTGCTGAGCCCGTCGCCGAGTAATAACTTCTCCGCGTCCGGCTGGATTGGCGATGTACAACCGGGGCAAAACACACCGAGCGGTTCCATCTTCAGCATGGACAGCGATAACAGTTCGACTGTGATGTCGTCGTTGAATTACTCAGGGTTCAGCGGCTTGCTGTCGAACTTCAGCATGGCCAGTGCGATCAACCTGGCGTTCCTGAACCTGGACTCCGGGAACAACGCCATCACCACGCCGGTCACGATTAACCTGATCACGGGCGCGGGGACGTTGTCGTACACCGGCTACGCGGCGGACTCGAACACCCCGTTCACGTTCTCCGCGAATATCGGGGACTTCATCGGCAGCGGCGACCTGTCCAACGTCACCGGCCTGGATGTCATCGTGAACGGGTCCACCGGCAGCCGTCAGGCCGCGGACTTCGTGATGGATGATATCAGCGTCTCCACGGTCCCGGCTCCGCCCGCGGTCGTGTTGGGGTTGATGGCCATGCCCGTGGTGGGTCTGTACCGCCGTCTGCGTCGTTCGGAGGCGGCCGTCTAAGAATACGGAAGCGGGACGGTCGAAAAACAGCATCGACGGAGCGGCTCCTGGCGGCTCCGTTTCTCATTTGCCTATGCGCCTGAGAATTCCTGGAACCGGCACGCGGTCGGACTGGACGGCGTGCCGGTGAGCCATACGATAAAATATCACTCCATTTCTGTGACGGACCCCGAATCCTTCGGCACGTCACGGTGGTCTGTTGAGATACCGGCGGGCGGAGCGTCCTTTCGCCGAACGGCACCTACTCACCCGCGTGAACGGTGAGCGAGTTCCGATTCTGTTTTCTACCTTTTGCAAGGAGCTGGCCTCAGAGCGCCAGCCGACGACGATGCTTGATAAAGTCAGGAACATCGGGATCATGGCCCACGTGGACGCGGGGAAAACCACGACCACCGAACGGATCCTGTACTACAGCGGCACGAAGCACAAACTCGGCGATGTCGACGACGGGAACACTACCACCGACTTCGACGAACTCGAACAACAAAAAGGGATCACGATCAACAGCGCCGCCGTCTCGATCGACTGGGCCGACCGGGATGGCAACCACTTGGCCATCAACATCATCGACACCCCCGGCCACGTCGACTTCACCGCCGAAGTCGAACGCTCGCTGCGCGTCCTCGATGGGGCGATCGGTGTGTTCTGCGCCAAGGGCGGTGTGGAAGTCCAATCCGAAACCGTCTGGCGGCAAGCGACCAAGTACAAGGTGCCCCGACTCGCCTACGTCAACAAGCTCGACCGCATGGGGGCCGATTTCTGGGGCTGTGTTGAGCAGATGAAAACCAAGCTCCACGCCAACCCGATCGCCGTCACCATCCCCGCGGGACAGGACGACCAACTCGAAGGGATCATCGACCTGATCCGCATGAAGTTGGTCACACGCGATCTCACGGACAAGACCAACCGCAAATACTTCGTCAACGACATCCCCGAAAAGTACGCCGCCGAGGCCGCCAAACGCCGTGAACAGATGCTGGACGGCATCTCGATCGCTTCCGATGAACTCATGGAATTGGTGCTGGAAGGGAAAGATGTCCCCGAACAGCTGATCCGCACCACCCTTCGCAAAGGGACACTCGAAAACCTGTTCACCCCGGTCCACTGCGGCAGCAGCAAAAACTACCACGGGATTCAGCAACTGCTGGACCTCGTCGTCGATTGCCTGCCCAGCCCGCTCGATCGCCCACCGATCCATGTTACACACACGAAAACCAAAGATGTCACGATTCGGAAACCGGACCCCGCCGAACCGTTGGCCGCACTCGCATTCAAGACCGTGGCCGAACCCACCGGGGACTTGGTCTACATCCGCGTATACTCGGGCGAACTGATGCCCGGTGAGACGTACCTGAACACCACCACCGGCAAGAAAGAGCGGATCGCTCGCTTCTTCCGTATGATGGGCGACAAGCGCATCAGCTTGGAAAAAGCCGGGCCGGGTGACATCGTCGCCGCGATGGGCCTCTCGGAAACCTTCACCGGAAACACCCTCTGCGACCCCGCCGAACCCGTGGCCCTGGAAGCGATCCAGTTCCCGAAACCCGTGATTTCGCAGGCGCTGACGTTCGCCAAGGCGCTCGATGCCGGTAAGGTCGGCGAGTCGCTCAACCGACTCGTCCGCGACGACCCCACGTTGAAGACCCACACGGACGAGGAAACGAAGGACACGATCATTTCCGGGATGGGGGAACTCCACCTGGAAATCTCGATCGAAAAGCTCAAGCGAGCGTGCGGCGTTCCGCAGGAAAACACCGAACTCATCAAGCTCGGTCGTCCCCGCGTCGCCTACCGTCAGACCTTCGGTCGCAGCGTGGACTTCGAGTACAAGTTCGTCAAGCAGACCGGCGGCCGCGGGAAATTCGCCGTCATTGTGGTCAAGTATTCTCCGCTCACCCCGGAGGAGATCGAAGGCAAGGTCAAAGCCATCGAGGAGTTGAAAGACCCGAAGGTCAAGCCGGACCCGAACAACGTCTACTTCGTGAACAGCATCACGCAAGGGGCGATTCCGAAGGAATATATCCCCAGCGTCGAAGAAGGCTTGCGTGAAGCCGCCAAGAAGGGGAACAAATACCCGTTCCCCTTCGTCGACATCGAGTTCGACCTCCACTTCGGGAAGTTCCACGATGTGGACTCCTCGCAGGATGCGTTTTACCTGTGTGCCCTGGAAGCGTTCCGCGAAGCCGAGCAGAAAGCGGGAGTCCAGCTGCTCGAACCGATCATGAAAGTCGTGGTCGTTTCGCCGAAGGAGTACCAAGGGCAGATCAGCGGGAACATCGCCTCCAAGCGGGGCATCATTGAGGAAACGTCTGAAGACAAGGGCGTGGCTCAGGTGATGGCCAAGATCCCGTTGGCGAACCTGTTCGGGTACACCAGCGACTTGCGTTCCGCAACGAAGGGCCAGGCGAGCTTCAGCATGGAGTTCAGCCACTACGCCCCGGTGTCCGCCGAACTCGCCGACATTCCGAAGCCCGCCGCGAAGAAGTAACACCGTGTGGGTTGTCCAAAGGAAACGGGCCTGGGAAGAATTTCCCAGGCCCGTTTCCTTTGCCAGAAGCATCAATATCCGTTCGAGACGACCAGGATTTCCGCGTTCTTGAGGAAGTCGTAGCGGGTCGCCACGATCCGGTGGCGGGTGGTCAGTTTCCCGGCCAATGTCTCATCCCAGAGCGGTTTCGGCACGAACACCAGACCGGGCCGCGGCGTGGCGAGGAAGTCGGCGATTTCGTGGATGTTGTGCAGCTTTTCCACACGCCGTTGCGCGTAAAAAACCAGACTCTCCGGGAAGAACTGCGCGGAACCGAGGCGGATGTCCTCCTGCGGGCGGATCGCCCCCGCCTCGGCGGCTAACGCCTTCGCGGCTTTATACTGATCCATCACCACGGGTGGGAACGCGGCAATCAGCCCGACATACGCCACAGCGGTCACGGCCAGGGTCTGCACGAAGGCGGGCCGCCGTTGCTGACGGTATTGCCAGATCATCACGATCAAACCCACAAGCGGCACAGCACCGATCACGGCCCAGTTTTCCAACCCGGGGAAGGTCCGCATGTTCGCCCCGGAAATCGGAATTACACCACCCGCGATAACCATGCCGATCACCGTGACCCCGCCGACGATGCCGATGCCCGCCAGTCCGACCGGCATGACCCAGCGTGGCGGCACCACCAGCCCATCACGCCAACGCATGAGGAACCGTGCCGTCAGCAAGGCGATGGCAGGGTACAGCGGGCCGATGTAGTTGGGGAGTTTCGTAGCGGCAGCCGAGAAGAACACCAGGATGGTCAGGAACCAGCAGATCAGGAATCGGTGCGCGCGGACCTCGGTTGGGATCTCCGCGTGGGTGTCGGGTTCTGCGCCCCCGGATGCCGGAGTCCGAGCCGCCTGCACGGCATACCAGAGTGTCGCCCCCAGGAAGCAGCACCACGGCGCGAACATGATGAACAGAATTCCTACATAGTACACCGGCGGCCCCCGGTGACCCTCCATCGGCGCGACGAACCGATTGACGTTGTGGTTCCCCAGGAACGCCGCGAGGTACTCGCCACGGGTTTCCGATGTCACCAGGATGTACCACGGCAGCGCCACCAGTGCCCACACCAACCCGCCCCACACCAGTTTGCGGTCGAGTGCCCGTTTCAGTTCCCGGTTCCAGGCAAAATAGCCCAGCACGATGATGGCGGGTAATCCCAGGCCGATCGGCCCTTTGCTTAGCACCGCCAAGCCGCTCGCCACGGCGGGCCACACGAACCAGGCACGGCCACCCTGCTCGTGACCCCGCCAGAATAGGTAGAGCGTCAGCACCGTGAAGAAAATCAACGGCGCATCGGGTGTTGCCGCGTGGGAGAGTACGCAGAACTGAATGGCTGAAGCCAACACGATGCCGCTGAGTAACCCAGTGGCCGTGCCGAACATCCGCCGACCCAGTTCGTAGATGAGGAGAACTGTACCCATCCCCAGTAGAACCGAAGGGAACCGGGCCGCCCATTCGTTCACGCCGAAGGCATTGAGGGACAGACGCTGCAACCAGTACAGCATCACGGGCTTGGCAGTACGCAGTTCCCAATTGAACGTCGGCACGATCCAGCTACCGGATTCGAGCATTTCGCGGGAACATTCGACATTCACGCCTTCGTCCATGTCCCAGAGGGCGTGCGCTCCCAGATTGGGCAATGTTAGCAATCCCGCTACAGTGAGCAATAGACCGTAATGGACGAGCCGATGCGAGAACATGACGACCTCCGTGCCGTGGACCGGCCCAGAATAGTCGATTCGATCGAAGCGGGGAACGGCAACCCGAAACTCCATACAACAACGAACATCAGGAACCCCTCTTCCCCAGTGGGCTTGGAACATGGCGGATGTGCAGAAATACGTGGGATTGGATGTTGGCGGCACGACGATGAAAGCGGCTGTGGTCGATGATCATGGCACGGCCTTCCCTGCGATCAGCTTGCCCACCGAGCCGGAACGCGGCGCGGAAGCGGGGCTCGAAACCATGGTTGTCGGCATTCGGCAAGCGGTGAAATCCGCGGGCTTGACTCTGGACGACATCGCCGCGGTCGGGGTCGCCACACCGGGGCTCATGGACATCAAACGCGGCTTGATCCTCGATCCCCCGAACCTGAAGCCGTGGCGGAATGTGGAAGTACCCAAGCACATTCAGGCGAAGATTGGCAAGCCGGTTGCGTTCCAGAATGATGCCAACGCGGCCGCCTTCGGGGAGTATTGGGTCGGCGCGGGGCGGGATGTGGATAGTTTCGTGCTGTTCACACTGGGAACGGGAGTCGGCGGCGGTATCGTCATCGGAGATAGCGTCCTGGAAGGCGAGTACAGCCACGGTGGCGAACTCGGCCATTTACGGATTGCCCTCCCCACGGAAGGCCGACTCTGCGGGTGTGGCCGTCGGGGCTGTCTGGAAGCCTATGCCAGCGCGACCGGGGTGATCGGTCGCACGCGGGAAGAAGTCCCTGCCTACCGGGGAGCCACTGTGTTGAAGGATCTGCTGGAAGAAAAAGGAGAAGCGGTCGAGGCCAAAGATGTCTTTGATGCGGCTGCGGCGGGTGATGCCTTGGCCGCGAAGATCGTGGATGACACGGCGTACTATCTGGCATTGGGAGCTTGCAGCGCCATTGCGACAGTGGACCCCCGCATGATCGCGTTCGGCGGCGGCATGATCGCGGCGGGAGAATCGTTCCTCCAGGCCATTAAGAGCTACATTCTCCGGTTCGGGCTCGATTACCCGGCGAAGCAGGTTCTCATTCAATATGCCCAACTCGGCTCCGATGCCGGTTTCATCGGGGCCGCGGGTTGTGCGCGGAAGATGATCCAATCGCGGAAATCCTAATTCCTGTCCAATCTTAGGGAGCGCCGGGAACTGGCACCCCGGTGCCCCGTATCCGTTCTTCACCGCTCATCCTGTCTTCAGTGGGCGCGATACTGCGGATGTGATTCCAGATACTGGGTCACACGCTCGGTTCGGGTGATCGCTGCGCGGAAGAAGGCGACCGCTGCGAGTAGGCGTTCATCCGGCTCGGCACAGCTGAAGCGGAGGAAGCCGCGGCCCGCATCGCCAAAACACTCACCACCCAGGCAGGCGACTCCCTGCTGGTCGTCTGCCCCTTCGAGTAAGTACATCGCCAGACCGTGCGAGGTGATGCCCAAACGGTCACAAATCGGCTGCACCTGGGGGAAGACATAAAACGTCCCCACGGGCATCAGCACCGTGACATCGGGCACCTGCCGCAAGGCCGCGACCAGCAGTGCGACCTTCTGGTGGAACTTCGCCATGGTGGCATCGCGTTCGACTCGGTCCTGTTCGAGGGCGGCCTTCCCCGCCAGTTGCACGAACGGCGGCACACAGGAAAGGGAGGTGTTAATCATCTTCCCCATTGCATTCGCCACGGGCACCGAGGCCACGGCAAAGCCGAGTCGCCAGCCGCTCATGCTGTACGATTTGCTGAATGTGTAGCCTGCAACGCACTGATCGAGCATCCCCGGCAACGCCAACGGGCTGCGGTGCTGACCTTCCCAGACCATGTGGCAGTACGGTTCATCGCTGAACACGGCGATATTCTTGCCCCGCACGAGGTCCGCAATGGCGGCGAGATCTTCCTGAGTGGCCACGCCGCCGGTCGGGTTGTGTGGGGTGTTCAAGAAGATGGCCTTAGCCCGTGGAGATTCTTTCAAGAATCGTTCGACATCCGCCGGGTCTGGGCGGAATTGCTGGGATTGACGCAGCGCCGCGAACACGGCACGGGCACCCCGCCGATGGATGTTCGGCAAATACGTTGGGAAAGCAGGCTCGAAGACGAGGACTTCATCTCCCGGTTCCAAAAACGCTTCGCAGAAGAATTGCTCGATCGGTTTGGCACCCGGTACGACCACGATATTCTCACCCGTGGCCGGGATTTGAAACTCTTCCTGAACGAGTCGGGCGGCCGCTTCCCGAAACTCGGGTAGACCCAGCGAGGGGCCATAGGTCGTGCGGCCCGCGTCCAGGGCGGTTTTTCCGGCCCGCAGAGCCGAGGAACTACTGGGGAACGGGCTGTCGCCGATTTGCAGTTCGATGACATCTTTACCCGCGGCCTTGAGTCGCCGGGCTTGGGCGAGGACATCGAAGGCGGTTTCGGTCGTCAGGGATTGGGCGAAGGAACTGAGCGTCGGCGCGGGCATGAATGTCTCCGATGGTGAGGGTGGCCCTGGCAAGCCGCAAACAAACGGTGGGTTTCCACAAGACCTCCATAATTACCCGCTAGGAGAATCGGAGGGAAACGAAAAGACCCAGGGAAACTGTCCCTGGGTCTTTTCTGTTATGCTGTTGGCCTGATACCACGATTTAGGCGGCACGGGCGAGTTTGGCCGGGGCAGGAATGCGGAGTTCGGCTTTATCGAGCCACTTGCCCGCGTCCGGGGCACCTTGCCACTGCTGGAGGCGGATCGAGGAGACGCGATCGCGTTCCTCCTCATCGAGTTGCCCCGCGTAGGCTTCGGCATAGCCTGCGCGAACTTGTGTGGAGGATCGACCAACGAATAGCAGAGCTTCTACTTGGTCATTGTAGATTGCCAGAGCGCGCCAGCCTTGAGCTTTGGATTCCGTTTGAACGATCATGGTACGTCCTTCCGTGGACAGTTTGGGGGTTGGGGGTGTCGCTGTCCGTGCGACAAGGGATAGATTGGCGATGGCGCGCTGAGAAGTCAACAAAATTCCGGGGAAGTTTTCAAAATCGGCTCAAGTCACCGGGCGCGATAGACGATACGACCGCGTGTCAGGTCATAGGGTGAGATTTCGACTTTGACGCGGTCACCCGGAATAATCCGAATGAAATTTTTGCGCATCTTGCCCGCGACGTGACAAATGACCTCGCCGCCGATGTCGAGTTCCACCCGAAATTGCGTGTTCGCGAGCGCCTCCTTGACGCGTCCTTCCACCTCGATTGCTTCCTCTTTCGCCATGCTGAATCACCTACGGGGGTATGAGCGACACCCCGACAGGTTCGGAGCATCGACTGAACAATCTTTTAATGTATCTAAATACCACGAACCCGACCAAGTCGGGTTCGCAGTTCGTGTGCTGAATTCTCTCAGTAGCGGTCGCCGTCATACCCGCCACGGTTGCCGCCGTAGCCGCCATGTCCACCGCCATGTCCACCGCCGTAGCCACCGTGTCCGCCGCCGTAGCCGCCGCGTCCACCGCCTGCTGGCCGTGCCTCACGCGGTTTGGCAATGTTGACCGTCAGGGGGCGGCCCTGGTAATCACTGGTATTGAGCGCGGCGATGGCGGCGTTGGCTTCTTCTGCGTTGACCATTTCCACGAACCCGAAACCGCGGGAGCGGCCCGACTCCCGATCCGTGATGATTTGCGATTTCACGACGGAGCCATACGGGGAGAACAGGTCGTACAGGTCGTCAGAAGTCGTTTGCCAGGGAAGATTACCGACGTAAATATTCGTGGCCATATGGAGAATCGCGGTTGCCATCGTACCGCGTGGCGGAACGCCGAAAAGTCTCGCCGAGCCGCTTCGGACGAGCCCAACTTTCCGGTTTGCCACCCAGCGCGGAACGCTCATGACGAGCGATTAGCCGCGATGATAATTCGGGAATTCGATAGATCAAAGCATAAAAGTGCGAAAATGCGGTTCGGGGATCGAGAACGCGGCACGGGTGCGGCCATTCACCATCCCCGAAGGGGCAAGAATTACCCAACGACGGCAAGAATATCGTCTTCGGTCATGACCAGATATTCTTTGCCGTCAACGGTGACTTCGGAACCGGCGTAGCTGGTGAACAGCACCCGATCGCCGACTTTCACCTGGAACGGACCCCGGTTGCCGTTATCGAGTTGTTTGCCTTCGCCCAGGGAGAGAACTTTGCCCTGTTTGGGTTTCTCCTTGGCGTTGTCCGGCAGGATGATGCCGCCAGCGGTTTTGTCGTCGGCTTCGAGGCGTTCCACGACGATTTTGTCGTTCAACGGTACGATCTTCATTCTCAAGACTCTCCTGAAAGAAATTGCACCGGGTTACGGTTGCGGGGGTGGTTGGTCGTTCGGTTTGTCCTTGTACACCTGTTGGAGTGCCCGACTCAGTGTATGGAGGACGATGTTTTTGTTCACCGGCTTTGGGATGACGCTAAAAACCTGGGCCTGAAACGCTTGGCGAATCAGGTCACGGGTGGCATCCGCGGTGACGAGGATGGCGGGCAGCAGGTCGTTAATCATGCGGACCTGTTGCAGGGCTTCCAGTCCGGTCATGCGGGGCATGTGCATGTCGAAGAACACCAGATGGATGATTTCCACCTGGACAATCTCGATCGCTTCTTCGCCGGACGATGCCTGGACGGTGGCGAACCCTCGATCCGTGAGCAGACCGGCCAAGGTTTCGCGTGACCCGCGATCATCGTCGGTAATCAGGATCGAGAAGCGGTGCCCGACGGGCAACGCCGGCTCCTCCGTTCGCGTGTCCTGTACCATCCGAATCTCTCCCCGAGATGTGTGGATCGGCACACCTCGCCCGTGTTCACCGGAGAGTGTCCCCCCCCCCGCAGATTCCGGCATTCGGGAACACACAATCCTTGTTTGGTGCAAACCGGGTGCCGACACAAAGGCTCTGTGCGGGGCACCCCCGTTAAACCTCAATTGAGCAACACCTTACATTCTACACAATGCCCCTGGAGCCTGGGAAGTCCGACTCGATGAGGGTTTCCCCAACCTGCCACAGCGGCCGATGGTGGTGCCGACTTGGCAGGCTCGCCCGATGGTATTCCTTATCGGCCGAGTCGGGCGGGGTCAAAGTCCGCGTTGGTAAAGTGCGCAGGCAGGCGAATGTGGTCAAAGAGATAGTATTCGACTTCTTTCCCGTTGGGTTCATGAGTGATGACCAACACCGGGAGCAGGTTGGTGAGGGAATTCGGTTGCGTATCGAAATAAATGGAACGGGTTCCGCCACGCGGGAGTTGCGGTTCTCCGCCAGCGGGGATATTGACTTGGACAAGTGTTAGAGGATAGGGGTATTCCGGTCGCTGATGGGGGCCGATGATGCGGGCGGCTTGTTGCGAAACGGCGGCAGACAATCCGGCGAGTGTGCGCGCGAACCCGGCTTCCGTGACCAAATAGCGGCTTTTGGCCGTGAGTCGGGGGTCGTTCAGCGCCAGCCGGGTTTTGAAGCCACGCAAAAAGTGATCGCCTTTCCCCGTGACCAGGTGCAACTTGTCATCCTGTCCTTGGACGTAGAGCAGTTCACGCCCGAACCCGGCCTCGCTGGTGACTTTCAGATACACGCTCAGCGGCTTTTGGCGATACCGATAGATCGCGGCTTCCGTTGGCATGGGCTTCCCGTTCACGACTTCACGCTTGATGAGTCGGGCTTCGAGATCGGGAATCGTGGCGAGCCGGGCTTGGGCGGCGGCCAGCAGTTGGGGCAAGTCCGTTGGTCCCGACTGCGTAGATTTTGGCGTGGGAGACTCGGAAGGAGCGTCGTTGCGCGGGTGTGGCACGGGATCCGCTGCTGGTTGAATCGCAACAGCTTGCTGAATCGGGGTTTGCGTCACGGATTTGGTCTGAGCCACGGGAGGATGCCGTTCGAGATGCGGGGCCGCTCCGGGTGGCGGCGGTGGGGTGGGGGTCGGGATCGGATTCCGGGCGTACTGAGCGGGTGGCGGTGGCGGGGTCGGCACCGGGATCTCACGCGGAGTCGTCGCGGGGAACGGCGCAGCGGCTGTGGTTGGAAACTCCTGGATCACGGGCGGTTGCGGCTTTCGGAGCCGGTTGCGGTCGCACCCTGAGCCCAGAGTGATGACACCCAGGAGGCAGACGGTCAGGGGAAACCGGATGAACATGACACGCCTCCGTTCGCGCAACAACCTTGCCTCCTCAACCGTGCTTGGTGGGATAGCGAATTCTGGCAGACCGCACAAGCGGAAGTCGACCGTTCAAAAATCGTGATACCCTTTGCGTTCGGCCCGTGTCGGGAACGAGAACATCAACAACACACTGCCCGCGACCCAACCCCAGGGCCAGAACCGATCGTTCAGCCAAAAGATGGTTGAAATCAGCAAGAGGAGCAGTGCCACACCCAACCGAAAATACCAGGGAAGCCCACCCCACCACTCAAAAAACGGAAAACTGCTCATCTCAAAGACTCCTAACGGGCAAACGGCACGAGGGCTTGCCGGAAAGCGATGACATCCGGGTAGCGATCCGCGGGCTTTTTCGAGAGGACTTTGTGGATGACGGCTTGCAATCCCTCGGGCAAATCCGGTCGCCTCTTGAGGAGCGGAATCGGCTCTTTATGCATGATGGCCAGTAACCCGGCTGGCATCGGCGGTAAATCCATAATGTATTCGCCGGTGAGCATGTGATACAACATCGCCGCAACGCTGTATTGATCGGCGGCTGGGGTCACTTCGCGGTAGTGTGTGATTTGCTCGGGAGCCATGTACGCGGGGGTGCCGCCCATTTCGCCGTGCAGAGAGAGGCCGCTCAACTGGCTGGCTCGAAAGACCCGTGCGAGGCCGAAATCCGCGAGTTTCACTTGCCGTTTGCCATCGGGATACTCCGCCAGCAGGATATTCGCGGGTTTAATATCTCGGTGAACCATTCCCTTGCCATGGGCTTCGGCCAGGGCATCGAGAACCTGAATCGCCAACCGGACACCCGTGCGAGGCTCGAATCGCGGGCGATCCTTCATGATTCGCGCGACATCCGTGCCTTGCACATACTCCATGGCGAAATACAAGAGATCCCCCGCATGGCCACTCTCGTAGAATCGCACGATATTCGGATGATCGAGTTGCCGCAACACGTCCGCTTCGCGGAGGAATCGTTGCACGATCTGAGGGTTGTCGGCTTTATGAGGCAAGATCACCTTGAGTGCAACATCCCAGTTATCCGATTGTCGATGTCCGTGGTAAACCACGCCCATGTTGCCGCGGCCAAGTTCCTGGTCGATCACATAACCGGGAATAATCGGGATCGTCGGCCCGAGGAAAGAAAACGCTTGGGAGTGCTGCTCGTAGCCGATGGTGGAAATCTGTGTGGGATTCGTAATCAATTCCGCAGATGACCCCCATGGAGAAGGTGCCGCGGCGGGGATCGCCTGTTCGGAGGCCGAGTGAGCCGGAGTCGTCGGGGGAATCGCCTGTTCGTAGGCCACGGATTCCGGGGGCAGCGCGTCCGGGGGCATCAAATCTTCGTGCGTGGCCACGGCCTCATCGTTGTTCCCCGTCAGCGGTGTCTCGTCCTGGTCGCACTGGACCTGTACCTTCATCACGGTGTGACCCGCTTTGATTTCATCGCCATGCTGCAATTCCCGTACATCGACTCGCTGCCCGTTGACAAACGTGCCATTGCGGCTGTTCATATCCGTGACGCGGCAACGCGGCGGGTTGACCTCGATCATGAAGTGAATGCGGGAAAAGTACGGGTCGCTCTCCGGCAATCGGCAATGGGCGTTCGGGGAACGGCCGACCAGGAACACATCGTGCCGGTCGAAACTGAAGGATTGCCCCATGAGGGGGCCGGTGGCTACGAGAAAGGTAACGCGCATGACATTACGGATGTCGGCCGCGATGATCCACGTCAGCGGAAAGAAGACATTGTCATCCGATATTGCGAGGATGTCAACGCCTGCATCGGGCTACGCCACTCGATCCCTGGGTGAGAGTTCTTAGGCTTGTCCCCCGCCCCTAACCATACCGCGTGAGGCCATCCCAGAGGGAAAAGATTTTGGCAAAAAGGAACGGCAAGCCGATTTTCGCGGATGCTGACCCCTCCAAAATGAGATTTTAGTTTTCAAGGTGAAATTCCGATTCTAATCAATGTGAAAGGCAAACCCACATTGGGAGGGGTCGTTCACTGGCGAATTTGCCCTCGTTTTTCATGCGATGACTCAAGGCGAAATGGATTTCGTTGGTTCAAGAGGAACCATGAGAAGATGCAGATCTTTTACAGGATGTACCCATGAATGCCGCCGGTTCGGTTTTGTCTGCAATCACATACAAGGTGTTCGTTCGTCGCCTGTTCCGTATGGGCAACCTCAAGCGGGCGCGATTCGGTCAATTCTTGCGGGCTTCCGGCTTATTCAGTCGCCCTCGACATCTCAATCATGTGAGCCAGGCTAATCAACACCTCCCCACAAAAACATCCACCCGGCCGGATATGGAGCCTAGTTCGCGTGATCGCTCAATCGACATCACGCAATTGGTGAATGGCTCGGACTTATTTGATTCGGCTTGGTATCTGAACCAGTACCCCGATGTTGCGGCTAGCGGCCATCACCCGCTTTCACATTTCCTCGAGCATGGTTGGAAGGAAGGGCGCGATCCCGGTCCAGGCTTCCATGCCACCTGGTATCTCCATCAGTATCCCGATGTCGCGGCAGCCGGAGTCAATCCATTAGTCCATTACCTTGTGATGGGTCAAGCCGAGGGGCGTCTCCCCACGAAACTGGGGCGCAACGTACTGCCACTGGACGCATACTTTGCGTCCGGTTTATTCGATGCAAAATGGTATGCCAAATCCAATCCCGATTTGGGTTATTCTTCGGAATGGGATCTACTCGAACATTACCTGGTCTATGGCTGGAAAGAATCCCGGAATCCGAGCCCACTGTTTTATACACATTGGTACATGACACGATACGCCCATGTATTGTTTGAGCAATATGATCCGCTGACTCACTACCTACGGTTCGGACAAAAACAGAATTATCTCCCCGCTCCGGTGGATGTGGGGCGAATACTGGATACCGTGTCGCAGCAATACCGCGATCTCAAGGATCTGGAACCGGATCTTGCCAGTCAGTTTTCCGAAACCGATGCGCAACATCTTCCGATCAGTACCAAGTATATCCGGGGGGCTATGGAATTGTGTTGGAATGAGCTTTTCCAACGCATCCCCCATCTCTATCAACGAATTATTTTCGTCCCCTGGCTGATTCGGGGCGGGGCAGACTTGGAAGCCATTTATGCGATGAGGGCATACATCGAACAGGCAGGAGTACAGTCTGTTCTGATGGTCGCAACCGATTCGGATCGCGATGATGCCCGCGATTGGCTTCCCGATGGAGCCGCGTTCCTGTCCTACGACGAGTGCCTGGCCGCGGTCAACTGCCAAACCCCTCTGTCGTTTGAGGACCGAGTCCACTTGACAGCGACGCTCATTCATTCGCTACGGCCTCAGGCCATTCTGAACGTCAACAGTCGAGCCTGCTGGGAAACCATCGAACGATATGGAACGGTTCTGGGTCAATCCAGCGAATTAAACGCGGCCCTATTCTGCCGTGATTTCGATGAGAATGGACGATCGGCAGGGTATTCGCAGACCTATTTCCGACCGTGCCTACACCACTTATCGAACGTGTTGTTCGACAACGCACGGTTCCGCGAAGAACTCATTCAGGAGTTTTTCGTTCCCGAGCGATTACAAAGCCGTCTCCAGGTTGTTTACCAACCCTGGACAACGGCTCCCACAAAACCCGTTCCACGCAAGCAAAACCCACAAACTTCACGAATCCTATGGGGCGCGCGAATTTGTCGCCAAAAAGCCCCGGATATTTTGATGGAGGTTGTCCGTCGCTGTCCCGAACTCGAATTTGACATTCACGGTGTCGGCGACGAAGCCGTCCGACAGCCGTTGAAAGATTTTGCTTCCCAGCAGCCCAACGCGCGACTACTCGAACCGTTCGCGGATTTCGGTACGCTACCGCACCAGCAATATTGCGCTTTCCTGCACACGGCTCGTTGGGAGGGGCTGCCCAACGCTCTGCTTCAGGCGGCAGGTTATGGAATTCCGATCGTGGCCTCTGATGTCGGCGGCATCAGCGAGCTCGTCGATGATGACACCGGATGGCTCATCCGCGATGTCGAAAATCCGTCCGCTTACGCGGAAGCCTTGCGATTCATTCACAATCATCCGCGCATTGTCGAGGAAAAAGTGGCCAATATGCTCGAACGAATCCGCCAACGGCACGGATGGAGTAACTACCTCCAACAGATGGGGGTTCCTTGTCCCGCGAACTCTGGAGGGGAATTATGACTCAGCCCAATATTACAGTCGTCATCAATGGCCATCGTGAGGGACTGATCGCAGCCCCAACGATCGCGAGCGCGCAGCGGAGTGCAGCATTCGCTCGCGATCGGGGAGTTTCCGTAGAGGTGATGGCCGTCCTGGATCGCCCCGATGAATTGACGATCGAAGTCTTTCGTTCCGGTGGAATCGAGCCCATGTTCGTCGATCATGGCGACCCAGGTATGTCTCGGAACTCCGCAGTGAAGTTGGCACAAGGGCAATGGATCGCGTTTCTGGATGGCGATGATTTGTTCGGAACGAGTTGGTTGCAGGAAGCCTATGCTTCTTCTCAAAGTGACCAGCGTAACATCATCTGGCATCCAGAAATCAATTTATATTTTGGCGGTTATCCTCATATTTTTCATCACATGGACATGGAATCGAAGGAATTCCACCTGGCCACGATTGCCGTGTCAAACTACTGGACGGCGCTCTGTTTCGCCCCCAGGGAATTGCTCCTTTCCTGCCCGTATCCTACAAGCAACATGAAACACCAACGGGGTTTTGAAGACTGGGCATGGAATATGGAAACGATTCACAGAGGCTGGATACACAAAGTCGTTCCTGGCACCGCCCATGCTATCCGAATCAAAACATCCACCGCCTCGGTGAACCGAACGGCTACCAATAACCGCTGTTTATGGCCCCGTACTGAGTTATTCCTGGATATCGTGCAACAACGACCCTTGCAGCAGACACACAGGGATGTGAAATATACGGCATTTGATGATTTGCCAGCCTAATCCTGAAACAGCGAACGCAGAGAGGTGGTGATCCTGTGGCAATGCCTCATCTTTGATTGCATCCCATGCAAATTGAGCAACGCGCATCTTGGCGGCCATCAGACACTCGCCGCCTCTGATGGCCATTACATGCTGTTATAGAATCATATAACACAAAACACCAACCATATCATTTTCTTCATCGAATCACGGAGCGAAAACATGGATAAGTTGCTGTTGTGCGCATTTAACATGTGGCGGGCTCGCCAACCTAGCGAGCAGATGAATGTGACGATTGTGACGGATGATCCCATTCGATTTGATGGGCGAAATTGTCAACATATTCTCAATCGGTGGGATTGGGTCACCGTAGGTTGTTACTATGCGATTGGTAATGGGGAAGTGGATATTCCCAATATCGCTGGGATCCATTCTGAGAAAAGTTGTGTGTTAGCAGCCGTTGCAGATCCCGAACTGCTCGCAACTCTCAGCGACCAATGTAACCAACATGGGGTTCGCATATTTGCACCAACTTATGCCCCCGTCAACACTCTCGATAATGATATGATACGAGAGGTTGCCCACTTCGACTACGAGTTCGGTGCGAAAAACGAATGGGACGGCGCACCAGCGCAGTTCCCGATCCCAACATTACAAT
>JAIXLE010000124.1 GCA_026931725.1 Bacteroidales bacterium
CCGTACAGCAGTTCGGGATACAGTTCTCCCGGAATCACGGCCACATCCAGCGTGCCCAGGCGAAGATAACCCACCTCCGTGCGGATGGCGACGGGCTTGGTCGCATCCTGCGTTTTGGTGAAGGTTTTCGGGGTCGGCTGATTGTCCCATTGATACAGGGATCGCTTGAGAGTCCCCACCTGCCAGGCGAGGCGGTAGAGTCCATTCTGAACCGGCACCAGAACGTGTTGTGTGCGAATCTGGAACGGGGTCAGCGTGATCGGCTGTGCGGATCGCAGCGACGCGGTCGCGGCTTCAGCCACGAGGACACCATAACGATCCGTGCGAGCGAAGGTGCCGGATTTCAGCAACTGGCCGTTCGTGTCCCGCACTTCGAGTCGCAGTGAGGACATCAATCCCCCCACCGCGCCGGTGCAGTACATCACGGGGCAATCGTGCGTTTTCTGCAAATGGCGCACCGTGCCCGCGACGAAGTCCGCGCTGATTTCGGTGTTACGACTGCCCAGGTCTTCGGGATGGCAGTTCCACTGAACGAGCAACCCAGTGGTGCGCTGCGTTTTCGGGTCTTGAAATCGGATGGTGACCAGTTCGTCATGCTTCACGATCGGTTGACGACTATCGGCTAGCAATTCCGGGGCTAGCACGGTTCCGATGGCGGCGGTGGCCGGGTGTCGCTGTTTGTCGGCATCCTGCACGGCCCGCACAGCTCCGGCGACGAGTCGGCGCAGGTACTGCGGGTCCACGCCGCTCTGGAACGGCGATTTGCCCCAAAGCCCCAACGTGTCCGGTCCCTCATGATTGTGCGTCGCGGAGACAATCACGGCATCGAAGCCGGGGAGCTGCTTGCGAATCGCTTCCACAGTGGGAAGGAAGATGCCGACCACGTCAACACAGACGAGGGTGATTTTCTTTTGGCCATCGCTCAGCACGACCGCACGAGCCATGATCGGATCGTGAACTTTCGTGGCGGGGCGGTCCTGACCGAACCCGGCGAGATAAACCGGCCCGGCTTGTAGATCGGGCGTAACATCGGCTTCCCCGAAACCCACGCTGAGTCCATCCGCGTGAACGGGAAGAGCCAAGGACAGGAGAACAAGGGCTGTGGTAATGTGATGCATCGGTTATTCGCACTCCTTCATGTAGCGGATGCTTTCCCGTGCGATTGTCTCGGGGTCGGGGGTGTAGTCGAAGACTTCAACCGAGACGTACCCATCGTAGCCGGTTTCTTTCAGTGCGGCGAAGATCGGTCGGAAGTCGGTTTCCCCGGTGCCAGGACCACGCAAGTTGGTGTCATTGGCGTGGAAATGCTTGGTGTAAGGTTGATTCGCTCGGATCACGTCGGGACGGGGAGCCGGTTCCGCGGCCATCGCCTTGACATCCAGATGGAGCTTGACGTAAGGGTTGCCGAGCCGATGGATGAGCGAGACGGCATCGGCAGCCGTGTTCATGTAATTCGTCTCGGCCGGTGTCAGCGGCTCCAGGCAGATGAAGACTTTTGTGTCTTCCAAGGTTTTGAGTGTGTGGCCGAGCGTGTCCAATGCAAAATCATCGGCCTGCGCACGGGTGTAGCCTTCGGGGATGTTCCGCTGCAAGGGGGAACCGAGTACGAGAAGATCGCCTCCCAGATCCGCCGCCGCCCGCGCGAGATCGGCTAAATAGTTGCCGGTGCGTTGGCGAACCGCGGCATCGGGTGAAGTGAGTTGAAACCCTTCGGTTTTGGCCAGTAACCAGTGTAAACCGATAATGCGAAGGCCGGTCGCTTCGGCTTGCCGTCGCAGTTCCGCCCGCTGGGCCGCGTTGACATCGGTGATGAGCGGAGCCAGAGTAAACGGGGCGACTTCCAGGCCGGTATATCCCAGGCCGGCGACCAACTCGCAGACACGCGGATGGTCCCAACCCTGGAAGGTTTCATTGCAAATGGCGTACTTCATCATGGCGAAAGAATCTCGCGGTAAATGTCAGACAGAAAAATCAGGAACCGGGTAGCGTGATTTCGTGAGTCGGGGTTGGTTCGGTCGGGTCGATGACGGTGAGGCGAACCTTACCCGTCCCAGCCTGTTCGTAAAACTCTGCGGGATTGTGGACAGGCTTTCCGTTCACATGCGTTACCATCCAGCGGTGGGCTCCGACACCGAGCTTTTGGAACTGCGTCGCGGCGGGGCTGCCCGGAACCAGTTCGCGGACCAGCACGCCCGCTGGCAACCCCACCCGTAGCACATGCGCATCCCCGGCACGCTGGAGTTGCAGGAACAGCACGCTGATGTAATCGGGCCGCAACCCATGAATCGCCGGTGCCGGTTTCGAGGCGATCCAAGGCATCGTATTGTCGTACTTCGCCAGTTCCACTTCCACATGGCGGATGACACCCGCACGGGAAACGGTGAGCCGAACACGATGCCCGGCCAGGGCGGCACCCAGATACAGGAACAGGTCATCCTGATCGCGCACGGGGTGCCCATCAATCGCGGTGATGATGTCACCGTCATCGGAGAATCGCGCATTGCCAAACCCACGCAACCCCGCATGGTCGGCCGGGGTGCCCGGTGTGACTTGACCGATCCGCAAGCCGAGTTGACGAGAACCCGGAACGATGAGGGAACTGTCGATGGAGATACCAAGGAAGCCGTAGTCCACCTCACGACCTTCCTGCAAGACGGCAATAATGCGGCGGTAGTTTTCGTCGAAGGGAATCGCCAGACCGCCTGCCAGATCTGGCCCGGCGACAGCCGCTACGGGAGTCGTCAGGCCGATCGCTTCCCCGGCGATGTTCAGCAGCACGCCGCCACTGCATCCGAGCGTGACGCGGGCATCGGTTTGCAGCAAGGTTCCGTAACGGGTGAGAGGGTGCGTGCGTTGTTCCTCACGTTCCGGGCCGTTGGCTTTGCGGCGCACATTGCTGATGATGCCCCAACTCGCACTGGGTTTTCCATCGGCAAAACTGGCTGCGAGTGGGTGCCCCATAGCGATGACCCAGGTTCCGCGTTGCACGGTCGGCTTTTTGTCCGAGCGGAACGGATCGACCCGAACATCCGCAAAGTGAATCGGTTGCAATCCGGGCACGGGGTGAATGAGTTTCAACACCGCGAGATCGGATCGGCAATCGGCTGCGTGCAGGTTCGCATAGGAACCGGCCCCGGTTGCGGATCGCACATAGACCTTGGTGGCTCCGTCGATGAGGTGGTAGGTGGTCAAAATCAGGCCGTTCGCGGCATCGAGAACGATCCCAGAGCCGTAGAGATGATCCGCGATGTTCGCCGGATTGCTCAAATCCAATCGCGCCAGTTCCGGCGCATGGCGAGGCAATAATTCCAGCGGGTTGCGTTCGGGCGGAGCGTACCCATCCAGTTTCCCCCGTGCCCGTTCCGTTGCATTCACTTGGGCATAGTGTTCGCTGTGCGAGACAACCACGGCCACAACGGAAGGTTCCGTGTGGTCGATGACATCACGGATTTGGGTTTCGAGTTGCGTCACCACGGGCGGCACCGTTTCGGCGGCAAACCCGCTGGCGGCAGTGAGCAAAACCGAGATGGCGACAAACAGCCTGGAACACATGACAGATCACTCGGCTGGGAGTCAAGGGGTACATTGCGGATACTGCATGCCGAAAATCTTCCTTTTCTTGTATGACTTGCCACAACTCCACGCCAGCAGAAGCCAAAAAAACTTGTCGCTGTCAGTAATGTTGATCGGATAAATAATTGATAATTTTGTAGAAATGTGTACAACCCACGAACAGATGGCGTGGGTTGTACACGATGAGGCCGAATGCCGGGAAAAGGTGTGGGTTCGGACGAGGTTTACTCGACCGTCCAAATATCGTCGGCTTTGAACAGATCGGCAACGGTGCCGCGATTTTTTTCGACTGCGGCGGCGATGAGGCCATCCGTAACTTCGTTGTAGGTCGGTTTCTTCACAGCCCGCAGCACGCCGACCACTTCGGGGAACTTGGGGACAGTGAACCGGGCCAGCATGTTGGCCAACGTGGGATCCGGGGAATTCTCATCATGCACGAGAATATCATCTAAACCGCAATCTTTGCCGATTTCTACAACTTCGGGTTGCAGACCCATGAGCCGAATCCCCTTGTTCCGGTCTTTGCCGAACACCATCGGCTTGCCGTGTTCGAGGTACAGAATGTTATCGGCCTTCACGGATTTATCGGTGGCGTAGTCGAACACGCCATCGTTGAAGATTTTGCAGTTCTGGTAGATTTCGACGAAAGCCGCGCCCTTGTGCGCGGCGGCCCGTTGGAGCGTGGCCACCATGTGCTGTACATCGACATCAATCGTGCGGGCGACGAAGGTGGCCTCGGCAGCGACGGCGAAAGCCAGGGCGTGAACCGGGGTTTCGATTGAACCCGTTGGGCTGGTTTTGGTCTTGGTGCCTGTCCGGCTAGTTGGCGAGTATTGCCCTTTCGTCAGACCGTAGATTTCATTGTTGAACAGAAGGACTTTCACATCCACGTTGCGGCGCAAGACATGGAGCGTGTGGTTCCCACCGATGGAAAGACCGTCGCCGTCGCCGGTTACGACCCAAACTTGAAGGTCAGGATTGGCGAGCTTCAAGCCCGTGGCGAAAGTGGGTGCCCGACCGTGGATGGTGTGGAAACCGTAGGTGTTCATGTAGTAGGGGAAGCGACTGGAGCAGCCGATCCCGGAGATGAACGCCAACTTTTCGCGGGGCAGACCAACCGTGGTCAGTGCCTTACGCATTTGGGCCAGGATGCTGTAATCCCCGCAACCGGGGCACCAGCGGACTTCCTGGTCACTGGTCAGCTCTTTCGTCGTCAGTGTGGGCAGGGGTGTAGCGGACATTATGGTATCGGGTGTTTGAGTGATTGTGTCTGGAGAAGAACACCCAGGGACAACTGTCCCTGGGCGCAATTGGTCACTTCAACCGTTGTTCGATCGCGGCTTCGATTTCACTGATGAGGAACGGCTTACCCTGGATTTTGTTAAGCCCCTCGGCGGGAACAAGATACTTCGCCCGCAAGAGCATGAGCAACTGACCGGCGTTGAGTTCTGGCACGAGGATTTTTTTGAATCGGCCTAACACCTCGGCTGTATTCTTCGGCATCGGGTTGAGGTATCGCAAGTGCGCTTGCGCGACTTTCAGTCCTTTGCGGTGAGCCCGGTCTACGGCCGTGGTGATCGAGCCATAGGTGCCACCCCAACCGATGACGAGCAATTCGGCATCTTCGGGGCCGCGGACTTCCAAGTCCGGGATTGTGAGGGCAATGTTTTCGATCTTCTTGGCCCGAGTCCGAACCATGTGTTCATGATTGCTCGGCTCGTAGTTGATGTTGCCGGTGACATCCTGTTTTTCGATCCCACCGATGCGGTGTTCGAGGCCGGGGGTGCCAGGGACGGCCCAGGGTCGGGCTAGCATGTCATCGCGGCGGTAGGGGAGGAACTTGCCCGCGCCACCACCTTCGCTGTCAGTGGCTGTGGAGAGTTTATGGGCTGCGCCGCCCCAATCGCCCATGTTCGACTCCGTGGCGTAGCGGATGTCGATAGTGGGCAGTTTGGACGCTTCCGTGATGTTCCACGGTTCCGAACCGTTCGCCAAGTAACCATCCGAAAGCAGGAAGACCGGGCACATGAACCGGGTGGCGATGCAAACCGCTTCCATCGCCATCGTGAAGCAATCCGTCGGGGACATTGGCGCGATGACGGCGGCGGGAGACTCTCCATTACGGCCGAACATGACTTGCAGCAAGTCTGCTTGTTCAGTCTTCGTGGGAAGCCCCGTGCTGGGGCCGCCACGTTGCACGTTGACGATCACCAACGGTAGTTCCGTCATTACGGCCAGGCCGATGGCTTCGCTCTTGAGACAGATGCCGGGGCCGCTAGTGCCCGTCACACCGATCGCACCACCGAAGCTCGCGCCGATGGCGACACCCGCCGCGGCAATTTCATCTTCCGCTTGGAATGTCTTGATCCCGAATCGCCGCATTTCCGCGAGTTTTTCGAGTACAGAACTCGCTGGGGTAATCGGATACCCCGCGTAGACCATCGTGCGGCCAGCTTGCAGCGCGGCGGCCACCAAGCCCAAAGCAATTGCGTCGTTTCCGGTGATTTTGCAATACGTTCCCGGTGCGATTTTCGCCTTCGAGACACGATATTGGACCGGCATCAGTTCGACGGTTTCGCCGTAATTGTAACCCGCCTTCAGGGTGCGAATGTTCGCTTCCATGACGGCCGGGTTCTTGGCGAATTTGCTTTGGATCCACTTGAGTGTAGGTTCGAGCGGTCGTTCGTACATCCAGTAGACTAGACCGAGCGCGAAGAAGTTTTTACAACGATCCTGTTCACGCGGGGTCAAACCACAATCTTTAACGGCTTCGATGTTGAGCTTGGTGATCGCCACCCGAATGACGCGGTAGCCAGCGAGGGAACCATCTTCCAGTGGATCAGAAGTGTACTTCGCTTTCGTGAGGTCCGATTTGTCGAATCCATCAGTATTGACAATCAGGAAACCGCCAGCTTCGAGGTCGCGGAGGTTCGTTTTCAGGGCCGCCGGGTTCATGACTACCAGGGCATTCAGCACGTCGCCGGGGGTGTGAATGGCCTGACTGGAAAAGTGAACTTGAAACCCCGACACCCCAGCCAGGGTGCCAGCCGGGGCGCGAATTTCCGCAGGGAAATCCGGGAAGGTGGCGATGTCGTTCCCCACGAGCGCAGAGGTATTGGTAAACTGCGTACCAACGACCTGCATCCCGTCGCCAGAATCCCCGGCGAAACGAATGGTGATCGCGTCGACTTCTTGAATCGGTCGCTGGTGGGTGTTCGTCGCACCAGGCGTGGCAACAGGAGGGGCCGCGACCCCGGCCGAGCCGTTGGGAAGGGACATACCAAACCTCGAATGATCGTAAAAGCGGCAATTGGGGCGGCGGCGGGCAGTGAGGACGGGCCGTCCGGCCCTCTTGTCATGTTATGTATCTATCGGCCAAGTCGGCGAGAAATTTTGCCGGTCGGTCGAAGTGTCCTTAAATTTCATTCTGTTAAAGTCGGCTCACTCTGACAACGGTGGACCAACGAGGATTTCCGAAAGATGGGTTCCGCTTGAATTTGGGGGAATGCGTTTCACGCGCCTTCGGGCTGATCGGGATAGTTGTTCTGCGGGTCGGTTGGTTGATTGTAGACCGTACCGGGAAAGTGTTCGACCAGGTACATGACGATTCGTTTCACGGATAGAATCCCGACAGGTCGACTCGATTCGTCGACCACCGGCAAATGACGGTAGGCTCCGTTCTGCATCCGTTTGATCGCGGTACGCACCGAGTCTTTTGGCGAAACCGTCACGGGATCGGGGGTCATACAGTGGACTAATTTTGTTGATAGGGGCCGCGATGCCGCAAGGACACGGGTGAGTAAATCCCGCTCCGTGAAGATGCCGACCACTTTCCCGTTCTGAGTTGCGAGTATACAGCCTACCTGCTGATGCCGCATCAGCTCGATGGCATCCGCTACGGGGCAGTTTTGGTCCAGTTGGTGCGGGGGAGTCGGTCCAAGTCGGGACACACTATCCACCCGCAGGTTCCGCGACAGTTCCATGTGTCGGTATCCAAGGGTGGCTGGAATTACTGTTCTCAAACTGGTACAAACAAAGATCGTTCGAGTTCGGGAAAGCGAAGGCGGCACAATCCGGGCACGATTCTCTCCGGCATTTTCCGACTCATTCTGTATTCGGCAAGAGCGCGGCCAAATTGTACGTTACACTGTCTCTCACAGTCTCTATCCGGTGGAATGTATGCCGCCTCCTGAGCGAATGCTCGCAACCTTGCGTCGCGCGATCGACGCGGTGCGGACCACACCCGGCCGCAGTGGCCATCTTCTGCGATTGCCTCCAGCCGCGGATGTCCTGGTGGCAGGGGATTTGCATGGTCACATTCCGAATTTCCAGACCATTCTTCGGCGGGCCGATTTGGCGAACCATCCCACCCTGCACCTTGTATTTCAGGAACTGATTCATGGTCGATTCCGTTACCCCAATGGTGGCGACAAGTCGCATCAGTTGGTCGATCTGTTTGCCGCGTTGAAGTGCCAGTACCCGCAGCGTGTGCATTATCTACCCGGCAATCATGAACTGGCCCAGCGAACCAACCGGCCCGTGGGCAAGGGGAGCGAATCGTACAACGACCTATTCCGCGACGGTGTCCGGGCTGCTTACGGTTCCCAGGCTGGGGAGATTTATCAGGCGTACATGGAGTTGTTTCGGATTGCTCCGCTGATGGTCCGCACGCCCAACGGAGTGCTTGTCACGCACAGCCTACCGGCGGAACGGTATCTCCCGTTGTTCGATCCGCGAAGATTGGAAGAAGAAGAGTACACCGCAGAGGATCTGCAACCGGGCGGGTTCGTCTACACGTTGGTTTGGGGGCGAGATACGGACGAAGAGAACGTCCTGGCATTTCTGCAACGGCTTGATGCGGATCTGCTTGTGACAGGCCACATTCCTACGGATGAAGGATTTCTCATTCCGAATGATCGACAATTGATTGTTGATTGTGCGGATGTCCCGGCCGCGTGTGTGCTGTTCCCGACGGATCCACCGTTGACTCATGCCGAGTTGGTACACGGTGTTATCATGCTGTGATGCCGCGTGATGATATGGAGGAAAGTTGTGTAATCCGGTTCGGTCGCCGGGCTGGCGTATAAGCCGGGTTTTGTCCCGTTCGGTGAGGAACGGTGACGGTCATTTATCTAGCCTCATAGTTACCCATGAGGTCGAGCAGCCTACCCGGAGGTTGGTGCGGGTCGGGCCGACCCTCTCCTCCTGCTTGGCCTTGCTCCCGGTGGGGTTTGCCGAGCCGACGAGTCGCCTCGCCGCTGGTGCGCTCTTACATTAAGGGCCGAAACCCCGCACCATTTCACCCTTACCGGGGGCAAGGAAAAACGAAAAAGGCAAAAGGAAAAACGAAAAAGAAAGAACTAGCCGGGAGAGCGTATTGCAGGCTAGCACGGATATTTTTCGAGAAGAAGAACAAGGGTGAAAGATTGTCTGGCAATTGTCGGATTCTTGTGATCGCTTCAAAAACCCTGCTTTTCTTCTTCTTCTTTCTCTTCTTCTATGTCTTTCTTTTTCCTTTTTCCTTTTTCCTTTTTCGTTTTTCCTCGCCCCCGGCGGTATCTTTCTGTTGCACTTTCCCGCCCTTTGGCGAAGCAGGCCGGAACCCGCATCCGTTACAGGGGGTGGGCGTTACCCACCACCGCGCCCTTTGGAGCCCGGACTTTCCTCCCGGTAGAACCGAGGTTCTCCCGAGCGACCGTCCCGCCAGTCCGTCGACCGAATCCCCATCGTAGCAGCCCTGCGACTGCGCGGAAAGTGGACTCTCTCGCGTTCAGCTGGTTGCCCCAACCCCCGGCCACGGCCTACACTAGACCCTGGTGTTCCGCGAATCGGAACCACTTCCACCCGCATAATCAGGAGTATTCGACATGGCATTCACTTTGCCGCAGTTGCCATATGCTTTCAACGCCCTGGAACCGCACATTGACGCGCTGACGATGGAGATTCACTCCCAGCGCCACCACAAGGCGTATGTCGATAACCTCAACAAGGCGATCGACGGGCACGCGGACTTGCAGAAACTGGACATCGCCAGCCTGCTTCGCAACATCAAGAATGTCCCCGAAGGCATTCGGCAAGCCGTCATCAACAACGGCGGCGGTCACGCCAACCATGCCCTGTTCTGGGAAATCATGGGGCCAAACGGCGGGGGCGAACCGACCGGCGTGATTGGCGATGCCATCAAGGCCGCCTTCGGTGACTTCGCCAAAATGAAAGACACCGTCAAAGCCAATGGTGGCAGCCAGTTCGGCAGCGGTTGGAGCTGGGTTGTCTACAATCCCGCTTCCGGTAAGCTCGAAGCGATCAAGCGACCGAATCAGGATAGCCCACTCATGGATGGTTTGGTGCCGGTCCTTGGTGTTGACGTGTGGGAACATGCCTATTATTTGAAGTATCAGAACAAGCGTCCCGATTACATTGATGCCTGGTGGAACACGGTCAACTGGAAGGCCGTGGAAGAAAAGCTCGCCGCCGCGAAGGCTGGCAAGTAACACAACCGGGGGCTGTCATCCCCGGTTCAGCAGGATCAGTAGGAACCGATACACCGAACCGGGAACGATCGTTCCCGGTTTTCCGACAAACGGAGATGTCCCCGGTTCCGGGTGTTGTGTCGGGAACACACGATCTCACCGGAATGCTTCGTACTCCTTGCCGAGTACGCCGGTTGCGATCTTCAGTTTCAAAATCTCGTCCGTGCCTTCGTAAATCCGACACACTCGCACATCCATGAGGTGACGACCGGGGCGGTAAAGTGTACTCCAACCCCGGCCGCCGAACACTTGCACGGCCCGGTCGGCTGTATCCCACGCCGCATTCACGATGAAGAACTTCGCCTGAGCTGCCAGCATGTCCGCTTGTTGGGCCAGTGCGCGGTTGCCCGGAGACGCGGCGGCTTTGTCCTTCAACGCGGCCGCCCGGAGCAGTAACGATTCACTGGCCACCCGCGCGACTTCCATATGAGCAATATGCTCCTGTACTAATTGATGCTTGGCGATCGGCTTGCCGTGCTGCTGACGGAGTTTGCTGTACTCGACCGCCTCCGTCAGGCAGTCTTCGATTACTCCGAGACACCCCGCCGCGACGCTGAGTCGCCCGCTGACCAGGGTTCCCATCGCTACGCGGAAGCCGTTCCCCAGTTCCCCGAGCAGGTTCTCGGTGGGGACCACTGCATCCCGCAACTCGAACATCGCGGTATTGGAAGTGGGCATTCCCATCTTGGCGGTCAGATCTTCTTTGACGAAACCTGGTTGGTGCGTGTCGATCACAAACGCGGAGATGCGATGGCTGGGATCATCCACGGGCACACCTTCCGGGTAGCCAAACACGACCACGGCATCGGCAATGCCGCCATTCGAGATGAGGTACTTCACGCCATTCAAAATGAAGCCATCGGCGGTCTGGCGGAAGGTGGTCGTCATTTCCCGTGGGTTGCTCCCGGCATCGGGTTCGGTCAGCCCGAAGGCGAGGACCGCTTCTCCACGGCAGGCACGGGGCAGGTATTTCTGCTTGAGTGCCTCGCTGCCCCAAGTCTGGATCGGGTACGCCCCAATGCTGAGATGGCCACTAAAGAAAGTGCGGGTTCCCGTGCCTTCTCGGCCAATGCGGGCCAGCGCCGTGAAGTAACTCACTGCATCCGCACCGCGACCGCCGTACTCCGGGGCGATGTTCATTCCCAATAGATTGTACTTCCGGGCCAGCGGGACCAGTTGATCGTTGAAGCGATGTTCAACGTAACAGAGTTCTTCGATAGGTCGGATTTCCTGGCAAAAGGCTTCGACATCGGCAACCAGGGAAGCGGGGTCGAATGGAGGCATGGCAGACTCCAGTATGTGAAACGAGATGGGGAATACTGGCATTGTACACATGTCCGCGTCTGCAACGGCTTTCGGGTCCGGTGCGGGCGATGCTGAGGGCGACCCCGGAGCAATCTCGGATTCCTCAACGGAGAATTGGCCGGGAATCGGGTTGACAGGTTCGCAGCCCTTCTTATAGTCCGCCATCCAGACGACAGCGTTTTGACCTATCGCACAGTCCGCGTGATCGTCTGGGTGGGGGCACAGACACGGAGGGGGCGTGGCTGTCCGTGCTGCTAAATTCTGGGCTGGCATCTTGATGGTGTGCAGCATCGGTCTGCTCGAACCGGCATCGGTTCGTGGTCAGCAACCTGTGCCACCATCAGGCCAATTGGGTGAGTATCCGTCGGAGGCTCCGCCGCCACCTCGCCACAGCGTCTTGCAACCGGGTTTCCCGTTGCCAGCGTCTCCCGATCCTACGATCGACTTACCGCCGCCGAGCATCCCGGAAAATGCTCCGCCCGCGGCGGGGTTGACACCATTCCAACCGCAACAGCAACCGTTGGATCCCGAGGTAATTTTGCCGAACGGGACGAGCATTCCGCTACCGGCTTCCGCTCGGCAAGTGATCCGGTTCAGCCCACGCTACGAAAAGCTACCCGCCTATGTTCTGGAACCGACCGGCCCGGAAGAACGCCGACTGATTTTCACCGGCGGGGTGATTGTCAATGTGGTGTACTTCCCCGGTGGGGCGGGTGGGCCGCCGCAAGAGATCGAATTCGCCACCGATAGCGTGGTGGCTTGGATGAAGGGTGTCACGGATTTTAACCCAACCGGAACCGTCGAAACCAACGCAGACGGCGGCAAGAAGAAAGATATTGAACTGTTCCTCTCCGGTGATGTGGTGATCCGCACCCTGGCGAACGGGCAGGGGGGTGTCGAACAGATTCTGCGCGCCGAACAGATATACTACGACGTGAACCGCAACCGGGCCGTGGCCATGTACGCGGACCTGGAAATGCGAGGTGCCCAGTTAAAAGATTCCGTCCATATGCGGGGCAAGGAGATCTGGCGGTTGGGCAAGAACGAATGGCGGGCCTTTGAACCGGAGATCTCCTCCAGTAAACGCCCCAGTGACCCGAACTTGACCCTGACATCCTCTCAGTCCACGTTGACACAAGAATTGGTGGTGCGACGGAACATTTTTGGGATTCCGTATCGGAATCTCCTGACTGGGGAACAGGAAGTCGGCTACGAACGCACACTGGCAACCAAATGGTCCTGGTTGCGGGTCCGCGATGTCCCCATCATTCCGTTCCTGCCGGTGAAGGCGGATGCGGATGAGCCGTTTGGTCCCCTCATCGGGATCGGTGGCGGGAACGACCAGATTTTTGGGACGCAGATTTTCACGACCTGGGACATGTACAAACTCTTGGCACGCCGTCCGCCACCGGGGCACCGCTGGCGGTTGGACGCGGACTACCTCAGCGACCGTGGCCCCGCGTTGGGGACAAACTACAACTACCTGACACCGAGTTTCTTCGGCCTTGGCCAGCAGAGTACCGGGTTCGTGCGGTTGTATGGTATTCAGGATGACGGGGTGGATCAATTGGGGGCCAACCGCCCCGATGTGGGACATCCCGATTTCCGTGGCCGGGCACACTGGCGACACAATCAGGACTTGTACGAATACGGCACCACTTATGTTCGTGTCCTCGCTCAGGCTGAGTATCTATCCGATAAGGATTTTCTCGAACAGTTTTATAAGCAAGAATTCGACATGGGGCCGAACCAGGATACCTTCCTGCATGTGTACGGTGCCCGAGACAACTGGTATGGCTCGTTCCTCACGCAGGGGCGTGTCTCAACGGATTGGTGGACACAAACCGAATGGCTGCCGCGTGTGGATGGGGCTGTCGTTGGCGAGACGTTCCTCCGGGATCGGTTGATTTACTCGGCGGATGCCTCCGCAGGTTACGCACAATTGCGGCCCGCGACGATCGCGCCGTTGCCAATCCTGGTATCGAATGCCATCCCCGTCAACACGGGCCGCTTCGATCTGGAGCAGCGGCTCAATGCCCCATTTGATGCCGGGCCGTTCCGTATCAATCCGCATGGGATTCTCGATCTGACGTACTACTCCGAAGACATTTATGGGAACGATCAAAGCCGAATCTACGGCGGCGGAGGAGCCAGCATCTCGGCAACAGCGTCGCGACTGTATCAGGAGGCGAATAGCGAACTGTTTAACGTGCGGGGATTGTACCACAAAGTCACCGTGACCGCGGATTACACCACGGTGCGGTCGAACACACCGTACTACCTGCTCCCGCAACTGGACCCTTTGTTCGATAATGCGGTGGATCAGGGGTTCCGAAACGTGCGCCCGACACCGGGGATCATGTACCCACCGGGGACGCAAGGATCGTTCACCTACCCAGACCTGGGCTACGCTCCGTCGTTCCTGTTCAACCCGCAGATGTATGCGATCCGCCGGGGCGTGGACAACCGGACGGACACTGTTGATGACATGGAAATCGTCCGCCTAGACGGTCGCCAACGATTGCAGACCAAACGCGGTTTTCAGGGTGCGGAACACACGGTGGATTGGATGACCTTGAACACGGGTGTCTCGTTCTTCCCGAATCCGGGGCGAGACAACTACGGTTCCTCGTGGGCGTTCCTCGACTATCTCTATCTCTGGCACATTGGGGATCGCTTCTCGATGAGTTCCGCCGGCTGGTTCGATCCGTTCTACAGTGGGGCCAAGTATTTCAATGTTGGTATGTACTTTAATCGACCGGACAACACGAACTTCAGCCTAACGTATCGGCACACGGACCCGCTCCAAAGCCGAGCCGTGACGGCGGCCATCAATTACCAGTTGAGCCGACGCTATGCGATGAACCTGGGCACGGCGTATGACTTCGGTTTGAACGAGTCTTTGACCAACACCATCAGCTTTGCTCGGACAGGCCCAGATGTCACGATGATGTTTGGTGTCTCGTATAATCCCCTGGTCAACAACTTCGGGATTCAGTTTTCGCTCATCCCGAACATTGCTGCCATGGGTGGCACGGCCGGAATGCGTGGGTTTGGCTCCAACTCGGGCATGATGGCGGGACGATAAACCGTGCAACACTCACAATCTCGATCACCCGTGACTTTGACCGAGTTTGCCATGCCGCGTGATTGGCCGATCCTGGATGCGGATACCACCTCGTCCTCTTCTTCCAACAGACGGGGTTGGCGTGAGAAATTCGCGGAAGCGATTCGGGGGGTCCAACTGGGAGTCCGTGGGCAGGCGAGCTTTTTTGTTCACTTTTTCTTTACCGCCCTCGCCATCGCCGCTGGCGTGATCCTCGAATGCGAACGGGTGGAATGGTGTCTGGTAATCCTCTGCATTGGTTTGGTCCTCACCACGGAATTGTTCAATAGTGCCCTGGAACGACTATTCCATGGCCTCGATGCGGACACGAAACAGCGACTGACGGGCGTTCTCGACATTGCCGCAGGGGCCGTGCTGATGGCCAGTCTGACGGCGTTCATCGTCGGGGGCATCATCTTCCTACGGCGGTTGCTCCTCTTTGCCGATGTTTCCCTCTGAATAGGATGGGCAAACGGAGTCGAGGGTCGTTCAATGGGGATACCGACCCTTCCGGTGGAGCCCCATCATGCAACGGATCACACGCGAACAGGCCCGTAAATACGCCTTTGACTGGCGGGATGAACCGCTTCTGCACGTTACGCCCGGCGAATCCTTCGAGATCGAAACCGACGATGCCGGGACGGGCTACTTCCGATCCGCGGAAGACAAGGCCATTCCCGCACTCCGTCCTGGCTTTGACCGCTACCCGCCCACCGCAAACCCGATCGGCGGTCCCGTATATCTGGAAGGTGCCCAACGCGGTGATGTGGTCGTCATCACCATTGAGGATATTTTGGTCGACGATTACTCCTGGTGCGCGGCCGGTCCTCGTCGTGGCCCACTTGGCGACTCCGCGAAATGGTCGCAGCTGTCCGGTGAGTACACGACGAAGATTTTTCCACACACGCCCGGCCCCAGCGGGACCACCCGTGACGGCACCTTGCAATTCAACGATCGTATCTCCTGGCCGATCACGCCATTTGTCGGCACGATTGGCGTGGCACCGGATCGGGAAGTCACCACCAGCATCGACGGACAAGGACTTTGGGGCGGCAACCTCGACATCCGCGATGTCGCACCAGGAAATCGGATCTTCTTACCTGTGTTTCACCCAGGGGCATTGTTTTACCTGGGGGATGTCCACGCCAGCCAAGGGGACACGGAATTCGTGGGCACCGCCGCCGAGACAAAAGCGACCGTCCGCGTGCGTCTGGAGTTGCTCCCGCAGAAACGGCTACCGTGGATGCGGATTGAGAAGCCAGATGCGATTATCTCGATCTACGCGGAACGTCCACTCGAAGCGGCTGTCGAAACGGCGACCGTGAACCTGATGGACTGGCTCGTCACGGAATACGGTTTCTCCCAAGTGGATGCGTACTGCCTCGTCAGTACCTGTCCCGATTTCCGTATCCATGTGTATCAGATGTGTAAGATTGGCAAACTGAGCTACGTTGCGGGAGCCGAGTTGCCGAAGAAATATCTCGGTATGTAACCGTTTCCAGGTGGGGTCCAACGAGTGATTCTTCACGCGCGTTTCGGAGATTGGGCCACCCAGAGCAAGCCGTATCATCAAACGGGGAACAATTCACAAAAAAACGATCATCGCATCCATTCGTGTGGGAATGGGTGCGATGATGATACTGCGATCGAGAATCGTTTTCAGAAGGAACTGGGATCACCTTGTGTGATGGAAATGGAGGCGATCATTCAAATTTTATGGTAACGCTGTTTTCGCCGGTTTTCACGGTCACGGTGGCTCCGCTAGTCGTTGGGGCGAGAAACTTCGCTGGCACCTCAAATTTCTTGAGTGCAGGTGCCTTGGTGCCGGGGGCATGCGGTTCAGGGGTTGGCGGTGACAGGTAGGCGGTATAGTCGCCAACTTCCAGCGGAGCCTCGATCTTGAACGTGCCATCCGCGTTGATATTGGTCAGGGCTGCTGCGCCGGACTTCGAGATGAGGTTCAATGCTCCGCTCTGGACTGGAGCATCGTGGAGTGTCACCTTGCCGGAGAGGAGCCCAGTTTCCTTCTCCCCAGGTCCGCACCCCATAACGAACAGGAATGCAGCCAGCCAACCGACTGAGATCGTGCGAAACCAATACATTATACCTACCGAGTCTGAGAAGGTGTGTGAGTCCAGTAATCCGCTGGAGTCTGGCGGATTTGAGATAGCGGTTATTCCGTGACCACCATTCCATCGGCCTTACAGCACATCCGTTGGAGCATGACGAAGTCGAAGCTATCGTTGATGAATCGCACCGATCCATCACCCAGAAGAGCGCTGATGCCGTTGGTGTGGAACGAATTCAAAATCGAACTCGGAACGTAACTGGTATTTGCGCCGCTGCCACAGGTTTTGGAGTTGATCTGGTAGGCCACACAAGTCAGGCCGCTACCCCAACTATCCGTACCGGCGGCGAGGGCATTGATGGGTTTGTTGAATGTTGGGCCACCCCACGGCGTGTAATAGCCGTTCCGGGCATCGCCGCTGGCGTAGGAACAATTTTGTACTTTCCCAGATTGTTCCGCGACGATAATCGTATTGGACAAACCATCCGTCACATCAGTCATGTGTGAACGCGCATTGGGAATCAAGATCCCATTGTTCGACCACCAGCCGCCGTAATTGGAATTGAAGATCGCCGAGGTGTTACCGGCTGGGTCCGGGTATGCTCCCATGATCCCAATGTAGGCGGGAACCTGGTGCTTGTAGTTGGTCCACCATGTCGTCCAGCCATCCGGTTGCGCGTCCGGCAATGCGCTGGAAGGGCATTTCCAGACTGGCAGAACCAGGTTTTGGAGCGGTGCCGTTACATAGACGTTCTTCCGCTGAACGGTCTTGCCATCCACCGTGGCATTGACTGTGGGGAGTTGATTGTACAACGCTCCCAGTTCAGAGTAAAGGCAGTGTGAACGCGACGAGTTCGCTGAATTGATGGACACCAAAATCGACTGAGAACATGGGCACGAACCTCAGATAATGGCAGAGAGAATAGACGTGGCAAAAGTGAGGTTATCGTGATAAGAATCGCGTTGCAAGCGAAATATTCCGAGATCCATCGGTGGGAAGTCTAACACTCAGTCGTAATAGTCCTATCTCATATGGCTAACCGAATTCGCCATTCGCGGAGTCGGTTGTTCCGCTCCTTGTCGATAGCCATTGCCTCCGCGAGAGAGACACGCACGAAGCGGATTTCTTGCCCGACTCGCAGTTGAGCCAGTCGGTCCAGGTCCGCCCGAATCACATGGGCAATCTTCGGGTAGCCGCCGATGGTCTGGCCATCGACCCCCAAAATGACGGGCAGCCCATCGTTCGTGATTTGCACCGCTCCCGTTGCAACGGGTTCGGATACAAGCTCACCCACTCGCCGGTCAAGCGGATACCCCAGCAGACGTAACCCCATTCGGTTGCTGGTCGGCGAAACCCGATAACCGTGTTGAAAGAAATCCTCATTCGGGAACCAGTCTCGTTGCAAGCCCTCGATCACGCGAAGAATCCCCACCTCTGTGGGTTGCTCCGGGAAGGTCACGAACGGCAAAGCGCGTCCCGCTGTGTGGCTGGGCGAACACCGTAACAGATCTCCCGCCTGAATGGGGGTGAAAGCCGATCGACTGCCGAGTCGCTCTGGCATCTCGATTCCGCCACCGACACAGAGATAGCCGCGTACCCCGGTCGATGTGCCACGAATGGTCAGCGTTTCGCCCGATTCCAGCATAAATGTGTATCCGGGTGTGATGGCCCCACGCCCGGATACCGAAAGATCAAACGGGGCGCCGAATACTACGCAGGCCGTGGGATGCTCAGCGCGGAGGACTGGGCCAGCGAGTGTGATCTCCAGAGCAACCGCATCCGGGGCGTTGCGGAGCAGGGCGTTGCCAAGCATCCAAGCGGCACGATCCGCAGCGCCGCTGAGGGGCAAGCCGAGATGGCGAAAACCCGATCGACCGCCATCGACCGGGAGTGTCAGCAACCCAGGTTCCAGAACCGTCAAACTCATCCCATCTCCTCAGCCGTTCCCGACAGATCATCAATACGGGATCAGTGAGGCGGAGGCGATCCTGACTTTAGAAAGGATTCGGCTTACCCGACACAGGCGGTGGTGTCAGAGTCGGTGCCAGGGATGGTGTCAATTGGGGAACCGGGGCGGTTTGAGGAACCGCCGTAGCTGGCATGGCGGTCGGCAAACCCGGAATCGTGGGCATGGGTAAAGCGGAAGAGGGTGCCGGATTCGGAATCGGAGTGGGCACCGGACGGGGACTCGGAGTGAGAATCGGAGTCGTTACCGGGGCCGGTTGCACCTTGATTGCCGCGATGGGCGGTTCGACGGTCTGTTGAAAATTGGCCCCTTTTCCCATACCCACGGCAATCGGGCGGAAATCGGTACTTGTCGTGCCGACCGGAGCGGCCACCTGCGGGCGGGCCTGGATAGCCACCCCCGGAACCGGATTCGCGATCGGCGGTTCCGGGGTTTGTTCGTTCCGCCCTCCGATGCCCGCCGCGGGACGATAACCCGCGAGATGGTATTCCCACAGGGCCGCTTTGGAGGCTTTGCGTACCATGTCGGTCGGATCGCTTTGGGCTGCCGTTTGGAGAGCGAGCCCGGCGTGTAGGTAAATCGGCTTCAACTTGCCGATCACCTCGGCAGCCTGGGATCGCACCAGGGGAGAAGGATCACGTTGCAGCGAATGAATGAGAGTGGGAATCACGGCGGCATCCACGCGCGGATCCGCATTGGCTAACCCCGATGCTGCCATAAGCCGCTTCTGTTCATCCGGGTCGGATTGCAGCGTGGTCACATAATGCTGAGTTGGCGGCGCAACTGGCTCTTCTTTTTGCTTACGTTTGAACAGGCCGAGTCCAAAGTTGGGAAAGTCGATGGCCTGCGCGGCGGTCGGCATCCCGGTGCCCGCAGCGACTCCAACCGCAAGTATGGAAAGTGCGAGACGCTTCACGACGAACCTCCCGAATGGCAGGGGCGACATCGAGTGGTCCTCGAATCGCACGGAGCCTTCATGCCCGGTCCCCGTACTGGAGATCGGGTTTCCGGTCGAGAGATTGCGTGGAAATGTGTGAGAGAACTCGAGTCGCGCGGAGATGATGTCCGCGCGGTCCTCATAATCCGCAAGGGTTCCGTGGGGATCAGTAGGGCTGTCCACCGCCACCCATCGCACCCATGCCGGGGCCACCCATGCCACCCCCGCCACCGCCAACGCTGGGTTTGAATTCCTTCTTCGGTGGCGGTTTGGTGTAACCCCGCTCTGGCGGATGATCGAATCGTTCTTCACCGGTCGGGGCGGTACGCCATTCCTCGGTGATGGGAACATCCGTGTCGTAAGTTTTGGTATGACTACAGCCGACCAGTCCTGCCCCCCCGAGCAGTCCGGCGACCCACGCCCGTCTGAGTCCATGCATACGGAACCCCCCAACTTCCAGATCGGAACGGGGTATAACGAACATGGACAATAATGCAAGAGCGAAGACGATCGATATTTTCGATGCATTCGGGCTTCTGGGGGGCAAACGACCCGCCCCATCAACCGTGTGAATGGGAGTCCGCCTTGCGGATGATCCGGGCGGCGACGTAACCGGCTTTGAAACCGGCATCAATGTTGACCACGGCGACCCCAGCGGAACAGGAATTCAACATCGTCAGTAGGGCTGCCAATCCCCCGAAGGCCGCGCCGTAGCCGATACTGGTCGGAACCGCGATCACGGGGCCATCGACCAAACCGCCGACGACACTGGGCAAGGCACCATCCATC
>JAIXLE010000127.1 GCA_026931725.1 Bacteroidales bacterium
TGACGCTCCACTTCCAAGAGTTCGATGATGTATCGCTTTTGGCCGATTGAAGTATATGACTGTCCGTCACCCCACAATTTTCCACCCAAGTACAAGATGCACACCCATGTTGACTCTCTGACGGAAAATCAATGCGAGAACCTTGCAAGAAATCGAGAATCACTGATATAGTAGAGATGTCTGCAGACTTGCCGGTGGGGTTACCTTCAACCTCCTCCCGTTGCGATTTCTTTCCTTCAACATACGACGCGGAGGATTTGTTATGTTTGGTCTTGGTTTTCAAGAAATTGCCCTCATTCTACTGCTCGGCGTGGTTCTGTTTGGTCGAAAACTGCCCGATATTGGGCGATCGTTGGGCAAGACCGTTGTGGAATTTAAGAAGGGGGTAAGTGGATTGGAAGAAGAAATTAGTACAGGATCAAGCTCCTCCGCAAAATCGGCCATCGAGCCGGAGCCTGTCCGTCCTCCACAACGAGTGACGCAATCCTCGCCTCGGTTTGACGATGCGGAAACCCCAGCGGGAAACCTTCCTCCAACTGTGTAAAGGTTTTCCGCTTCATCTTGACGTAGTCGCAGATTTCAGCATAATACAGTGAGAATTGGTTGGGCGGTTAACTCAGTGGTAGAGTGCGTTCTTCACACGGACGAAGTCACAGGTTCAAATCCTGTACCGCCCATTTATGCGCTTTTGCAAACTCCAACATATCTCAGCAATCACTAGCAGAATCCCTTACAGTTTCAGCAATTACGTCGATCCCCTGCCGATCACTGCTGGCGGCTGTCGGCACCTGCTGCGCCGTATTTTGCGCCGCGTGTGCGCCGCATTTTGCGCCGCCTGGAATAGGGATATCGGCAAGTATGGCATGGTTATTGCTATAGTGTTATCTGAGCCGATAACCATTTGATAGTGTTCATCTGTCACGTTGCGGTAGAACTCATCCACAATCTTCTCTGTGTGGCCTAACCATTTGACACTCACATGGGATGGTAGTTTGTCGGCCAATTCCGTAGCACAGGATACCCGCATATTCTGGAACGGTTTCACCCACGGTTGGATACCGGCTTGCGGTGTCCATCGTTCCAGTTGTGCACAGAAGTTGTGTACTACACCCTCGTACCGAGTGATGATCCGTACAGATCTTTCCTCAGCCTGATTCCAAACTTCCTCTAGGTATGGGCGGAGCTCTGCGAATATCGGGATGATGCGGACACCTCCATGGGCATGGTGTTCCGTTTTCGATGAGCGGATGACGTACGAGAGGTTTCCCAGTTCACATCGGCCCATGTGAGTGCCAGCCCAAATATTTCACCTGTCCACTCCGTGAAGGGCTGGCGCATCGGCATAATGTCTGGTATGAAAGGCATCCGGTGGGTGGATTTATACCCATAGATTCGCCTTTCGCTGGACCGGGTGGCGTGGGATAATGGTCCTACTTCACACCCCGAGGACGGGCCATGGACCGCACCGAACACTGCGACCCAACCGACGACCTGCTCCGACTGGCGGCTCGGACCCTCACCGGACACCGCCGCCGCATCTTCCAGGCCGAGGTCACTCGGGTACTGTGCGGCGGTTCGTCCCGCGCCGCCGAACGCCGATTCGGGTGGGGACGCGGCACCGTTGACACCGGCCTCCGCGAACTCGCCACCGGGATCCGCTGTGTCGAACGCTTTGCCGACCGTGGCAAGGTGCCCACCGAGGTCGCCCGCCCCCAACTGGCCGCGGACATCCGCGACCTGGTCGAGCCCCGCACCCAGGCCCACCCCGAACTGAAGTCCGAGCGTGTGTACACTAACATGTCCGCCCGCGAAGTGTGCGACTTGTTGCGGACGACCAAGGGCTACGCCGACGATGCCGTGCCGAGCGAGCGGACCATGCGGGACATCCTGAACCGGATGGGATATCGGCTAACCCGGATTCGCAAGGCCAAACCCCTTCGTAAGATCGCCTCGACCGATGCCATCTTTGCCAACGTGGCGGCCGTGAAAGCGGAGGTCAAGGGCGATCCCCATACGCTGGAAATCTCGATGGATACGAAGGCGAAGGTGAGCGAAGGCGAATACGCCCGTGGGGGAAAAAACCCGGACGGCATCGGACGGGACATCGGCCAAGGGGCTTGACCATGACCCGCCCGCGAAGACCAAATGGACACCGCTCGGTATCCTGATCCTGGCGACGGGGGCGTTGTCCCTATTCTTTGGGACACGGGAGACAAGTGACCTCTGGGTGGACGGATTGGGACGGTGGTGGGACCAGGTCCGGGGCGGGTTGGGACACGTCCGCACGCTGGTGATTTATCTGGACAACGGCCCCCACAACGCGGGCACACGAACCCAGTTCTTGAAGCGGATGGTGGCGTTCGTGGACGCGACGGGATTGACGGTGCGACTGGTGTACTACCCACCGTACCACAGCAAGTACAACCCGGTGGAGCGGTGCTGGTCAAGTTTGGAACGGAAGTGGGGCGGGGCGTTACTGACCAGTTTGGAGGTGATCCTGAGCTACGCGCGACGGATGACGTGGAAGGGTCGCCACCCCACGGTTGGGGTACTGAGCGGGACGTACGTCGACGGGGTGAAGTTGACGAAGGCGGAAATGGAGCCGATCGAAGCCCGCCTGGACCGCTCCGCGACGCTCCCCAAGTATGACATCACCATCCGCCCCAAACAAGCGTCCGGCAGGTAAATTTTCACCTACCGGATGCCAAAAGGAGTTGCTACGCATCCACACGTCCACTCCGAGGGGACTTTCTCTGGCATCGACTTTTTTGGCGTTGAGAGTGGACAGTTGAGGGGTG
>JAIXLE010000273.1 GCA_026931725.1 Bacteroidales bacterium
AAGGTATTCGAGAGGCCGCCGTGATTTTTGTAGCCTTCCGCGATCTGTTGGATCAATTGCTCATCCCAGCACGCATGTACGGCTCGCAGTCCTGCCAGATCGAGCCAGAGCGGTAGCGTCCGAAACCATTCCAAAAAAGATCGCAGTTCGTGTGGGGCGAGCTGATCCAAGGTTGCCTGATGTTGCCGATTGTTTTTCGGATTGTGGCGGCGGAGGTGTTCACCGGGCGCATCCTGATCTTCCGTGTGGTACGCCAAGGCATTGAGTTCGTGATTGCCCAGGACGGCCAGAGCTTGCCCCGCTTCCACCATCGCGCGGACGGTCTGCAGCACCTGGGGAATTTTGGGGCCACGGTCGATCCAATCACCGAGAAAGATCACTTTTCGCTCGGGGTGCTGGTAGGTTCCGTGCTGTTTTTCGTACCCCAGAAGTGTGAGAAGTTGTATCAGTTCATCCGCATGACCATGAACATCGCCGATGAGGTCGTACATGTAACCCCCGTCTCATTTCATTTTTCAGTATGATATTGTGTGAGAAAGTTAATCGCCCAACCTATCGCAATCTCATCTTGAAGCCAATATCGGGTGAGAACCGCACCCCGGCAAGCGAGTGGCATTTCTGTTCGATCCCGTTCCGCACATGAGATAGAATGATTTTGAAATGGGCGTGCGGGGTGGTTGGAGAGAGAATATGTCGTGGATCTTGCGTCCACCAGGGGCTTTGGATTCGCTCCCGGAACGTCTCGGGGAACTGGGCCGTGTGCGGCGACGGGTGGCCATTGCAATCGCGGTCTTCCAGTTGCTCGCGATCGGTTCGGCGGCGGTGCTGAGTGCGTGCCTGCTGGATGTGGCGTTCCACTTGCCGGGTTGGTTGCGGGCCGTGTTCCTGACCGGGATTCTTACCACGTTCGGAATCCTCGTTCGTACCGGCATTCATCGCTCATGGCGGCTTTCCACGCAACCGCTCGATGTCGCCCTCTTGCTGGAAGATCGCTTCCCGCGCTTCAACGATGCCCTGGCCAGTGCCGTTTCCTTCTTGACCGCCAGTGAAACGCACGCATCCCGGCACAGTGCGGCCCGGTTCCGGGATCTGGCTGTGACCCGAGCCGAGAACATCGCCCGAAAATGCAACTTTGATACGATCATCACGAGCGGACGGGCGTGGAAATGGTTCTGGTTCGCCGCGTTGGTTTCCGCGTTGACTCTGGTTGGTTTCACCCTCAGCCCCACACGGGCGCTCTTGGCTGTGGTGCGTCTCGCCGACCCGTATGGCGATCATGTTTACCCGACCCGCACCACGATCGAACTGCTCGAACCGTCTCAGTTCCCAGCATTGCTGGCGAAGGGGGATCCGTTTCTGCTCCAGTTTGCGGTTCACGGCGTGATTCCCGAACAGGTTTTCGTGTCGATTCGGCAAGGGGAAACGCTTCTCGAAGAACACGCGCTTCCCGTTCCGCCAGAAAATGGGAATCATTCCCAAGCAGGAGCCCAGTTGAGTTACCGACTGGACCCCGCGCGTGCGGCCCAGAGCTTCGCCGTGCGGATTGTCGCCCATGATGCGGATACAGACTGGTTGACAGTTACCGTGGCACCACCGCCAAAATTGGTGCCGCGAGATGGTCGCCCGTCACCGCAGTTTCGCCTCGATTTCCCCGCTTACACAGATTTGCCGTCCGTGGATTTGCCCGATGGAGCCGGTGTGGTCGAAGCGGTCGTGGGCACGCAGTTCCACTTGCGAGCCGCCACGGATCGACGCATCGTGTCGGCGGCGTTCCATGCGGAAGGCGATTGGACCTCCGTGCAAACCGGCATGATCGGAGCGGCCTTGATGAGTGACAACCCCCTGTCACTGACGGCCGCTCTGCTGCTGACCGAGGAATTTGTTCGCCCCATTCCCGTGCGGGTATCCGGCGTAACGGGCACGCACCTGGATGCACGGTTCTCGCCTCCCATGCCGGGGTTATACACACTGCGGTTTGTCGATGAAGTCGGATTGACCGGCGTGAGATTGTTCAATTTTGAGACATTCCCGGACCCGGCTCCCAATGTCTCGCTGATCCATCCTCACCCGCTATCTGATCCGATGGTCTTGCTCCCCACCGCCCAAGTGACCGTGCAGGCGCGGGCCGAAGACCGGACATTCGCGGCACGCCATCTCCTGTTGGAATACCGCATTGGTGGGCCGGAATCCGTGTTCCAAACCCTTTCACTCACCGATCGGGAACGGGTGCAACCGTATCTGCCCGCGCTGGTCGGTTCGCTGGGCGTGATGCTGCAAAAGCCTGTCGGCCTGGATGCCCGCGTCACACTTCCCGTGGCGGCGTTCACCCGACCGGATGGCTCACCACCCGTAGATGGTGACAGCATCACTCTACGCGCCGCCGCGACCGACTGGGACACGGTCGCCTGGACCAAGCCTCCGGGGCGTAGTGCGGAAATCACCCTCCGCATCCTGGCCCGTTCCGCGATGGAAGCGATGCTGCAAAAACAACTCGCCGAGATGCGGCCAGAACTGCTCCGCCAACGTGAAGTCCAACGGGATGCCCGGCGGATCATCGAAGAAGTGGCCCAATCGCAAGAGTCCGGCACGGTCAAACCCGAAGACCCTGGCAAACTCGCCCGTGCCGAACAGGCCCAACGGCAAATCCGCAACGCACTATCCGACCCCGATGCCGGAATCCGCACGCGGGCCGAGAAACTGCTTCAGACTGTTCGTGCGAATAATCTGCCCGATTCCCCCACTACGGAACGGTTAGCCGACATCACGCATGGTTTGACGCGTTTGGTGGAACAACAC
>JAIXLE010000001.1 GCA_026931725.1 Bacteroidales bacterium
CTGTTTTTCCAGCAATTATTTTGTCCGGTGATGCCCCGAGAAGTGACAGTACCACATTCTTCTCTTTAAGCTGCTCGATTTCTTCCAGTTTACGCTTGCTTTCTTTTTCAACACCGCCGCCGCCGACATATAGTACCAACAATGATTTGTAGCCGAGTTTTATTTCTTTTTTGAGCAGTGCGTCCGTTATGTCCGCTGCCATCAGGTCTCTTATGATCGCCCTGATCGTATTGGACGACGGTGCTAATATGCTGATTGCACGCAGATTGTTTTCGGCATCGCGGATCAAATATTTGTCGCGGCGGTGTACGGCTATCAGCTTGTTGTTAATGGTTTCGCTTTTTTCAAGCTGGCACAGCGGTGATAATGTTTTGATAAGTCCTTTTGTTGTTGCGTTTTTCATATTGTTGCCTCCTTTTTTATATTTTCTTTGAAATTAATTTGATTTTGCATTTCTACCATTCCGAAACCCATGGCGTTTTTACAGCCCATGCCGTTGCTGTGTATGATGTGCAGCAATTCCGGGTTTGTTATTATTGTCATTCTCGATTTCGTAAACTCAGTCTTGTATCCTTTAAACTGTGTTTTACCTGTTACCGGGTGATGGAACCACGCTTTCAGCCATGCGTTTTCGAGTTTTTTTCCGCTTACCGCTTCATATTTCCTGATTGCGTTATCCATAATCATCCTGTCTATTGTTTCGTTGTTGCCATCCTCGTTAACAACCGCATACTTGCCTTCCCTTGTTCTCAGCACTACAGGCGACAAACAAAACAGCGATGCCTTTGCCAGATTTCCGTCACTGCCGGCAGGTACGAACTGCAATGCCTGTTTTGTCAGCGCACGTATCGATTTCGGCATGAACCGTTTGCCCTCAAATACAAACGCTGTCTGCATGTTAACAGAGCCAAGCACGTTTGCAAGGAATTCACCGTCAACCGATGCGATTTTGACTTTCATTCCTTTCTTGCTTTGATAGACCGCAAACACAAACGGTTTCACGCTTTTTTTGCCGACAATCTTGCCTTCGTCGTGAACTTTTTTGATATAGTCACCGTTTTGAAAAAAGCTACTGTAGAGCCAGCCGGAAACGGCATGGTTTAGAGCGCCGATTTTTTGAAACGGTATTTTGCCTATATCGTTGTCGAATTCAATTACTATCCTCATGCTACCCTCCTCTTTTTTTTGGTTTTAGTTTTTCGTTACACTTACAAACTAATATTACTTTATTTTTTTGACGATTATTTTGCTCCTCCTCTTTTTTTTGTGTGTTGCTGTTTGTATATCTTATAGCTATACAAAATAATTGTCAAACAATACGTTGTTTATAGTTTATACGCAAAAACGCCCCTCCAAAGAGGGGCGTTTATTATGGTGCTAATATGTGATTGTCCTGTGTTGTCTGAGAATCCCTTAAAATAATGACATTTGTTTTGGCTTGACAGGAACACAGGCTGTTTCTTCTGTGGCTTTTACTGTGGCTGTGGCTTTTACTGCCGTGCTTTTGGTTCCTCCGTTTATTTCCCAAACCCTGTAGTTTTCCTCTACAAAGCTGTCAATGAATGCCGGGTTTTTGGCTTTGAAGTCTGCCACCCGGTCGGGATGAAGGTTTTTTATATCGTAAGCCATTACGATTTTACTCTCCACACAGGTGCTTCTACAAAGCCAGTGGGTATGCGCCGCCCGGTGTCCTCAAACAATCCGCTTTTTAAAGCAGCTTCCGCGAGCCATTCGTTCTCGGACCAGTTTTTTATGATGATTTCATCGTCTTCCAACTCCACTTCCGGCATGTTTACGGTTAGAGTACCGTATGGCATCGTAACGCCATCGTCAGTGCATAGTAGTTCAACCGCCGGCCTTTTGCTTATCGCATATCTTTCCAACCATATTGTTAGAGTTTCGCCCATGCATAGAAACTCTTTTCCTTGCAACGATTCTATCGCGCTTGCATTTTTTTCCATACGCACTCCTCATTTAATTATATTTATTGTTCCCCGGTACAGGGGTGTGATTCGGGCAGGACGCCCTAAAAGAAATTACTCTATGTTGTAATATTACTTTATTATAAGTCCCCCCCGTGTTTTCAAAAAAAAAGACCTTTGCTGTCGGGCAAAGGTCTCGGTGTTGACTCACAAAATGTTTAAACTCTGAAAAACCCTATGTTGTTTTTAATCCCATCTGCAATAATTACTAACTCTTGAGCTTCCCTGGAAGTGTTTTCGGAATTTTTCTCTGTGAAGTTCGCTATGTTTGCAAGATCAACGATTTCTCGATTAATTTGTTCGGAAGTAACTGACATTTCTTCCGTAGCAGATGCGATCTGCTGTATCATAATCTGTAATTCGTCTGATTCCTTTACGATTTCTTTTAATGCCATTCCTGCGTCTGTTGCAAATTCGACACTGTTGTTAATTTGCTTAGATACATGATTTGTATAATCCGTTGTTTTTTTAATTTCATCCTGAATTATATTAATTGTAGATGCTATCTCTGATGTGGACTGCGCTGTTCTTTCCGCAAGTTTTCTCACCTCGTCCGCAACAACAGCAAATCCCCTGCCCTGTTCGCCAGCCCTTGCTGCTTCGATAGCCGCATTAAGAGCTAATAAATTAGTCTGATCAGCCACATCATTGATCGTAGTTATTATCTCGCCTATACGGGCAGATTTTTCGCCTAATTCGCCTACAAAATTACTGAATTCTTGAACGGTTTTTGCAACATTGCTTATCTCTGTAATTGATTTCGCTACGACGTGATCCCCATTGTTTGCAACTTCGCAAGCTTTTTTCGCATTTTTCGCAATATTCGCGGTATTTTTTGCAATATCCATGATTGTTTGTGTCATTTCTTCCGAGGCAGTTGCAACAGAACTTGTTTTTTCGTGAGAATTTGATGCATACGATGATAATTCATTCGAAATGCTCAGTAGTTTTCCTGATGAATTAGTCAGCTTGTTCACCTCATTGCTAAATGATGTAACTATATTTTTCAAATTAGTATTTATCTTTTGCATCGATTTTGCAATGTCACCCATTTCGTCTGCTCTTGTTAGCGCACGTTTTGGTATAGCGACATTCAAATTGCCTTCTGCGATTTCTAACGCGTGAGCAGAAGCTCTTTCGAGGGGTACTTTGATGCTTTTTGATATTTTGTTGGAAAGAAATACTCCTACTGCTGTGGCAATAATGCCTATTACAAGCGATATTATCATAAGCAGCAGGTTCATCTTTATTAGATTGTTAAGATTTCGGGCAGTTTGTTGCTTCTGGTACAATACAAAATTATCTATTTCTCTTAATATATTGTCTACTTCCGGACTGACCTCTTTTATGTATAAGGTTTGCGCCTCGCCGTTTAATCCACTATCTACTAACTGTATCAGTTTGTTGTTTTTCTCGCTTGCAGCTTTTATCTGGCCCAATAAACTTTCTAACCTTTTCTTGCCTTCGCTGGATGTGTCGAGTTTTTTGATAACATTCAACGCATCTGCGTATTCCTTCCGGAGAGGCGGGACTTTTCCTTTCGTTGACTCGTATGATTCTGACGGTAAAAAAGGCATGACCCCGAACATCCTCATGAGCCAGTTTATGCGAGAAGACATAATGTTTGTATTTTCAACGATTACGATATTTTTGTTATAAATTTCATAATAGTCGCGGTTTGGAAACTCCCCTGCTTGTAGGGGAGAGGAAAACCGCCCTCCTTTCTGTTAATAATGTGCCTGCCCGTTCGAGCAGGGTTAAGGTATTGTGTTTTGCAGACGAGTGTACTTTTGTCCCGTCGAGCGTTCTTAGATCAAAGTATCCGGTAGAGCGTCTTCCGAAGATGAAGCATTCCATGTCGTTCCATTTTACTTTGTCGTAACGCCTGAAACCGAACACTTCCCGTGGGGCCGTGTTCCTTATATGTGACCGGTCGCCCCTGTAGAGCTTCCGGTTACACTTTCTGACCTGTTTAATAAAATATTGGTCGTATGTTCTTTTTTGCCCATTGCCTTTAGCTATGACAAAGGCATCGTTTGTGTGGGATTTTGATAACCCAAGCTCTATCCTGTTGCCTTTCGTGATGTAACCGTAGGTATGGGAAATATCATGACCGTCTTTCCTTAGCTCGTTTACCAGCCTCCATCGCACCATAGTCATGAACGTTTCTGCTTTAAACTGTTTCGAGGGTTTTGCCTTAAGTTTGATTTTTCCCAGAGATACTTTATCGTGACAGGTCTTGCACAGAGTGATAAGGTTGTCAGGGGAGTCGCCTCCTGTCTGTTTTGATATAATGTGATGAACCTCTAAAACAGGGTCTTTGGATTTGCCTTTGCAGTTCTGACAGGTGTGATTGTCCCTGTAAAGGACATATTCTCGGACATTCCAGAAACCTTTCTGATCTCCGTTCTGATAACCAGTACCGGATATGCCGGGATTCTTGATCTTCTGAATGTCAAAGGCGGCTACCTCAATAACGGTTTTCGTGATCGGGAGGATTTTACCAACACGTTCTAACAGCTTGATGTGTGAATCAAGCTTGTGTTGAATGCTTGGTGCAAGCCAGCCTTCGGGCTTCTTACGGTTTAAGAAGCGGGGTTTACGATACCAAGTCTTGCGGTTACGTCTTGACCTTCGGTATTGCCGTCTTTCGGAGTTGAGCTTTACTATATCGGTACGAAGCTTTACTTCGGAAGAATAGAGTTCTTTTGAATCCGATACCGCAGAGAGGCCGACATTCAAATAGCCTGAATCTACACCGAGCGTTACAGTTTGTGTGTAGCTTCTCGTTGGCATTGTCCACTGAATTGTGAACGGTGTTCTTTTTACCACCTTTGCCTTATTCTGTTTCAGGAGCAGTCGTGCCTTCCTGGGTGAGCAGGGCATAAGGGGGGTGCCTTTGTGATTTAGAACATAGATTTGCATGTTCTCTCCTTTCAGAGTTAGAGCCGCATCGGAGGTGTTATCGAAGGTTTTTAAGCCTGCCACACTGTTCCTACCCTCAAAACTGTTTAATGACAGGCCACAGTTGCTACAGACGTGCGCAACCCCACGATAGCGGGAAAATCCGTAAGAACGGAGAATATCTGTAGGTGTGTTGGTTAGCCTTCTCTTCGATAACTGCTGCATAATTACCTATGCCTCCTTGTCAACCAGAGCTTTTACAAGCTCCCGGTCTTTGACCGGGGGTGGTTGACCCAGTTTGTGCTTGAAAACAAAAAAGTTAACCGTAACCAGGCAACACATAACCAGAATAGAAATGATGCATATGGAAAAGCTGATTCCTAATTTGTTTCCTATTTTTTTGTTGGTAAGATCATATAATGCCATTATGAGATCCTCCTGCTTACTTCTCTTGCTTTGCATTCCTCTATGACATTTTTGAGACTCTCAATGGCTGCGCCCAACTGGAGTTCTTGCCGACATTTCTGAATATTTGCAGAGCTTTGCTTTATCTGTCTGTCTCTTCTTAAGCAATCGTCAATGAATCCGTTCAAACAAGTCTTGTCCTTTTCGTTAATGCCCTGAATGATGCCGAAAACCGTTTTTTTGTTTTCCACGATGACCCCCTATTATTTAATTATTGTTAAAAGATATTACTTTTTTAAGCGGTGGTGTTTTTATCTTGCACCATTGTTTTTGCCTTGTTGATTTGGTTCATCGTTCTCCTTCTTTTGGTTTCGACGTATTCGTATGATTCCAATTATAAATAACGCGACGGACGCCCCGACAAATACGCCGTTGACCTCGGCCTGCTGCTGGTCCCATCGGGAGCGGAACCGCCCGAGGGGCTGCCGCCGGTGGTGTTCGACCACCGCTACCCGCACGTTCTGCCTCTGACGGCCGCTCGTGCCTACTATGTCCGCGTCCTCCGGTTCCCGGGCGCTTTCCACGACGGGACCCGACCCCGGAACTTCATCGCCTACTACGGCGATGGAGCGGGCATGAGCTGCGCCTTCTCCGACAACGGGCTCGCTTGGGACAAAGAGAAAAAGGTCACCGGCATCGCGGTCAACGGCTATCACGTGGTCTGCGCCCTGGAGACCGCTGCCCGGCTGCGCATCCTCTACTGGAATCCGGACGTTCCCAATCAGCCCTATGCCATGGCCGGTCTGCGCACGGCTGTTTGTGATCCGTCGGTCGACCCCGCCGCATTCACAGGCGACACCCCGTGTTCCGGTGACCTGGTGACCGAGGGAAGCGTCCAGGTCTGGAACCGCGGCCATTACGGGCCGTCGTTCCTCTGGCACAACCCGCTGTCCACCTCGGTCGAAGGAAGACCTTTCACCTGGCGCTACACCATGTATTTCATCGCCTCCACCGGCGGCAACGACAGCCTCGGCTTGGCCTGTTCCGACGATGCCGTCGAGTGGAAACTGATCGGAAACGGTCCGATCCTCTCCGGCTTGATCGACCCGCAGCCTTGGGAAGGCGTGAACGGCTACGTCTCCGCCGCCCACGTCGAGCGGCTTCCCGACGGGAGATGGTGGATGCTCTACTCCGGGGGCTCCGCGGGAAACGCCGGAATCGGCTATGCATGGTCCTGGGACCGTGTCCACTGGCGCAAGGCGGAGATCAACCCCGTGTTCAAGAACGGCAGCGGGCCATTCCTCGAGCGCTGCTACACGCCGAGCCTGGTCCGGGACGCCGACGGCTCGCTGCTCCTTTACCGCGCGGCCAAGGACGCGACCGCCTACCGGACCTTCGTTTCCCGTCTGCGGGCACCGGCCCTTGGTTGGCGGGACCTGCTCGGCCCGGACCGGCTCGGTCAGGGGCTCACCGCGCGGGAAGCCATCCACCGGGGCGTCGGCACCCAGGCTGAACGCGACGGTACTCTCCCGAACCCGTCCAAGGGCGACGAGTGGTTCAACACCGACCTCGCGGGCGGCGGAAAGTGGGAGAAACACACCGGTACCGACTGGAAGCGGAGCTGATCCCCGGAACACCCCTCTTCTCTTCGTACGCCGGGAAATCCCGTAATCCCGCGTGTTTTTGCAGGTTGCGGCCGCATGTACATAAACCATTGGAATCAAAGGGGTTATGTGTCGAATTCGCCTTGCTTTCTGTTCGGAAAGAAGCCTGTATGTGTGTGAACACAAGAGCCAATCCCTTGCCGGGAACGGGCTTACAGAAAGCAAGGAGAGACCATGGACTTACGCCGGATCAACTTCGGAATCGAGATCGAGACGGTCAAACGGACGCGCGAGCGGGTCGCCCAGGCGATCCAGTCGGTGGTGGGCGGCCAGGTCCGCCACATCGGCAGCCCGGGGAGCTTCGACCCCTGGGAGGTCACCGACGACCAGGGACGGGTTTGGAAAGTGGTGTCCGACGGCTCGCTCATCAATGTGCCGGTCCACCTGCGGGCCGAGGTGGTGAGCCCCGTCCTGTCCTACGAGGACATCCTCGTCCTCCAGGAAGTCGTCCGGGCGCTGCGGGCCTGCGGAGCAAAGGTGGACGACCGTTGCAGCATCCACGTCCACGTCGACGCCACGGCCTTTGACGGCCGGAGCCTCGGCAACCTCGCCAAGATCGTCTACAAACAGGAAGCGCTCATCCTCACCGCTCTGGGAGTGAACGAGACCCGCCGCCGTAGCTACAGCAAGCCGGTGAGCGACGATCTCATCGCGCAGATCGAGCGCCGCCGTCCCAGGACCAGGGACCAGCTCAACCACATTTGGTACGGCTACCACAATCGGCAGCCCCAGCACTACGACAGCACCCGCTACCACGGGGTGAACCTGCACAACGTCTGGTACCGGGGCACGGTCGAGTTCCGCTGGTTCGAGGGGACGCTCCACGCGGGAAAGGTGAAAGCCTACATCCAACTGGTCCTGGCCGTGGCGGCCAAGGCGCTGAACGGACGGGCGGCATCGAGCCGCAAGAGGTCCTTCGATCCGCAGAGCGCCCGGTACGACTTCCGGGTCTTCCTGCTCCACCTGGGGCTCATCGGCGACGAGTTCAAGACCGCGCGCAAACATCTGATCGCCGCCCTGCCAGGGGACTCGGCCTTCAAACGGGGCAGAGTGAAACCAGACGAACAACCCGCCGACAAAGCGGAACCCCTCACGGAGGCCGGGCCCGACAATCCGGCAGGACAGCCGGATTGGACGCGCCAAGGGCGCGCCCGAAGGGCGAGGGCCATGGATGGCCCGAGTCAAACCCGGCCTCCGGCGTTTTCGGGGGACGAGACCGGCGGGATGCAGGGAGGCGCGTCATGAGAGTGCTGATTCGAAACACCGCCCTCGACGGGCGGCCGCTGGAAGGCGACGGCGAAATCTTCACCGGGGCGACGGTGACCGACGTGGTCCTGGCCATGAAAGGAGCCTCGCTCTTTTCCGACCAGCGGGACCTCGAGGATTACATCGACATGGTCTTGCGCAACGCCAAGATGCTGTCCGGCGTCGAGCTGGCGGTCCGGGGCGACACGCCGGAGGAAAAGGCCGCATCCTTCCTGGATGCCCTGATCAAACACGGCCTTGCCGAGGTGCAGGACGACAAACCCGCGCGGATACCGATTCCCGCCCTGGTCTGGCAGGGCATCGACGCGGTCCGGCTCTCGGGGCAGACCAACATGCTCGACCGGCCGGTCGTCGCCCGGCTGGCCGGGGAGCTCGGATATCCCGATGCCGCGAGCTGGATCGAGGAGCATCCGAAGGAATACGCCGAGGGCGTCTTCCGCGGGTTCATCGTCGATCCGCAGGGAGGGAAATCCTGATGTGCGGGCTCGCGGGAGTCATCTTCGGAAATAAGCGGCGACGCGCCGAGGAGCGGGAGTATCTCGCCTGGCTCTTCACCCGCCTGCTGCTGCTGAGCGAGGAGCGCGGACCACACGCCACCGGCGCGGCATGGCTCGACACCGACGGCGGACACCGGCTCTTCAAGCGGCCGGTGACGGCCGAGCGGTTCGTCACGGACAAGGCCTTCGCCGAACTCCTGGCCGGCATAAACAACCGCGCCACGCTTCTGCTCGGCCATACCCGGTGGCGCACCCGAGGGGACGAGCGGGTCAACAGCAACAACCACCCGATCCGCGCCGGGGAGGTGATCGGCACCCACAACGGCACCATCTACAACGCCGACTACCTGTTCCGGCGCTGGAAGATGCGGCGCTTCGCCGAGGTGGACAGCGAGATTCTGTTCCGCCTGGCCGCGAACGCCGCCCGGGACGGGGCCATGGATATCGAGCGGTTCAAAGCCCGGCTCCGACGCTGTCGGGGTCAGATCACCGCCGTCATCGCCTGCCGGACCGATCCGCAAACCGTCATCGTGCTCAAGGGCAACCGACCGCTGGAACTACGCTGGCATCCCCGCCGCAAAGCGGTTCTCTACGCTTCGGACCCCGCATACCTCGACGCCGTGCTGGCGGAGGAAAAAGGCTGGCGTGAGATTGCGGTCCCGCCCATGAGCCTGGTGGTGTTCCGGCGCGAGGACCTGGCCGGGTACTCGGTGGAACCGTTCGAGTTCGTCGCCCAGGAGAGAAAGGGCGCGGAACCATGACAGACACTCCAATGAACCCCATGAACCAGGCAATGAACCCAACAGAACCCTTGAAGCCGAACACAAACGGAATACTGAGACTCTTCGTCTACGGCACCCTGAAGCGCGGTTTCTGGAACCACGACCGCTTCTGCCGGGGCGTCCTGGCCATTGAGGACGCTCTGGTCCGCGGCCGCCTCTTCGAGACATCCTCCGGAATCCCCGTCCTGGAGGTCCCGGAGGAGGACATCCTTGCCGTCGGGACCACCAATCCACTCGCCGACGTGGCCACCTGTCTGCGTGCTGAAACGCACAGGCAGGTACAAGCGCGCGTCGTGGCTCGCATGTCCAATCCCGACCCAACCCCCGACCGGCTCCCGAAGAAGGGCACAGGCGCGCCCTGGGGCCCCGTGTATGGGGAGCTTCTGACCTTCGACGATCCCGAAAACCGCCTTCCGGCCATCGACCGGCTGGAGGGGTTTCACCCCGGCGGCCCCTGCCTCTACCGCCGCCTCCTGGTCTCCGTCCGGGCAAAGGAAACCGTGCTCCCGGCCTGGCTCTACGTCGGCTTCCCTTCGAAAGAGAGGGGACTGCAACCGTTAGGGTCCTCACAATGGCCCCGGAACGGGTAACTTCTCTCGAACGGCAGGTTTGTGACCCGGATAGGGATCGATTCCGGTATGTATTCCGTGAGGCGGAAAATCGAGAGATCGCCAGGGCAATCGATACAGACAAATCCAGGTTTCTGCGGTAAATTGCGGTTGACAATCGGAAAGGATTGGCGTATCATTATTTGTTGGAAAATGGGAGGGGTGTGCCCCTCTCTCTTTAAACGGCCGAGGCGAGCGGTGAGTCGTGAACCGTAACATTCCGCGGGAGCAGGAGAAATGACCGAGATCGAAGACCGATGGCTGTCGGTGGAAGAGATATCCAAATACCTCGGTGTCAGCAACGACACGGTGTACCGATGGATCGACAAGCACCGGATGCCCGCTCACCGGATGGGTCGACTTTGGAAATTCAAAAAAGACGAAATCGATGAGTGGGTAAAGGCCGGAGGTGCCTCCTCACACGACCAGAGGACAGAGTAGGCAGGTATCGAAGAACATGGAACGGATCGAACGGATACAGATAGGGAAACGAGCGAAGCGCAAAGTCTACGCCGTGGACCTATTCTGCGGTGCCGGCGGGCTTACGTACGGACTCGAGAAAGCGGGCATCGACGTCCGCCTTGGGGTCGATATCGATCCTGCCTGCGAGTATCCCTTCTCTGCGAACAACGCCGCCAAGTTTCTTCTAAAATCCGTCGAAGACCTCAAGGCGGAAGACCTCGAACGGGTATTTCCTAAAAACGGTATCCGTCTGTTGGCCGGATGCGCTCCCTGTCAAACATTTTCCACCTACAATCAGAAGGCGACCCCGGACGACAAACGGTGGTGGCTTCTCTTGCAGTTCGCGAGGCTCGTCGAGGAAATATCTCCCGAACTCGTCACGATGGAAAACGTTCCACGACTTCAGGATCAAGGCGTCTTCGAGGAGTTTCTCGGGACCCTCCAAAACGCCAAATATCACGTCCACATCGATATCGTGAATTGCGAAGAGTACGGGATACCCCAGCACCGCCAGAGGCTCGTTCTCCTGGCTTCGAAGCTCGGTCCCATTCGTTTGCTGTCGCCTGGGGAATTCGGTGCCGAGCGCACCACGGTTAGAGAAAACATCGCCGACTTACCGCCAATACGAGCGGGCGAGATGGAGGAGACAGATCCATTGCATCAAGCCTCTATCCTTTCGGACCTGAACAGGAAGAGGATCGAGGCATCGAAACCCGGAGGAACTTGGCGAGACTGGCAAAAGACGCTGGTCGCCGACTGTCACAAGAAGAAAACCGGCAAGACCTACCCGAGCGTCTACGGTCGCATGTGCTGGGACGAACCGGCTCCCACGATTACCACTCAGTTCTTCGGATTCGGTAACGGACGTTTCGGACATCCAGATCAAAATCGTGCGATCTCGTTGCGTGAAGGAGCGATTCTGCAGAGCTTCCCGAAAGATTACGAGTTCGTCCCTCCGGGGCAACCCATATACAAAAAAACGGTCGGAAGGTTGATCGGCAATGCCGTGCCGCCGAGACTCGGAGAAGTGATCGGACTGAGCATAATCCGCCATGTCGATACGTGGATGAAAAATCGAAGGAGAACCAGTGCAGGAGCGAGCGCGAATGCCTGAGAAATCACGATCCGATACGAACAGATATGTATGGAGCCGTTCCGTCCCCGACCCCGGCCAACTCGTCGAAATCAGACGTCGTCAGTGGGTCGTGGGTGACGTCGAGGCATCTGCTTTCTCTTCGACGGGAAACGGGAAGCAACACCTCGTCACTCTGGCCGCCCTCGACGAAGACTCCCTCGGTGAAAGCCTCCAAGTCCTGTGGGAATTGGAACCGGGGGCTCGTGTGCTGGAAAGAGCGGGGCTACCGAAAATCACCGGTTGGGACGAAACGGAAAAACTGGAAGCGTTCCTCGACGCCGTTCGCTGGGGGGCCGCGACCAACGCGGACAGGTCCTTTCTGCAGTCACCGTTCCGAAGCGGGATCACCATCGAAGACTATCAACTCGATCCCCTCGTCCGCGCGATCGATATGGCTCGCGTCAATCTGTTGATTGCCGACGACGTCGGTTTGGGAAAGACCATCGAAGCGGGCTTGGTGATTCAGGAACTTCTGGTGCGCCACAGAGCGAGATCCGTCATGATCGTCTGCCCCGCGACTCTTCAGGTCAAATGGCGGATGGAGATGCAGGAGAAGTTCGGTCTCGAGTTCCGTATCGTAGATACCGATTACGTCAAGACGCTTCGTCGGGAACGGGGCATCCACGCCAATCCCTGGACGTCTTTCCCTCGACTGATTTCTTCGATGGACTGGATAAAATCCGGGGAAGGGCTGCGTCTGCTCAAGGACATTCTTCCTCCTCACGTGACCTATCCACGCAAGTTCGACATCCTCGTAGTGGACGAGGCCCACAACGTCGCGCCCGCGGCCGCGACCAGATACGCGCTGGAAAGCCAACGCACGCGATTGATCCGCACATTGGCTCCCCATTTTTCCCATCGCCTGTTTTTGAGCGCGACACCTCACAACGGATATCAGGAATCGTTCACCTCCCTTCTGGAGCTTCTCGACGACCAACGTTTCGCCCGGACGGTGATGCCGGACGAAAGGCAACTCCATCGGGTCATGGTAAGACGAATGAAGAGCGACATCGTCGACGCCGACGGTCAGCCGGTCTTCCCGGTCCGACGGCTCCAGTGCCTGGAAATCGCCTATTCGGATGAAGAACGGGATATCCATCGCTTGCTGCGCGAATTCACGGCCACGAGAGCCAACAGCGTCAAAGGAACACGGTACGAGTTCGGGACCGACTTCGTGCACATGCTGTTGAAAAAACGACTGTTTTCGTCTCCGATGGCTTTCGCCATCACCTTGGCGAAACACAGAGAGACGCTGCTACGAGGTCGCCCTCGGACCGCCACGGCATTGGACGATCGAATACTCCGCAAGGCGATCGTTCGAAGCGAGGAGGAGTACTCGGACGAAGCGAAGGCGGAAGAGGCCCATCTCGAAGCGGTCGAAGTGGCGACCGAAATGGCCGTAGCGCTCGGTGAAACGGAACGTGCCATGCTCGACCGCCTCACCGAATGGGCCGAAAAACACAAGAACCGGGTGGACGCGAAGGCCAAGGCCATCCTCCACTGGCTCGATACCTATCTGAAACCTGGCGGACACTGGAACGAAAAGAGAGTCATCCTCTTCACCGAATACCGCGCCACCCATGTCTGGCTCCATCAGATTTTCACGGCCAACGGGTACGGAGGGGATCGTCTCGCCATCCTGCACGGAAGCATGCGCCCCGACGAACGCGAAGCCGTCAAGGCGGCCTTTCAGGCGAATCCGGACGTAGCCCCGGTTCGGATTCTGTTGGCGACCGACGCCGCTTCGGAAGGAATCGATCTTCAAAATCATTGCAACTACCTGATCCATGTCGAAATTCCTTGGAATCCCAACGTCATGGAGCAGCGTAACGGCAGGATCGACCGTCACGGCCAGAGGCAGAAGGAAGTCTTCATCTGGCACCCGGTGAGCCAAGGATTCGATCCTCGTGAAGTATCCAGACACCGGAAGGTCGGCGAAATCGAAGGGGATCACGAGTACCTCATGAGGGCGGTCCTCAAGGTGGACACGATCCGGGAGGATCTGGGCAGCGTAGGCCCCGTCATCGCCAAACAGATAGAAGAGGCCATGCTCGGAAGACGGACCGGTTTGGACACCGGTGCAGCCGAGGCCAAAGCGGCGAAAGCGCGTCGGTTCGTCGCTGCCGAGCGCAAGCTGCAGGAGAGAATCGCACGTCTACACGAGAAACTCGTGGAGGCGAAGAGAGATTTTCATCTCGATCCAGAAAACGTGCACCGTGCGGTCGAAATCGCCCTCGAACTCGCCGAGAAGCCGCCGCTGAAATCGGTTTCGTTGTCTGGCGTTCCGAATGGCAAGGCCTTCGAAGTGCCGGTGTTGCCCGGTTCGTGGGGACGGGCGACCGTCGGACTCGAACATCCACACACGGGAGTACGACGCCCCATCACCTTCGATCACGAAGTGGCGAAGGGACGTGACGACGTGGTTCTGGTCCACCTCGAACACAAGCTGGTCCAGATGAGCCTCCGCCTGCTGCGCGAGGAAATATGGAAGCTGGACGACGTCAAGTTGCTACATCGAGTCACCGTTCGAGCGGTTCCCGACGAGGAACTCGCTCGGCCTGCAGTGGCCATCTGGTCGCGCCTGGTAGTTACGGGCGGCGGGCATCATCGGCTCCACGAGGAATTGACTCTCTCCGGCGGCGAACTGGAACACAAGTCTTTCAGAAGGATCGCTCAGGTGGGCAAACTCGAAGCGCTCGTCGAAAAAGCAGAGCCGGTTTCTCCCGGCGACGATCTCTTCGCGATCCTCAAGGACCGATTCGAAAGAAACGAGGAAGCGATCCGGGCAGCCGTGGAGGCGCGCTCTCGCGAGCGGTTGAAGTACCTGGAGAACACGTTGAATCGCCGCAAAGAAAGCGAGATCGCCGATCTCATGGCCATCCTCGACGATCTGGCAAAAAGCATCCGGAAAGAACTATCCGACTCGGGACCGCAATTCGTTCAATTGACGCTCTGGCCCGAGGAAGAACGCAACCAGTTGAAGAGGGATATCGAGGCGTTGAAAGCCAGGCTCGCCCGTATCCCCGAAGAGAAGAAAAGCGAGGCTGCCGCCGTCGAAAGCCGCTATGCCGACCCCACTGCCAGAACGTTCCCCGTGGCGGTCGTTTTCCTCGTTCCTCGCTCCTCGACCGGAAAGGTACGACCGACATGACGAACCCTTCGAGACATACGGAGTGGCTTTCCCTCGTCGAGGTGTCCGGGCCGTTTCTCGCCTTGCCTGTCCTGGAGAAGGCGTTCCCCCAGGGCTTGGACGTCGTCGAGACTCCAAAACGGCAGCGCCTCCGTGCGGCATACGAAGAATGGACCGATGCGGTCGAGGGGAACGACCCTCTGCTTTCGGATCTCCATCGCGAGTGGATTCGGCTCGTGTTCACCGAAATCCTGGAATACGACGCCTCTACGCTGGCGACGGACGCCGAGAAGGCCAGAACGTATCTGGTGGCCTCCCCGGATCGAAACGAGACGTTCGCTCCAGATTGGGTGGTCGTTTCGCCATCGAATGGCGAGCCTCGCCTTTTCGTTTCCGTTCAACCTCCGGGAACGGATTTCGAGAGGATTCGCAAGGACGACGGATGGCCCGCGTCGCTCCTCGAGCGGATGGTGGCACTGTGTCGATCCCAAGCCGTTCGACTGGGAGTGATCACCGACGGCGAACGGTGGATGTTGGTAAACGCTCCTGTAGGAGGGACGTCGAGCTACGTCTCGTGGTACGCCCGTCTTTGGTTCCAGGAGCCGATCACCCTCAAGGCTTTCCAGTCCCTGTGGAGCGTTCGACGCTGTTTCGGCCCGTCGGACGAGACCTTGGAAGCGTTGCTCGACAGATCGCTCGAGCATCACGAGGAAATCACGGACACTCTCGGCGAACAGGTTCGCCGTGCGGTGGAAGTTCTCGTCCAGTGTCTGGACAAAGCCGATGCGGATCGCAACAGAGAGTTGCTCCGGGACGTCTCGCCCGCCGAGCTCTACGAAGCCGGCTTGACCGTCATGATGCGACTGGTGTTCGTTCTGTGCGCCGAAGAACGTGGACTCTTGCTTTCCGGCGATCCCGTCTACGACGAGTGTTATGCCGTATCCACGCTGAGAGCGCAGCTCGCCGAAGAAGCGGATCGTCACGGTCCTGAGGTGCTCGATCGGCGGCACGACGCTTGGGCACGCCTTCTTTCGGTCTTCAGGGCCGTCCACGGCGGGATCGACCACGAGTCCCTTCGCATGCCCGCCCTGGGCGGTTCGCTGTTCGATCCGGATCGTTTTCCGTTCCTGGAAGGGCGATCCAAGGGGACGAGTTGGCGCGACTCGGATGCCGCCCCGCTACCTATAGACAACCGGACGGTCCTGCTGCTTCTGGGCTCGCTGCAATTGCTCGAACAACACGGCGGTGCCCTTCTTCTCTCCTATAGGGCACTCGACGTCGAGCAAATCGGCCATGTCTACGAAGGCCTTCTCGAACACACCGTCGCCCGTATGCCGTCCGTGACCATAGGGCTGACAGGTTCCAAAAAGGCGAAGAACCCGAATTTCCCACTCTCCGAATTGGAATCGGCGCACATGGACGGTGAAGACACCCTCGTCGCCCTGGTGAAGGAAACCACCGAACGCAGCGAGTCCGCCATACGTAACGCGTTGGCTCGCCCCGTCGACGAGACCGTCTTCGGACGGCTGCTCGCCGTCTGTGGCGGCGACACGACGCTCGCCGAACGCATCCTCCCGTTCGCCAACCTCCTTCGAACCGACGCATGGGGCGACCCCATCGTCTATCGCGAGGGAGCCTTCATGGTCACCCTGGGTGCTGACCGACGCGAGACGGGAACGCACTACACGCCGAAATCGCTCACCGAGAGCATCGTCGAGACGACGTTGCAACCGGTCGCCTACGTGGGGCCGGCCGAGGGAAAACCGCGCGAGGAGTGGCGACTGAAAACCCCGGCGGAATTGCTGGAACTCAAGATCTGCGATCCCGCCATGGGGTCCGGAGCGTTTCTCGTGCAGGCGTGCCGATGGCTCGCCGAGCGTTTGGTCGAGGCCTGGGCCAAAGAAGAGGCCGCCGGTAAGTTCGTCACCGCCGACGGCGAGGTGCTCGACCGCGCTGGCGGTTCCGACCCGATGCCTGACGATCTGGACGAACGCCTTCTCGCCGCGAGACGTCTGATCGCCGAACGGTGTCTATACGGCGTGGACGTCAATCCCCTCGCCGTCGAATTGGCCAAACTCTCCATCTGGCTGGTCACTCTGGCGAAAGGCCGTCCCTTCGGATTCCTCGACCACAACTTACGGTGCGGAGACAGCCTACTCGGCATTCATCGGCTGGACCAGCTCACGAAACTCAAACTGAACCCGGACGACGGTCCCTACCAGGAGCGCATCTTCGGCCAGAACGTGGCCGGTGCGGTCGCCGAGGCGGTGGAGATCAGGAAGCGATTGCGTACCATCCCGATCCGGGACGTTCGCGACGTCGAGACCATGGCGCGCTTGGATGTCGAAGCGAGGAAGAAACTCCAATCCATCGAATTGGTTGCCGACGCCATGATCGGCGAGGTCCTGCGAGCGAACGGAAACGCGCGCGCCATCGAATCCGCTATGGATTCCCTGGCCATGCAGGCAGACATTTTCCTGAAAGGCGACGAAAAGATGGGTCGGACAATCGCGAGGCAAACACGTGCCGCGTTGTCCGTCGACTCGCCGGATGGCAAACCAGCGAGAAAACCATTTCATTGGTCCCTTGAATTTCCAGAAGTTTTCCAGCGAGAAAATAGTGGCTTCGACGCGATAGTTGGCAATCCCCCTTTTATGGGAGGAAAACGCATTAGCAGTGCTTTTGGAACGTTTTATAACACCTATCTCTCAGTGATCCATCCACCTGCCAGCAAGAACACTGATTTGTGCGCGCATTTCTATAGACGTTCTTATAGTTTAATTCGGAGGAATGGGCATTTTGGCTTGTTGGCCGTGAATACAATCGCGGAAGGCGACACACGACAAGGTGGCTTGGAGTGGATTATTTCTAAAAATGGGGTTATTCACGCTGCGTTCCCTAATGAGCCATGGCCAGGCAAGGCGGCAGTAGTAACAAGCCGGGCGCACATTCGAAAGGGGTATTGGCAGGGTATTAAGACGTTAGGCGACCTTCATGTGGCCTTCATATCGGCTTTCCTGTCGGATCAAGATGATTGGACTCCGAAGCCCCTTCGGGCGAACAAGGGAAAAGCCTTTCAGGGATCAATCATAATCGGAATGGGATTCATCCTCAGTCATGCAGAAGCCCTGGGAATGATCGAATCGAATCCGATAAATGCAGATGTCATACTGCCTTACATTAACGGAGAAGACCTTAATGCTGATCCAGAGCAGAGAGCAAGTCGATGGGTAATAAACTTCTGGGATTGGCCTGAAGAACGAGCCGAGAAGTATCGCGAACCGTATGCATGGATAAGGGCAAGAGTTTTTCCTGAACGACTTGAAAAAAGCAAATCAAAATCCTATCAGCGAATAATGTCGATGTGGTGGCAACATTGGAATGCCCGGCCTGCTATGTACCACGCTATTGGTCGGGGACGCCAATTCATTAACCATCCTCGTTGGTGGCGATCCGACAGGGAGCCAATGCCTCGCGTCTTAATTCTTTCAAGAGTGAGTAAGACAGGTGGTTTCGTTTTAGTCGACAACAATATGGTATTTGCGGATCAGACTATAGTTTTCGCGATGGGAACGAATTATGACTTTGCGGTCATGCAATCATCTATCCATATCGTGTGGGCATGGAAACAGTCTTCCCGACTAAAGCAGGACATGCGCTATACGCCCACCGATGTCTTGGAGACATTTCCCTTCCCCCTCGCCGCGGACAGGGGACTGCTGGATGGTCTTGGAGACAAATACCACACTGTGCGATCGGCGATAATGCGTGAACATCAAGTTGGTTTAACGAAACTATACTCTTGGTTCCATGATCCATCAAAAGAAGATCAGAGCATTTCAATCCTTAGAGACATGCATTCAAGGATAGATAATGCAGTGGCACTGGCATACGGGTGGGATGATCTTGATCTGGGGCATGGATTTCACGAGGTTCCTTATCTTCCAGAAAACGACAGAGTGCGTTTTACGATATCCGAAGCTGCGCGACTTGAGGTGTTGAAACGCTTGGCCCACCTCAATCGTGAAAGGTATGAATGGGAAAACAGCGGCAGATCGAACGGATAGGCTGTGACCGTAGCAATCCGAAGGAGTGAACATGTCAGATCAGAATAACAGAGTGAAGGCTGCACCGGGAGAGCCTCCATCTCTTCAAGTCGCTGCTTGGCTTGTCAGTATAGGTACGGAAGCGCGGCTTGACAGATTCGCGATCACGGTCGATCGCGTTTCTTCGGATCTCCGCAGCGTCCGAGAAGGCGACGCTCTCTTGATAGTCGAAGAGGAGTCCGGATCGTTCAGAGTCGTGTCCTTCGCGCGCGTCTACCGCGTGCGGCGTGGCCTCGACGAAACCGCGTTATTACTAGACGGGCTGCTTCCGGTGGAACCTCCCCGACCTTCGAGAGATTTCGGTATCCAGCCGCCGACCGTGGCTGTCTCCCGCCTGGAATGGCCGACTTTCGAATCCGCCCTGAAGACGGCCTGTGGCATCGAATTCCCGGCACTTCCCGTTTTCGAAGGGAAGACGGCACAGGAACGGGCCTATATCCGGGATCTCCTGCAATGGGCGGTCGAAGACGACCTGCTCGGACCCGCCGACGGACCTGTCGAGGAAATCATAGGGATGAGTGTGCGGGACCGGTACCTGGTCGGCAAGCTCGCTCCGCCGGACACCCGAGTTTCCGACGACCAGGTGGAAGACCTGCCGGACGCGGCGATCGCCGACCCGGAAGGCGACGACAGAGAGGCCGAGGCGTCGACCAGCAATTCGTTGGTGCCCTCGTCTTTGGGTTTCACCTTCTGCGTCGACGGATCGGCGAAGGCCGTCGAGGTTCGCGCGAGTTGGGGAAGGTACGAACGTACGGAGAGCGAGCGGACGACCGAAGACGGAAAACCGATCCGTTGCTGGAAACGGATACCTTCCGGTGGTACCGCCATCGTTTCGTTGGAACACAGGATCGTCGATCCCATCGTCGTGGACAGCGCCTGCCCCGACGTGGTCGTTCAGGGAACCGTCGGCGATCCGCTGCCGAACGGCGACCGTCTGGTGACCCTCTTCCTGGTGAACTGCCAGACCAAGCCCGACGAAAATCAAGATCAGGCGTGGGTTTTCCAGCCCGAACTGATCGTCAGGGACCCGGAAGGACAATCCATCTTCAGAAAGAGACCTTTGCTATCCGGCATCGGATCGGACGAAGAACGCGAATCGCTGGAGATGATTTACCGGCGGCGGGTCGAGTTCGCCGTCGGACACGGAGTTTCCGTCCACGCCACACCGTCGGCCGACGATCCGGAACGCGCAGTGGAGGTCAGGACCCGCGTATTGCCCCGGTACG
>JAIXLE010000211.1 GCA_026931725.1 Bacteroidales bacterium
CCATCCGGGAGTTGGTTTCAATCAGCGCCGTACCGAGAATGGTCAGGGTGCCGCCTTCCTCGAAGGCTCGGGCCGCGCCGAAGAGGCGTTTCGGCTGGTCCAATGCTCGGCTATCGACCCCGCCGGACATCGTGCGGCCGCTGCCCGCCTGCTTATTGTAGGCACGGGCCAGGCGAGTCAGACTGTCGAGCAGAATGAAGACATCCTTCCCCTGTTCCGTGAGCCGTTTGGCCCGTTCCAGCACCAATTCCGCTGTGCGGATGTGAACAATCGTATCCTGGTCGTTGCTCGACGCAATGACTTCCCCTTTCACGGAACGGCGGAACTCCGTGACTTCCTCCGGTCGCTCATCGACCAGGAGGACGATCAGGTGCATGTCTGGGTAGTTCGTGGAAATGGCGTTGGCGATGTGGCTGAGTAAGACCGTTTTCCCAGAACGGGGCGGGGCGACGATCAATCCGCGTTGCCCTTTGCCGATGGGGGTAAATAGGTCCATGACGCGGGTCGTCAGCGGTTCGGCCCCCATTTCGAGGTGGAGCCATTCGGTCGGATCGACGGGCGTGAGTTCGGTCCAATCGCGGCGGCGAAAACGGGTGGGGTCCGCTCCTTCGATCTCTTCGATCGCGGCGAGTCGTGGCCCGGTGTTGCCTTTGCGTGGCGGTTCCGTTGGCCCGGAGAGCAGCAATCCTTGCGCGAGTTTGTGCTTTTGGATGAGCGCCTGAGACACATACGGATCCGAAGGCCGCACGGCGTAGTGGCGTGCCGGATCCCGGAGGAAGCCGAACCCTTTGGGATGGAGTTCGAGTACCCCTTGACAGGTGGCGGACTGGCTAGCTGTTGTCATCGTATCGCAATACCAGGACGAGAATACACCGAGGAGCGGTGTTTGCCGGAGAAGGTCATCATCGCGTTGTGGACACTCGGGCAAAAGCATTCGGAAGCGGGTCTGGCAATCGGATCGCGTGAACGATCCGTGACCCGAGTGTGACGCGAACTTGCAGGCTGTGTCGTTGCATTCGACTATTGAGGAAGATTCTAGCGGTTGTTCTCAGACAGTGCTAGCGCAATTCCGGGTTCCCGAATTCCTAAAATCTTCAGAAGAACCGATCCGCGGTTTTTCCCTGGTTCTGTGTCCGATTCTGGCGGATGCACTCCGCTTCCTCGTGAGGCCACCGATGACCTGGTTCCGTAAAGAATCACTTGGGCAAACCTGGGATCTGGCCCGCAATCTCTGGCGTTCCGATGCGGAAACTTCCGATCTGGGGCCGGAACTGGCTGCGCTGAAAGCGCAGATTCCCGCGCCGGTAATCTGGCTGTTCGGTAAGACGCAATCTGGCAAAACCTCGCTGATTCGCCTGCTCACTGGGGCTGAGGATGCCGCCATCGGCAACGGTTTTCAGCCCTGTACCCGCACCAGCCGCGAATACCCGTTCCCCACGGCGGAGCTGCCCGTGGTGCGGTTTCTGGACACACGCGGTGTCGAGGAACCTGGGTACGACCCCACGGAAGACCTCACCCAATTCGACACGCTCGCCCATGTCTTGTTGGTGACGGTGCGGGTCACGGATTTTGCCCACGGCCACCTCCGGGAATCGCTGCGACGCATTCGGGCCGCGAACCCAACCCGGCCAGTGATTCTGGTCCTATCGTGCTTGCATGAAATCGAACCGACCGCACAACATCCGCAACCGTACCCGTTCGACCCCTTGGCCAGCGCCATCGGTCAACCACCCGTGGTTGTGTCCGCAGCGCCTGAGGTACTCCTCCGACTCGTGCGTGAGCAGGCGCAACAGTTCGAGGGATTATGTGATCGCATCGTGCCGCTGGATTTAACCCGCCCGGAAGAAGGGTACACGGATCGCACCTACGGCGAAGCCGTTCTGAAGCGCGTGTTGTTGGCATCGCTCCCCGATGCCTACCGCGAGACGATGCGGCGCGTCGCGGAACTGACCCAGGCACTCGCGGAGGCCCACCTCAAGCGGGCGGCACCGATCATTGTGAAGTACAGCACCCTGGCCGCTACCGCTGGGACGATTCCGGTTCCGTTCCTCGATTTGTTGTTGATTCCCGCCCTGCAAGTCCGCATGGTGACGGATCTGGCCACGCTTTATGGTCAACCGTGGACGGCTCGCCGATTTCTGGAAACGGCTGCGTCACTGGGGATCGGGTTGGTGGCCCGACAGGCCGTGCGGGAAGTCGTGAAGTTCATCCCGTTCGTCGGTTCCGCGGCCGGGGCGGCCATCGCTTACGCTTCCACCTACGCACTGGGCCGGGCTTACTGTGAGTATTTTGAACAGGTTCATCAGGGTCACATTCCGGGGCCGGATGCCGTGAAGGCTCTGTATCACGAACAGTTTGCCGCTGCGGAGAAGATGTGGTTCCAGTCGGATGCCGAATCGCAAAAGAGGTAAGATCGTGACAGTCCAAGGGATACGATGGCGAGCCGCAGTGGTGATCACCCTGGGGCTGCTGCCGCTGGTGTTTCTGGCGGGCGTGGGTGCCTACCACCTGTGGGAACGCGGTTGGTCATTCACGGCCTGGGTGCCGATGGCGGCGTGCTTCCTGACCGCCTACGCTCTGGCTTGGTTCTGGAGTCGACAACGGATTCCGGGAGACACGCTGGGCCTGGAACCGCCGCCGGACTACTGGACCGACCGCGACCAAACCGCCTGGGCACTCGTCACGGAACATGCACAGGCCGCCGCCAAACTGACCCCGGACCAGATCACCGACTTCGACCGTTATGCCCACGATGCGAAGGAACTCGCCCTCAAGATCGCGCGTGTCTATCATCCTGAATCCGATGAACCGTTTGGTCATCTCACGATTCCTGAGATTCTGACGTGCTCGGAACTCGTCACGCAGGACATGGCGGTTCTGGTTGAAAAGTATCTACCGATGAGCCACGTTCTCCGGGTGGATGATTGGATGCAGGCCCGCAACCTGCTCGAACAGGCGAGCATTTGGTATCCGCGTTTGCGGGCCGCGTACTGGGTGGGTTCCGCGTTATTCGCACCATTTCGGACGGCGATTCAGGCAGCTGTCACACATGGGGGCATGTCGCCCCTGTTCGCCCAGGTGCAGCGGAATGTGATGCAATGGCTGCTGACGGTCTACGTTCACAAACTGGGGCGATACCTGATTGAACTGAACTCGGGCCGGTTGCGGGTGGGCACGCAACGGTATCGGGAACTGCTGGCCCAACACCGCATCCCCACGACGTTGCCGGACGGTTCCGCAGATGCCGAGGCTCCTGATCTGGCCATGCCCAACGCGGAATCCCCCCCCACAACAACGGAAACGGCGACTCCCGTAGCGACGCTGACCGTGGCGGTGATTGGCCCAGTGAAAGCGGGTAAGTCCAGCCTCATCAACGCGCTGCTCGGCGAACAGCAAGCCGCGACCGATGTGGTTCCCCTCACCGCGCAGGTGACGCAATATCAACTCCATCAACCCGGTCTACCCGCGTTGACGTTCCTCGACACGGCCGGTTTTGGAAACGATGGCCCGCGGGATGCCGACCTGGAAACCGCCCTGCGGGCCGCTCAGGAGGCCGATATTCTTATCCTGGCCACGCCAGCCCGTTCGGCGGCCCGCGTGCAGGATGTGGCGTTCTTGCAAAAACTCCGAGAACGATTTACCGCGTTGCCGCACCAGAAGTTACCGCCGATTGTCGTGAGTCTGACGCAAATGGACAAGCTCACTCCGGCTGTGGAATGGAACCCACCCTACGACTGGGAAACCGGCACGCGGACCAAGGAGCAGAGCATCCGAGAAGCCGTGGCCGCGGCTCGGGAACAGTTCGGCTCGATGGTAGCCGCCATCGTTCCGGTTTGCGCGGCCGTGGGGAAAGAGCAAGGCGTGCGGGAGGATCTGCTCGGCACCCTCGCGGGGCTTTTGGGCGAGGGACGCGGGGTGGCTCTGCTGCGGACATTGCATGTCGAAGCCACGGCGAACCGGACGCGGCGTGCCTTTTCGCAGTTCGTGAACCTCGGCAAAGAAGCCTGGCAAGCGCTGGTTTTCGGGAACGCTTCAGTTGATGCCCAGTTCCGCCCGTAGGCGCGCGATCTGCTCCGGCATCCGACGCGGCGCGGACGGGGTCAGATGGCCGCGTTCCCCGATCACGGCCAGACGCACGAATGTCGGCTGATCGCCCGCCAGGGCTTCTCGGCATCCCGCTTCCCATTCCGATAGGGTGTCGAACGCAAACACCCGCTCGATGCCGCTGGCCCGTGCCAGTCCCGCGAAATCGACCCGGCCCACCCCGGCTGGCGGCTGACCGCCGGTGACTTCGTATAAACCATTTTCGATGAGTATCACCGTGACCGGCGCTGTGTGACAACCGAGTGTCACCAAGCAGCCGGGATTCATCAACAAGCTGCCATCGCCGGAGAGCGCCACCACCCGTAACCCCGGTCGACTCAGCGCCAACCCCAACGCGAGCGCCACCACCTGCCCCATGCTCGATGGCAAATAGTGGAAGTCGCGGGGTGTGTCCGAAAATTCTGGCCAGATTCCGACCGAACCCATCGACGGAATGACGATGGCATCCGCACGATGAGAAGCCAGCACGGCCAGAGCCTCGCGGTGTGTCATCATCGGGGTTCCTCCACCCGTGGGTTACTCGGCCCAGAGGAGAACGTGCGGTTCGGCCCCGGCGGCGAGCGTGTGCAGACTGCGCACCACATCCGCTCCATCGGCTGCCGGGTCGAAGTGGGAATAGGGCAACTGCCAGGCCTGCGTGATCGGCTCGGCAAATCGCGGGCAGTTGTCCTGAGATCGCCCCTGTCGGCTGGCTCGCAAGCTGCGGACACCGACGATCAGTTTCAACGGTAAACCGAGATCGTGAACCACGTTCCGCACGGCATCTCCGGCCTCGAAGAAGCCGGTGCATTGGATGGCCACCAGTGGCCGGGCTCCACCGAGCAGCAACCCCGCCGCAATGGCCACGGCTTCCCCTTCACGGGTCGGGCGAATGACCGTCAACGGGCTGCCGGGTAAGTGCGGATCCCAGGTGCCGAGGTGGCTATCGGGAATCCAGACCAGATGCGTGAACCCGGCTGAGACTATGGCCGTGACCACGGTTGGCGCGTCGATCATGGTGGCCGCCTTTCTTCATCGACTGCATCGGCTGCACGCTCAGATACCCAGTTGAGCCGCGATTTCTTTCAGGATGGCGCGATCGGATTCCGGGCGGGTCGGGCTTTGCGGGTGCGTCTGATCGCATCCGATCCAGCCCCGGAGCTTGAGAAACATCGCGGCCGTGTGCTTGTATGCGGGCACCGGCTGGCGGAAGGCAAAGAAACCGAGATACTGCAAGATGTCGTTGAGTTCGTAGAATCCCGGATCACCCGTGGCCCAGAGTCGATCCCGCTTGGCGAACAAGTCCGGCGCACAGGTACTCAACCCCAGCAGGTAATCACTGCCGTACATGACCATGTCGATGGCAAGATCGTTTCCGGTGAAGACCCGGAAATCGGGGCGGATCGCATCCCGCAGTTCCAATCGCTGCCATTCCCACTCACGCCGTAAAGAGGAATGCTTGGCTCCGATGCACGCCCGAATCCCCATCAACCCCTGGTAAGTGTCCAAATCATAAATGGCCCCGAACGGCGCGAACATTTGACCGAGTTCAAAGCCGATAAACCGATCGCAACAGCGGGCAAGTGTCTCGTAACTCCGAATGATTTCTGGCCCCGGTTGCCGCGTCAATCCGTAAGACGGGAAGATGACCGGAGTGCCGCCGTGCGTGGTGATGGCCTCGATCGCTCGCTTGTAAGCATCCCCCGCGAATGCCGCCCCAGGTTGATCGCCGACGAACGCCCCCGCAACGAAGGCTCCCCCGCCCAACGTCGAGCGGGTCGCCTGGAGAACGGCCGTTTTCGTGGCTTCATCCAAGAGGTTGCCGAACCCCGTATCCATGTTCACCGCCGGAATCAACCCCGCCGCGGCGGTGCGTTCACAATGGGCGGTGAAGCTCGGCCAGTCGATCGCGCCCGCGGCATCAAAGGGGAGCAGAATCGCGGACATGCCCATAATGGCTCGCCGGGGGCGGAGTCGGGCAATCGGGTCCGGTGCGGGAGTCATCACAGTGTTCCTGGCAAGTCATGGACACGGAGACAGTGGAAAGGATAGACTACAAACAGCCGGGATCGTCTGCCCCAGAACGGGGAGCGATTCTTGCGGAATGAGGGCATCCCATGTTGATGAAACTGCTCACCGGTGTACTCGCGGCTGCATCCGTGACGTTGCTGGGCTTTTATGTCGCCTCCAGTCCCCAACCCACACCGATGGCCACCACGGCTTTGACCGTGCGTTCTGGCGAAGCGGGACCGAGTTGCTGCGCCACGGTCAGCCGGGGCTGCTGCCTGGAAATCGCCTCGTGCTGTGGGGCCGAAGACAGCGCGGCGAACCCGACCGAAACCGTGGCCGCGTGCGTGGGGGGTGTAGCGCTTGCTTCCCACTCGACCACGACGGCGACTGCTGCCGCGAACTGAATCCCCTGCCGGTTCCCGGTTCTTGTGATCGGAACCCAGAACTGGCAGGCTTTCACTGGCCCGTGAGATTTCCACCATGTCCGATGGCCCGAAGCGGGTAGCGATCTACGCCAGTTCCTTTGACCCGCCTGGGGCGAATCACCGCACGATCGCTCAGCGATTGGCGGAGCATTTTGATGAAGTCATCGTCTTTCCCTATGGTCCGCGTCCCGATCGACCGAATGATGACAGCTTGTCGATTCATCGGGCCGTCATGGTCGATCTGAACTTTCGCGGGTTGGACCGCGTGCGGGTCGAACTGGGCGACCTCGAACGCGGCACGTTCACACCACCTTGCGATTACGACCGCCTGTTCGGCCAACCCGGCACCCGGCTCGTGCATACGATCCACGCAAACCACAGTCGCGGTGGCAAAAACGGGGAGGCGATGATCCAGCGGGAGTGGACCCGTGGCCGAGAACTGTGGGATACCCACGAATTCGTGATCCTGCACGAACCCCACGAACCGATCGACCCAGCCGACTCTCCCCCCCATTCTTCCTGCCTGGAAGTCCCACTCACAACGAACTCGTACACGATTCGGGCGATGCTGTTCGATGGCTCCACGCGGGTCGATGGATGGTTATGCCCGGATGTGGGCCGGTATATCCGCCGACATGGATTATTCCGTGCCACACCGCCCGCGCGGGAGTGCATCATCACGATGCCCGAACCGCGCGTGTTGCTGTACTACGACCCCCGCAACGCGGAATCGGCGCAAATCGCCGAGCAATTGCGGCACTGGGAACATGACGATCCGAATATCGTGATTGTCATCGGTGGTGATGGCACCATGCTCCGGGCCATCCGCCAGCACTGGCGTGCCCGCATTCCGTTCTACGGGTTGAATACCGGCCATCTTGGCTTTCTACTCAACGATAAATCCCGCATCGACTTTGCCGAGCATGATTTACGGTTGTACCAACTTCCCCTGCTCTGGGTCGAAATGACCGGGCCGGATGGGCGGCGTTGGGATGAACTTTGTTTCAACGATTGCTGGATCGAGCGTGAGACAGGTCAAACCGCCTGGATTCAGATTCATGTCAATGGTCATGTGCAGATGAAAAAAGTCGTCGCGGATGGCATGTTGGTGGCCACGGCGGCCGGAAGTACCAGCTATGCCCGTGCGATGGGAGCGACACCCGTTCCGTTCAATGCCTCTCTGCTCACGCTGGTGGGGTCCAACGTCCTGACTCCGACTTTTTGGCATCCGGCCATCCTGACCACGGATTCCGTTATCGGCATCCACAATCTGGATCCGCAGAAACGCCCGCTGCGTGGCTTCATCGACGGTGTCCCCCAGGGACAAGTGGTTGATCTCACCGTGCGGGTCAGCAACATTGCCGCGGTGGAACTCCTCTTCACCCGTGAACACGACCCCGTGGCGAAGTTGGCATTGTTGCAATTCCCTCAGATGGAAGAGTGACCCGCTCACACCTGATACAAGAACTCCGTATGGGTGTCTGATCTGAAAACCGGGGGCGATCGTCCCTGGTTCAGAAGGCATAACCTTCCATTCTTCCATTCTTGCCGAACCGGGGACGACAGTTCCCGGTTGCGTTCCCCCTTGCTTCCTTTATCCCAGGAACGATTGTAGGAACGGTCGTAAAACAGGCTCTGGATACAGCACCCAAGAATAGTCGCGTCGCTGTAAGATCGCATTGGCGGCGGCTTCCTGGCGCATGGGGGCGAGTGCCCGTTCCACGGATTCCCTCTGATCCTGAACGAACGGCCGCATCTGCTCGGTCACTTGTCGGAGCTTTTGGAACCACGCTTGGCGCGATACCGGGTCAGCCGGTTCCGCGGCGATGAGCTGAGCCTTTTTCGCCGACAAGTCCGCAAAATCTGTCCCGTGCCGTTGCGGATTCCAGAACAGATCCCGTGCTTGCTGGGTACATCGGCGTACATCCGCGAAGGTATGGGGAAAGCCCGGCAACGGCAGATGCAGTGTCGCGGAGAGAACGCCGAAACGCGGCGGCTCGATCTGGAAGTAGTCGCGGATGATGGCATCGGTGACTTCGTCGTACTTGCCGCCGCCGATTCCGTGGATGAAGAAGTCCCCCAGGCACAACCGGGTGAACAGCGTCAACGTCAAAGCCCGCGGCCGTAGTACGGTTGCGTCCGTGAATTCAGACGACATCAGCCGGCCCCGCTGTCCCTGGGCATCGGGTGCGGACCAGAACGGGGCTTCATTTGCGGCTAGGTCCGGCACCGGGTGATTGCGACTGCGGATGCCGTGCTGCTCCCGGTATTCCTGTACTACCCGATTGTAGATCGCCCGGAACCGAGGGAGATCCGTGAGAATGTGCCGAACAAACCGAGCAAATGCGGTCGTTCGAGCCAATTGGCTCACCGGGAGTTCCCGATTCAGACAACCCCATTCCTGCTCAAAACAACGCCGCACGGCTGCGAAACGGGCACCGATGCTCGGGTGTGTCTGCCGCAGAATACACGCCCAGGCCCGTGGGAGCAGCGGTTCATAACCCCATTCATTCCACAAGCTCGCGGCCCGCTCGGCGAAACTGTGAAAGAGGGCCGCATCGTGAATCCCACGGATTTCGTAAGGTTGCTCGTTGTCGTGGGTGTCGAACGGCACCGCCGACAAATGAACCGTCGCGGGGTCACGTCCGGTCCAGGTCGGAATGCGGAGCGCAGACGATTTGAGTGTGTCGTTGTCCACAACCAGATTGAGCGACACACCCGAGACACGCTGAGCCAGCCCGCAGAGGGCAAAGTTCTTGACCCAGACACCGGGGTGAAACAGTTCGGGTTGGTGGCCCGATACAACGAGCGGGGCATCGTCGGACTTTGTATCCGTTTCGACAGGCGATTGTGTCGCGTGTGCGACGGCGAGAATTTCGGTTCGCGCCTGTTCTCGGAATGCGTGTAACGGCTCACCATCAATCCTGACCATCGCCGTGGCGAGGCGATGGCGGTTCTCCTGTACGAGTTGCGGCCACAGGAGTCGTGACGGGTCGGCCAACACGGCCCGGTTCGCGGTGGGGGCACGGTAACGAGCCGACATCAACCCAACTCCGGGCAGAGTGTCCCGTGGCAATCCCCGGTAACCGGAAGGACAGGTAAGGGGTCCGCTTCCGCGGCGTGCAGGATGCCACGATAGTACGCGAGCCGTTCCGTGGGATCGTTGAGGACACCGCCGAACGCTCGGTTCGGGTCGAGGTACAAACGGGGTACGCCGATTTCCTTCACCCGGAACCCCAGGCGGGCGGCTTGCACCCAGAGTTGCAACGGCATTCCCCAGCCCGTCTCCGTGATGGCCAGTTTGCGTAACTCTTTCACCCGGTACGCTTTGAACCCGCAGAACGCATCGGTGAGATGGAACCCGTAGCGTTGATTCAGTTCCGCCGTGATGGTTGCGTTGATGTAGCGGCGGTCGGTGGGTGCGGGAGTGTCTTGCCGGAAATCACGGAGATAGCGCGAACCGCTGACGATCTCGACATCGTGAATCGCTTCCAGCAAAACAGGAATCCGAGCCGGTTCGTGCTGGCCATCACAATCCGTGGTGACGAGGAGATCAAATCCATGTGCGATCGCGTATTGGAACGCGGTCGTGATAGCGGCCCCGTAGCCGCGATTGCGGGTGTGTGTCACGCGGTGAATGCCGGGCACGGTATCGAGAATCTGAGGTGTGGCATCGGTGGAACCGTCATCGACTGTGAGAATGTGCGGGCAATATTTTCGGACTTCCTCCAGCACGCCACGCACATGCCGAGCTTCGTTGTAGACCGGAACGGCGGTCAGTACACGCATTCGAGCCGCCCTATGAAACATGGTGAAGATTCGAGGATGTCCTGAGATTCTAAACGATCCTTCCTACCTCCGGCAACCAGATACCGTGGCTTACCTTTTTTCGGTTGGAATCTTTCACAGGGAAGGGGGGGAAACCTACTTCTCACCGGGGATGGGTCGGCCCATTTTGCGGAGGAGCATTTTCAAATCATCCCAGCACTCTTTTTTCTTGGAAGGATCGCGGAGCAGATAGGCCGGGTGGAACGTGCAGAGAACGGGTATCCCCTGATATTCATGGAATCGACCCCGAAGCTGGCCGATCCTCAGTGGCGATTGCAACACATTCTGCGCGGCTACGGCACCCAGGCAGCAGAGGAACCGCGGTCGTACCAGTTCCAATTGTCGATCGAAGAACTCCCGGCAATTGGCGCATTCCTGGCTGCTCGGGGTTCGGTTCATCGGTGGTCGGCATTTCAACGTGTTGCAGATGTAGACTTCCTCGCGTTTCATCCCCATCGCCGTGATGATCTTGGTGAGGAGTTGCCCCGCTGCCCCGACGAACGGTTGGCCGAGACGGTCTTCGTCGGCACCGGGGGCTTCACCGACGAAGCACAATTCGGGGGCCAGCGGTCCTGCGCCAAACACGGTCTGGGTGCGGGTGGCGTACAGTTCCGGGCACCGCGCACAAGCCGCGACGGTGGTCGCCAATTGGTCCAGGGCGATTCGGCGGATTTCCAACGGATCGACCATCGGAACCGCCGGGGGAACTGGGGCGGAGACTGAGACTGGGGTCGGAGCCGTGGTCGGGATGGCCGCCGTGGGCAGGGCCGTCGGTGCGGCAACCACCCGTGGAGCCGATGGGGCGGTTCGCGGTGGCGGAACGGGCAGAAATTCGACCCCGGCCGCCTGGAGAGCGAAGAGATGCAGTCGGAGTTGCGTATGCACGTCAGACATTTGAGGAATCGATTGTTCCGGGGGCGATACGTTGTGGGTGCCATAACGACACCCGGTACGAGGCACCGGGCGGAGCCACAACCCGAACACTTACGCGCTGAGGAGTCCGCGGAGTTTCTCCATGCCGACCCGCTTGCAGTAGGTTCCGAACAGTTCCTGGCCCTCTCGCTCGGCTTTGAAGCTCTCGAAGACCAGCTTGAGTTTCGGGGCAATCTGTTCAATCGGAACGCCGTCTTGCAGCATTTCGTTGAGTCCACGGCCAAAGCTATCCCCGCCGACGTAGATGGTGTACTTGGTCCCACTGCGTCCGATGAGGCCGATCTCACTTTGGAAGGGGCGGGCACAACCGTTCGGGCAGCCGGTCATGCGGACGCTGATCGGTTCGTTGCCGAGGCCGAGTTCGTCCAGGATTTTTTCCAACTCGTCGATTATGCCGGGCAGGGACCGCTCGGATTCCGTGATGGCCAGTCCGCAAGTGGGGGTTGCCGGGCAGGCCATGCTCCACTTTTGCACCATCGACAGGCTTTCCGGGCGTGGGATGCCGTATTCGGTCAACAAGGCATCGATTTCTCCCTTGCGGGCCGGGTCGATGTTGCAGAGGAGGACATCTTGCTGCGGTGTCACGCGGACATCGCATTGCAGGGTTTCGACGATCTTCCGTAACCCGGAACGGAGCCGCAGGGTGCCTTCATCCTTGACGCGGCCATTCTCGACGGAGATACCCACAAACCACTTGCCGTCACCTTGCGGGTGCCAGCCCAGGTGCAGGTCCAGGTTGGTAATGGGGACATCTTTCAAAGGGCGGCCCGGCGTTTTGAGATAATCCCGGAAGAAGACTTCGCGGAACTTCTCCACGCCCCAATCTTTGATGATGTACTTCAGACGCGCCCGTTTCCGGTCGACCCGGTTGCCGTGATCGCGGAAGAACTTGCAGACGGCTTCCGCTGCGCCAACGACTTCTTCCGGGAGGAGGAAGCAGATCGGCTCCGCCAGCAACGGGTATGTCGTGTCCAAGCTGTTCGATTTCCCCTGGCCGCCGCCGACGTACAAGTTGTAGCCGATGGGTAGGCCGTTTTCCTTGATGCAGAGGAAGCCAAGACATTGGGCGCGAATGTCGACGCAGTTGTCATCCGGGAGGGAGAAACCGCACTTGAACTTCCGTGGCAAATACACTTTGCCGTAGATCGGTTCGGCTTCCTCGACCTCTTCGGGGATGTCCAGCTTTTCGCCGTTGAGCCAAACTTCGTGATAGGCCTGCTTGCCGGAGCGTGGTGCCAGGTGAGCGGCCACGGCTTCGGAGAGTTCCCGCATCTGCTGACGGGCCGGGTCCGTGTAGGGGGCCGGGCAGCACATGACGTTCCGGGTGATGTCCCCACAACCGCCCAGGGTGGTCAACAAGCATGCGTTGATCCCCATGATAGTGGGTTTCATGTTGTGCTTGAGGACACCGTGCAGCTGGATACTTTGTCGGGTCGTGAAGCGGAGTGTGCCGTTACCGTACTGCTCACAGAGCCGGTCCATCGTCAGGTACTGATTCGGCTTCAAACGCCCACCGGGCAACTTGAGCCGCAGCATGAACATATAGGCTTTGCCGGTACCCGCTTTGGCGCGGTTCTTCCGGGCATCCCGGTCTTCCTGCTGGTAGCTGCCGTGGAATTTGACAATCTGCTTGGATTCTTCCGTGATGTGATCGGTATTCGGATCAGCGAACTCCGCGGCGAGGTTCCCCCGCAGGTAGCGACTCGCGGTTTTGATCGCCTCAATCGGCGAGTGTTTGGGAGCCGGTGCAGGAGTTGCCGTACTGGTTTCGTCGGCCAAGGCTTCTGTAGTGGACATAATGTCGATCCATTCAATTTTCAGCAAGAAAGCGAAAATCTGACCCGGTAGCCAGTGCCGCCGTCGTGCCGGAATACACGCAACCTCGCAACGGGTCTACTGAGGTCTTTGTATATTGTACGATTTTGACACTGAGGGGAAGGGCAATTTCTTTACTTTGTTGATCGGCCTGATAATGTTTCGGGTGCAGGGAAAGGAGGCTTGAACCTGTGATTTCGCGTCAACTCAGGAAGATAAAACGACTTCCGTAGACTGGGGAACCATTGCGGACGGTTCCGCGTGCCTCATTCCGGGGATGGTTTCACAATGGTGAAGTTAGTGAATCTTCCGAACCCGCCAGGCCGATGTTGGGAATAACGCGCGTTGCCGTTAGGCGACTGTGTTGCACCATGACTCTGTGGGACAATCACCGTGACTGACACCCCTCTTCCTCCCGCATCGGCACCCCAACCCGCACCGGCCGCCAGTGTGAATTCGGGCAATCTCGGGTTCCTGTCGATTTTCCAGGACGTGGGCGGGGTACTGGGTGGCTATCTCGTGACGAACACCTGGGGGCGGCCACTGGAGTTCCGACTCAGTAGCGCCGTGCAACCCAATAAGGTGCAACAGATTCTGTATGGCCCCACCCTGAGCGAGTACCTCCATACGGAACTGATCGGCAAGACACTGATCGAGAAGACGGCCACGCAACCGGGACTCGTCATCGTGGATAGCCTCGCGGCCCTGGGGTTGCGGGCACAAATCAACATCCCCGTCGTGGGGTTGGCTCCCGAACACCCCGGTTCCGCGGACCCGCTGGCGGCACTCCCCGCCGATGTGATCGGCTTCACGCATCCGCGATCATCCGTGCCATTGGTTCTGTCCGCGAAGTTTGCCCACGATCGACCAGAGATTGAAGCCGCGCTCGATAAGGTGGATCAGTCCGTGGATTTGAGTGAACCGTTCGTGCGGGTACGGGAAGCCGTATCGGAAGCCCGCAAAATGGGGGTAGCCAATCGTGCCGCATGAGGAAGAATTCCCCACGCTCCCAACCGAGGGTATGGCTCAGGATGAGCATGTCATTCTCGAAATCGACCTGCTCGGCGAACTGGATGCGTTGCCGCATCCCCGGTTTGAACGTCCACTGACGGTGAGCGTCCGCGATTCCAAAATGCTGGCGAATCCGCCGTGGGTGCGACCACTTGGCCGACTCGAACTGAATGTTCAGACGGAAGGGTGGAAATTTCCCGCTCCGCCACCGGAATTCGACAAACCGCCGCCACCGCGTTCTGAACCAGCGGAGAAACCGGCGGGCCGCCGTGTCGTCGAACTGGCCGAACTCCCGGACGACCACACAGACCCAACCGGCAAACCGAAAGAACATATCCGCCCGCGTCCCACTGCGGATACGGTTATTTTCAAAGACCGATTGTTGTATTTGCTCCAGCCACCGCTGGATGGTCTATTCGATGGCCGTTCACTGGGCGTGCCGTTTGAGCCGTTCCCCTATCAATTGGAAGGAATCGCCTTCCTGATGCCCCGGCAAGGTGCCCTGCTGGCCGATGAGATGGGCCTGGGGAAAACCGCTCAGACGATCCTCTCGCTGCGGTTGATGTTCCATCAGGGGATGATCCGCAATGCCTTGCTCGTTGCCCCGAAACCGCTCATCTTCAACTGGAGCCGCGAGCTGAAACTCTGGGCGCCGGATGTGCCATTTGAAGTGTTCCCAGCCGACCCGGAGTTGCGGCGAGCCACCTGGCATTCCTCGAACTGCCCGCTCAAGCTGATTAACTATGAATCGCTGACCCGCGACGCGGACATGGCCGCGCATCCGAAGACGTTCTTCGATGTGGTGGTTCTCGATGAAGCCCAACGGATCAAAACCCCCGGTTCCAAGACGGCGGAGGTGGTGAAGTCGATCCCGCGTGCGCGGAGTTGGGCGCTGAGCGGCACCCCAGTTGAAAACCATCCCGACGATCTGGCGAACATTTTTGCGTTCGTCGATCCGGGCCGCATTCCGAAGGATACACCACCGAAGCAACTGCGGGTGCTGACCCAGGATAGCATCTTACGGCGCACGAAAGACCTGGTGCAATCGGACATGCCGCCCAAGCTGATCCGTGACCTGGAAATTGAACTGTCCCCCGCCCAGAAAGCCGCCTACGAACTCGCCGAGAAGGAAGGCGTGGTCACGCTGAACGCCCTGGGCGACACGATCACGGTGCAACATGTCTTCCAGTTGGTCATGCGGCTCAAGCAGATTTGCAACTTCGACCCGCGTACCGGCGAAAGCGCCAAACTCGAACAACTCGTCAGCGACATGGAGGAAGTCGCCGCCAACGGGCACAAAGCGATTGTCTTCAGCCAATGGGTGGAACCGCTGACGGCGATTGCGGCGGCTTTGGAGAAGTTCAACCCGCTCCAGTATCACGGTCGCATCCCGCAAGCGGAACGCACCCCGATCCTCGACCGTTTCAAGGCCGACCCCAGTTGCCATGTGATTCTGATGAGTTATGGCACCGGCAGCGTCGGCTTGAATCTGCAATTCACGAACTATGTTTTCCTCTTCGATCGGTGGTGGAACCCGGCCATCGAGGATCAGGCGATCAACCGCGCTCACCGGATCGGTCAGAAACACCCCGTCACGGTGACGCGGTTCATCTCGGAGAATACCGTGGAAAAGCGGATCGCCGACATTTTGGATGCGAAACGCAAAGTCTTCAACGACCTGCTCGCCGATGCTGATAAGCCGACCTCGCTGGGCTTGAACGAAGACGACATCTTCGGCCTGTTCGACATCAGTTCCCGGCCCAAACGCGGGTAACGCCCGTCACGCGGGTAACACCGGATCGCCCCGCATCAGAACCGGGTGCGGTCATTGGGGCGCGAAATCATTTTCGACAAGTGTGTCCGTATTTGAGGGGAAACCGTCCGACTGCGCATCCAATGGGTCATCATCCGGCTACAATCGTACAGGATGATGATTTCCCATTTCGGGTACGACACGATGCCGAACGCCACGATACCCACGACCCGACCCAATTCCGCGATGCCTCCCGGCCCCAGGGGCACTCTGATCCTCGGTATGCTCGGGAAACTGCGTGCGAGCCGCTTGGATTTTTACCTGCAACTGGCGCAGGAATATGGGGATCTGGTTAGTTTCCGCATCGCGCATCGGCGAGTCTATCTGGCCAGCCATCCTGACCTGATCGAACAGGTTCTCGTCACTGATGCTCGGCACTATATCAAGCACTTCGGCGCACGCTTGTACAAACCTGTTCTCGGGAATGGCTTGGTCACCAGCGAAGGAGATTTTTGGTTGCGGCAACGCAAACTTTCGCAGCCCGCGTTTCTGAAGTCCCGCATTCAAGCCTATGTCCCGGTCATGGCCGAGTTGACGGATCGCGCCGTGTCCCGTTGGTCGGACGGCCAGCAAGTAGACATTCATGAACAATTCAGTGAATTGACCAGTGCGATTGCCCTGAAGACACTTTTCGATCTGGATGACCCCGGTGATCGGGAGACTTTTGTTCATGCTTTGCGGAATGTCTTCACGGACTTGACGGGGCGGTTATTCTCCAGTGGCGGCTTACTGCCGTTGTGGGTGCCTACTCCGGCCAATCGCCGTATTCAGCGTGGTATTCGTCATTTATATTCCGTCGTGGATGGTTACATCGCGCGGGGGCGAACCCGGTCCACACCGGGGACGGACTTACTTTCCCGGCTCATCGCAGCGCGTGACGATGATGGCCAACCGATGACCGATCGCCAACTCCGTGAAGAAGCGATGACGTTGTATCTGGCGGGGCACGAAACCACGGCGTTGACCCTCACCTGGGCTTGGTATCTCTTGGCACAACATCCCCAGGTCGAGGAAAAGCTCTTGGCGGAATGGTCCGCGGTTCTCGGCGGTCGCACGCCCGGCATCGACGATTTGACGAAACTGCCCTACACGGATGCGGTACTCACCGAGGCCATGCGTGTGTATCCGCCGGTGTATCTCGTGGGCCGCGAAGCGCTGTGCGATCTCGAATTGGGTGGCTACCGTGTCCCTAAAGGAACGACGATTTTCATGAGCCAGTGGGTTAGCCACCGCGACCCGCGTTATTTCTCGGACCCCGAAGAGTTCCGCCCGGAACGCTGGCTGGATGGCTTGGCCCAACGCATTCCCCGCTATGCGTATTACCCCTTTGGCGGTGGCCCACGAGTGTGTATCGGTCAGGCTTTCGCGCTGATGGAGGCGGCGATTCTGTTGGCGGGTGTCGGACAACAGTACCGATTCACGATCGACCCTGGCCCACCTGTGGAAATGGATCCGCAAATCACTTTGCTGCCAAAAGGTGGCATCCCGGTCACGCTGAAACGGCGGTGAGGGGGTCGGTTCACGCGATTTCGGGAATGTGACCTCTCCACTTCCTGAAATTTCGCGCAATAATAGAAGATAGCTTGTCGGAATTTCATAAACTGTGTCGGAGTGGTCGTGATGCCGAAAAAGGCACAACCGCCGGATACCCCAGCCGTGAGTGGAATTGTCGGAATGGGGTTAGACAATACGGATGGTGAAAAGCGGATCACCCGTACAGAAGAAATGATCCTTCTGGGGGGATCGGCCGAAACCCATGAGCGGATGCAGGAAACCGCGATTCGGTTTTCGGAACAGTTGGAGAAACGCGGCAAGAAACTCCAAGAAGCCTCGTTACCCGAGGTCATCGACCTTCTCCACGCCGCCCACGAACGCACACGCGGTTAAATACCGGAACAACCACGGTTGCACTCACCGATTCACCACAACGAACAGAGAGATCACGCACACCGACAGATGGCACATTCCGTATTTGGTGAAGATCATGTAAGAAAAAACTCCTCGTGGAGTTTAATACCTGTATTGTGACCGGATTCTCCAACTAGCATGTTGACTGTGACGGATACGGCTATCTTTTCACCCCGCCTGCTGTCGGGGTGCATTCTCGTCGTGTTATTTCTGAGGATCGCACTTGAATGATTGTTGAATTTTATGTGTGAATAAGGTGCTCGTTGGCATACAGTTTGCATGGATCATTTCAACCCGCTGACTGATGACACGATTTATCGTTTCACAGTCTGGCGTGCCACTTGCAATTCGTAGCTGCCGCCGCGTTGCACGGCTTGGAATACGGTTTCTTCGATGTCCTCGGCTCGGCGGTTCTGGTACGATGTCTCCATCCGGGCCAGTTCGTTTTCGAGCCCCTTCGGGAAAAACGCCCAGAAGAACGGCGCGGTGAACGGCAAACCGAGTGCCTCGCTGATTTGCTTGCCGGATTCCTGCTTGAAATCGCAAAACCGAATCTGATTGGAGAGGCTGTCCCAGTCTTCCGAAGTCATGACGACTCCGGGGGTGGGGTTCTTCAGATCCCGGTAAATGTGCATCCGCGTCTTGAAGTCCGGCGGCACAGGGACGATGATGATGGCTCCCATCGACCGTAATTGATCGAGGTAATTTCGGCCGTCCGCCGTGCGGAAGCGGATGACCCAGCGGAGTCCTCGGGCGCGGGTCGTGTCGGCCCCAAAACCGCCGGGGCCGGTGCCCGCCTGACCGCTATCGCCACTCCCCGAGGAACCGCCACTCCCCCGTTTCTGGCCCACGCCCAGCAGTTTGTCCCGTATCGACTTATCGAGCAGAGCCAGTTCCGCGGCTTTCTCATCGGAAAGTGGGATCGTGGCGAGCGGGTTTTCCAGTGCGATCTGTTTTTGGATTTCGTCCTTCACCGTGGGTAAATCCGTCGGCAAGGGGAGAGCCTCATAATCTTGGGCATTCGGGGCCATCTCACCGAGTTTCAGCGGGTCCGCGTTGTCGCCGGAACCGGGAGAGCCGCTTCCCTGATCCTCAAAACCGCCCATGTCAACGAGGGTAATCGGCACGGGTGATTGATCGCCCCCAGATTGCAGGGCGAAATAGAGGACACCCAGGAACAGCACCACCAATCCGGCATGAATGAGAATGGATACGACCGTGGCGATTGGGAATTCGAGATTCGCCGAATACGTCTGCCAGAAGGTTTCTTCGGGGGGCCATTCGGCGGGATGGGCTTTGCGGTTTTGGTCGATGGGGGTCTGGGTTGCCATGTCATCGACTCCGAGTGAGGGATCGCCAGTTTTCGTGTTATCGGTATTTTACCGTTTCCCCATCCGACAAAACAGAAACGCCCAGACTATCTCGATGATCGCGCATCGGAGACAGTAACGCGGTGAAACCATCGGATTGGGCGAGAGACGGCTTGCGGCGAGATTGGTAAGAACGATGTGGATGTGGCCCTTGCGTTCTCCAAGAACCCAGAGGGCCACATTCCCGCACGATCACTGTTCGACCACGAAATCAACGGCTCCCGCGACAGGAACGGTCACTTTCAATCCCGAGGTTTCCGGTTTCAAAAAACGCTGATGAATGAGCAATCCCGAAGGTGCCCGTCCCTTGTCGCCGGTGGTCGGGTCTGGGGTGATTCCGGGAATGAACGCCTGGCTGAACGAAACAGCATATTCGCCTGCGGGTAGGTTTGGTAGCGTAAAGCTCCCATCGACTGCTAGTGGAGCGGATGCACCGAAGTTTCCATTTTGCTGCTCGATGTCCACGTTCCCCGCGGCCAGCGGCTTTCCGTCGCGGAAGTGGGCACGGCCTGAAATCGTATGCGTATCGGGACCACACCCCACCACGCCCACGATGCATCCCGCGATGATCGCCGCACGTATCGTCACGAACATGTGCATGTTGTGTCTCCGATTGGTTCGTGCGTGATTAGTTAAACTCGGACAGATCGAGAATATGCCCATCGTTCACGGTGACATAATCGTAACCGTTCACGCCCTTTGGGGCAGTAGTGACGGGTTCTGGCCGGAGACGGCCTGCACCAGGAAATCGAGGACA
>JAIXLE010000074.1 GCA_026931725.1 Bacteroidales bacterium
ATAGCCATTCTGAACCGATTGCACGATCACGTTCGGCTCAAAATCGTTCGTCGGTTGCTGCATCACGGCTTCGTGAACGGTCGGGTCAAACGCGGTGCCGGGCGCGGACTCGACACGGGTCACGCCGTGCCGTTTGAGGATGTCCAAAAACAGAGCGTGAGTCGCTTTGACACCTTTTACCAACTCGCCGCTGTCGCCGGTCTTGGTGGCCGCATCGACAGCCCGTTCAAGATTATCTAAGCCAGAGAGTAAATCTCGGGCGAGCGGTTCTTGAGCGTATTTTCGTTGTCGTTCCGCGTCCTGGGCCAGTCGACGGCGGGCGTTCTCGAAATCGGCGATCAGCAGTTTGTAATCGGCCACCTGCTTTTCCAACTGTTCGAGCTTGACCGACAACAGCGGAGCTTCCAGGTGAGCATCCACCGGAATTTCTTGAGGATCAGACGACACAGCGTATTCTCCAGCAAATCCACGAGCCGTCCGTTCGGGGCACGGCTACCTGATGGGAACCCGCGCCGAGGTGGTCGCGGTAGGATGATTATTTCTCTTCGGCGGTCAGCCAATCTTTGAGTCGGGCGAAGAAACTTTTGCGGTGGGGTGGCTGTTCGGTGTGTTGTTGTTCGAGTTCCGCGAGTTGGCGAAACAACGCTTCTTGTTCCGGGGTCAGATGTTGCGGAGTATCGACCACAACCTGTACGAGTAAGTCGCCGCGTCGGCCGCCACGTCGAGCGGGTAGGCCGTGCCCAGTCAGTCGTAAGACTTCATCAGTCTGTGTGCCTTTCGGCAATTCGTGCCGAACTTTGTCGCCGGTAATCGTGGTCAGTTCGAGCGTGGCTCCCAGGGCCGCCTGACTGAAGGTAATCGGCCACTGGCAGACCAGATTCTGACCGTCTCGCTGGAAGAAACGATGCTCTTTCACGCGGAGTACGAATTCGAGATCGCCACGGGGAGCGTTCGTGCCCCCGGCATCGCCCTGGCCGGGGTAGCGGATGCGGTCGCCGGTATCGACACCTGCCGGGATTTCCACATCCAGGGTCCGGCGGCCCGTGATTTTGCCATGCCCTCGGCAACTGGGGCACGGATCGGTAATCACAACCCCGGCTCCATCACAAGATCGGCACGTCTGTTGAACTTGAAAGAAGCCTTGTCGTTGAATCACGACACCCTGGCCGTTACAACGGCGGCACGGCGCGGGTTTGGTACCCGACTTCGCCCCTTGACCGTTACAGGCTTCGCAATGATCTTCCCGCTGGATTGTGACCGATTTCTTGACACCCGTGGCGACTTCGACCAACGTAATGTCCAGCACCACTTGCACATCTCGTCCCGGTTGCGGCCCGGAACGACGACGGCCCCCGGAGGCACCGCCACCGAAGAAACCGCCGAGCAGGTCGCCGAACAGATCGCCCAAATCGACGTTCTGGAAGCCGGACCCACCACCGTTGCCCATGTTCTCAACGCCGGCGTGACCGAAACGGTCGTAACGCTCTCGCTTTTCGGCGGAGATCAGGATTTCGTAGGCTTCTGTGGCTTCTTTGAATTTATCTTCCGCGTCCTTGTCTCCAACATTACGATCCGGGTGGTATTGCAGAGCGAGCTTACGATAGGCCTTTTTGACCTCATCTTCACTCGCCGACTTGCTGACGGACAACACTTCATAATAACAGCGCTTGGCCATAATCGATCCGCTCACAATGGGCAGCTAACAGTGGACAGCGAACCATGAGCAATGGACAGCTAGCAGTGGACCATTGACCATCAACAATGAACAGTTGGCGGGAAGACCGTCGTCAACTGTGTGACTGTCTTCCGCCAACCGCAAGCTGTTCACTGCAAGCTGTTTACTGCAAGCTGTTTACTGTCGACTCTTAGGCAATGGCCCCGGCGATCTTGCCGGATTTCTTGTCCTCTTCGTCGATTTTGGTAATCATGACTTCCGTGGTCAACATCAAGCCAGCAATGCTGGAAGCATTGGTCAGGGCGGATTTGGTCACAACCAGAGGGTCGATGATACCCGCCTTGAACATGTCGACGTACTCGCCACTATTGGCATTGTAGCCGGTGTTGGCGTTTTTCTCACCACGGCTTGCCACTTCATCGGCGATGACGGCACCGTCTTCCCCGCAGTTCTCGGCGATGGTGCGGAGCGGCTTCTGCAAGGCGCGGGCCACGATCTCGGCTCCGACCTTCTCATCCCCCTTGAGCTTCTCGGCGAGTTCCTCGACGATCGGCACGCAGCGGATGAGGGCCGTGCCGCCACCGGGGACGATTCCTTCGGCCACGGCGGCGCGGGTCGCGTGCAAGGCATCTTCCACACGGCCTTTGGTCTGCTTCATCTCGGCTTCCGTGGCCGCACCGACGCGGACAATCGCTACGCCGCCGACGAGCTTGGCCAGCCGTTCGGAGAATTTTTCCTTGTCGTAGCTGGATTCGGTCTGATCCATCTGCGTGCGGATTTGTTGCACCCGCTGTTCGATGGCGGCTTGCCGCTTCTTGTCGAGCTTTTCACAGATGATCGTGGTATTTTCCTTGTCGACCACGACTTGATCCGCGGAGCCGAGGTGATCGAGTTCGACGTTTTCGAGCTTGATGCCCAGGTCTTCGGAAACGTAGGTGCCGCCGGTGAGCGTGGCAATGTCGCCGAGCATGGCTTTGCGACGGTCGCCGAAGCCGGGAGCTTTCACGGCGCAGATGTCGAGCAGGCCACGGAGCTTATTGACGACCAGCATCGCCAGGGCTTCGCTTTCGACATCTTCCGCGATGATGAGCAGCGGCCGATTGGCTTGGTGGGCCTTTTCCAGCAGCGGCAGGAACTCACGGACGTTCGAAAGTTTCTTTTCGTAGATGAGGATGAGCGGGTTGTTCGCTTCCCACTTCAGGTCCGGGTTGCCAGCGGCGAAGTAGGGGCTGATGTACCCTTTGTCGAACTGCATCCCTTCGACGAATTCGAGTTGGGTATCCGAGGTCTTGCCTTCCTCGACGGTGATGACCCCGTCTTTGCCGACCTTCTCGAAAGCATCGGCCATCATGGCCCCGATCTTCGGGTCGTTGTTCGCGGAGATGCTGGCCACCTGGGCCATTTCTTCCTTCTTGGACAGCTTCTTGGTCAGCGCTGTCTCCAGGTGTTCGATCGCCTTGGCGACGGCCTTGTCGATCCCCTTCTTGACCGCCATCGGGTTGGCACCGGCGGTGATGTTCCGCAAGCCTTCCTGATAGAGAGCCAGAGCGAGTACCGTTGCGGTCGTGGTGCCGTCACCGGCCGTGTCCGAGGTCTTTTGAGCGACGGCGTTGACCAGCTTCGCGCCCATGTTCTCGAACGGGTCGGGGAGTTCGATCTCCTTCGACACGGTCACGCCGTCCTTGGTGACGGTGGGGCCGCCGAACGATTTGTCGATGATGACGTTCCGCCCGGTTGGCCCGAGCGTAACACCGACGGCTTTGGCCAGCTTTTCCGCGCCAGCCAGCAGCTTCTTCCGGGCATCGTCGGTATAGAGCAATTGCTTCGCCATGAGTGTCTCCGAGAAGATGTCTCACGCAGAGTCACAAAGATGTCGAGGAACAGCGAAAACGGCAAACCACACATGGAATCTTGAGTCTTACCGTCATTGTCGCATCGTCTTCGCGGCTCGGCGTGAGAGCAATGATGGTGTTATTTTTCGAGTTTGCCGAGGATGTCGGATTCGCGCAGGATTTTGAGTTCCCGTCCGCCGACTTCGACATCGGAGCCACTGTATTTGCCGAACAGCACGATGTCGCCGACTTTCACGGCGAGGGCGGCACGCTCACCGTTATCACGGAGGCGACCGGGTCCAGCGGCGATGACCTTGCCTTGTTGCGGCTTCTGTTTGGCCGTATCCGGGAGCAGGATGCCGCCCGCGGTTTTGTCTTGAGCTTCGAGAGCTTCGACCACCACCCGATCATCCAGTGGTCGCAGGCTCAGAGCGGCCCCCGCGTCTTTCTTCGCCATGAATCGATCTCCTCAGAATATGAATGTCTGTTATGGAAAAGAGTTCATGGCTCTGGTCCGCTGTCCGTGGGATTGTTTGCCACATTGGACTGGGGACCAGGAACCATGAACGAAATGTTTTACATCATGCCGCCCATGCCACCCATACCCATACCGCCCATGCCACCCATACCCATGCCGCCCATGCCACCCATTTCGTCGTGGTGGTGATGGTCGTCGCCGCCTTTATCCTTTTCGGGGATGTCGGCGATCATGCTTTCGGTGGTGAGGAGCAGGCAGGCGACGCTGGCCCCGTTCTGGAGCGCGGAGCGGGTGACTTTCACGGGGTCGATGACACCGGCCTTGCGGAGGTCTTCGTATTCGTCGGTATCGGCGTTGTAGCCGAAGTTCTTGTCTTTGCCTTTGAGAATGTTGGCCACGACGACGGTGCCATCTTTCCCGGCGTTCTCGGCGATCATCCGAGCGGGCATTTCGAGAGCGCGGTACAGCACGCGCAGGCCGACATCTTCATCGCCGTCGCCTTTGGACTTGTCGAGAACTTTACGGGCGTTCAGCAGAGCCACACCGCCGCCGGGGACGATCCCTTCCGCCAGCGCGGCACGGGTCGCGTGCAGGCTGTCTTCGTAGAGCGCCTTGCGTTCTTTCATCGCGGTTTCGGTGGCACCGCCGACTTTCACCTGAGCGACCCCGCCCGCGAGCTTGGCCAGACGCTCTTGCAGTTTTTCGCGGTCGTATTCGCTGTCGGTCTTGTCGATTTCCTTGCGGATCAGTTCGCAGCGACCATCGATGGCTTTTTTGTCGCCTTTGCCTTCGGTGATGGTCGTGTTTTCGCTGTCGATCTTGACCCTTTTGGCCCGGCCGAGATCCTTGAGTTCGACCGACTCCAGCTGAATGCCGAGATCCTTGAAGATGGCCCGACCGCCGGTGAGGATCGCAATGTCTTCGAGCATCGCTTTGCGACGATCGCCGTAGCCGGGAGCCTTGACGGCACAGACTTGCAGGACACCTTTGAGCTTGTTCAGCACCAGGGTGGCCAGGGCTTCGCCTTCGATGTCTTCGGCGATGATGAACAGTGGCACTTTTTGCTGGCTGGTCTTTTCGAGCAGCGGAATCAGGTCTTTCACATTGCTGATCTTTTCTTCAAAGATCAGGATGTACGGGTTGTCAAATTCGCAAGTGACCGACTCCTGGTTATTGACGAAGTGCGGGCTGAGGTAGCCGCGGTCGAACTGCATCCCCTGGACGACGACGACTTCGGTATCGGCCGTCTTGCCTTCCTCGATGGTGATGACACCATTGGTGGCCCCGACCAACTTCATCGCCTCGGCCAGTTTCTTGCCGATTTCTTTATCGTTGTTAGCCGCGATGCTGGCGACTTCGGTGATGGACTTGTTATCCTTCGCATCGACTTTCTCGGCGATATTGTGCAGTTCGTCGACGACTTTGCTCACGCCGGTCTGAATGCCCCGGACGACGCCCATCGGGTCGGACCCGGCGGCGACGGCCTTGAGTCCTTCTCGGAAGATGAACTCGGCGAGAACGGTTGCCGTGGTGGTGCCGTCACCAGCGACATCGGAAGTCTTGCTGGCGGCTTCCTTCACCAGTTGCGCGCCCATGTTCTCGAATGGGTCGACCAGGTCGATGTCTTCCGCGACGGAGACACCGTCTTTCGTGACGGTGGGGGAACCCCAGCCTTTGTCGAGCACCGCGTTTCGGCCGCGTGGCCCAAGAGTCGCTCGGACGGCCCGAGCCAGTTTGCTTGCGCCGGCCAGCAGTTTTTGCCGGGCATCATCCGCGAACGTCAGTTGTTTAGCTGCCATCGTATCGATCCGCCTCTGGGAATCAGGGAACAGAGGAATGCCCAAACGAGAGCAACCCGCGTGCCTCGTTCGATGAGTAATCACAAGTTGCTTGTTGTGAAGTGGTTATGACTTGCGGTGGTGTCAGTGTCCACGGGTTTCGTGCCAATCTGGCAGAAGCGGTCGGAAGTGGGCGTGCTGAAATTGGCAGTCGAATCCGCAAACCCGGTGGGATGGTTTGATTTTGAGATGAAGGAACGGAACCGGAGACGACAGCCCCCGGTTTTTGAGAATGGAACCGGGGACGACAGCCCCCGGTTTTCCGACAAAGAACAAATCAGACTTCGACCGGGAAATACACCCGACTCACCCACAGTAACAACAAGAGCAGCAGGATGCCGAGTGAGACGCTGCCACCGATCAGCCATTTTTCCGCTGGGAGCAACGGCTCCGCTTTGACGCGTGCCAATTCCGAAGCCATTTCGGCATCGCTCGGTTTCGCGGGATGTTCCATGATGAACTCAGTTCCCCGTCAGGGTTGCCGCGGGTGGTTGCACGCCGCCGAAGAATAGGAACGAAATCACCAGCCCGATCCAGATGACGAACCCAAACAGGCTGACGACGTACACTAAAGCCAGTTTCCCCAACCCTTCCGCCCAGAGTCGCCGGAAGTTCGCGGATAACCCGATGGCGAAGAACGTCAGGACGAAGAAGATGCGCCGCATCTGTTCCGCTTCCGTGGTTCCGAACTTGAGTGTTTTGACTTGCTCTGGCATCGAGAGCCCCAGGGCGAGGAACCCGGCAAACGTGGCCATGTAGCCGAAGACGAACTTGGGGAACCGCTGCCAAATATCCGCGAACGGGACACCGCGTGATCCTTCTCCGGGTTTGCGGTCGATCTTGGTGGCCCAAATCGCGGCCAGCAGAATCGCCCAAATACCGATGAACATATCGATGAACACTTTGACGGTGGAGGTCGTCAGCAGCATCCATTCCTGCCCGTTCTTGCTGTCCGGCAGCACCATCGACGCGGTGATGGCCCCTGAGGACACCGCGGCTCCATCCGTTTTGACCGCCAACCCCATCCAGGCAGCCGCGACCATCGGTTCATCCGCCAGAAAGTATTTCGCGGCGGCGGGTAGCACCAACATCTCAATGACGGAGAACACCACGACCAGCGAAGACACCATGATGGGCACCACGGGCCGGGCACGAATCGCCGCCCCCGTCGTGATGGCCGCGGACACGCCACAAATCGAAATCCCCGCCGCCAGCGGAGCCGCCCATTCCCGACTGAACCCAAAGATCGTGCGGGCCACGAGATACACCAACGCCCAGTAAATCAGATACGCTTCCACGATGGCGGCAAACCCACGAAACAGAATCGCGGAAGCGATGCCCGAAGCCTCCGCCGCCTTGGCACCCAGAGCCGCCCCAAGGATGACGATGGCCGTCTTGATGTACAGTTCCGAACGGGCTGCCGGGGCGAACCACGCCGCAATCCGCGGACTCAGATTGCCAAGGAGTAACCCCGCGATCAACGCCACGAGATACCCCGCTTCACCCGTCAATCCGAGCGACCATGTCGCCCCTTCAAACGCTTTCAACTTGTCCGGTGTCGCCGCGATCGTCACATAGTGGCCCAGAACCCAGCAGAAATACGCAATCGGGAACAGCACGACGAACCGTACCGCGAAGCGGGTAGGGCGTTCCCCCAGGAACCACGCACCCGATGAGAGGAGCAGGACCAGAACGGCATACGTCAGCGCGAAACTCCCGAGGCCGCCGAGGTTTGCATAGGCTTTCGAGACTGGCACAATCGCCAGAGCAGGATCGGCCCAGACCTTGGCCTGCACGACCCAACCGAGCAAGTCCACGCCCTTGACGACACCCATGCTCAGTGTGACCATCAAGAAGCCGAGGATAACGGCGAGAGTATCTTCCGTGCGGAACCAGGAGCGCATGAGCAGGCCGGGGGAAGAGGAAATCGGCTGTGGGGGTCCGTTATGGGCAACATACCCGAGTGAACCGGGACTGGCAACCACTCAGGCCGGAAGTCGCGGATTCATGCGGGGAACAGTGCGATCAATTCCGTCAACCTGGAGATGCGCTGAGATAGATCAGAATGCCGACCGCTCGGATCGAACAGAACGGCTCGCAACCCCGCGTTCTGGGCACCATCAAAATCATTCTGGCGATCATCGCCAACGTAAAGAATCTGTCGTGGGCGACAGTTCATCTTGTGAGTGATGTGATGGTAAAACTCGGGGTGCGGTTTGCGGAATCCGATCTCACTGCTGATAAAGACATGCGGCAGCAGGGGAGCCAGCGAAGGATGACCCGCCAAGATGGAATGGAGGCGTGCATCCAGATTGGAGGCAATCCCCATTGTGATAGGATGACCCATCAAATCGCGTATCACTTCGACCGCGTCATCCGCAACATGCCAGGCACTCGGCAACGCAAAATAATCGAAGAGATAACGGAAGCATTCATCGGGTGATCCCGGTAAAACATCCGCCACGATATTTCGCCAGCGTTCCTGCTCACGGGCTTCATCGACACGCCAACCCCCGACTGCGTCGCGGGATTCTTCCGCTGCAAAAGCTCGGCGGAAACGCTCACGCACGGTCGGCAAATCCGCGGCAACCCCGAAACGTGCCGCCGCGGCCACATAGACTTCCGGTCCCGGCGGGTCAGGATGGATCAATGTACCAACAGCATCAAAGATCACACATAATGGAATCATGCCTGCGGCTCTTGTGCAGTATGTCAGGAATGCAGCATCGGTAATCAAGACGAGGATGATACCTTCGTGGGTGACGCATCTGGTGGGTGTACGGGTGTATGCGCGATGCGAGCCGCTATGGCCACCTTCAATAAATGTAACCCTGCCCGGAAGATCACAAAGCCAATGAATGTCAACCCTGCCGCCTCGATTACCCGGCGATTGAGTAAGAAGACATAATAACACATCCCAAAAGCGGCTAATCCGGTGCCAAGCAGCACCCAGCCAGCTAACTCGCGTAACCAGATACTCATAATCCATCCTCGATCGAGTCACCGATATTCCGGGAATGTCATTCCATGATGAACCGAATGTAACTGATGCCGCCTATCACGAGAATGAGGATGAGTACAACCAGAACAACCCAGAGTATCCATTGGAGATACTGCCGCATCTCCACCAGGAATGATGGTCGAGGCATCCGGCGTTGCACCCAGGCGCGCCACTTCGCTTGGCGGTTCAGTTCTCGGCGGCTTTCTCGCCAGGAAACGTCTCGAATCATCATACGGGCTTCCTGCGGTTGGAGACGGTTGAGCCCCCAGTACCAAAGACTGAACCCGACGATACTCACTATAATTGTGGTTCCTAGGATAAAGACGAGCAATCGGTGTAATGCAACGGGAAACTCTGGTGTCCATGACATCCGATGGCGTGTTGCGAATTCATCAACCCAGTGAACGGGTGGGAACGCCCGCATGTCGATCAATAAGTGATTCATCATCAAATAAGCAATCTGAACCAATATTAAGACGATAAATAGTACCGCTGCGATAGGGATGTATTCTGATTCAAATGAATGGTTCTCTCGCCGTAATACAGGTGATAAATCCTGCGAGCTACCCCGTGAAGTGCGAGATGATGGCATGGCATCATGGAGTAGGCCGAGCATACGATAATAACAGACTAAATAGGCCACGGTTACAAATACAAGGATCAAGTCGCTGACTCGGCAAAAGCTGCGCGGAATATCTGAGCGAACATTCCAGACCGGCAACCCCTCGGGGAAGGCGAGGAAGAACACGAACAGCATTAGGAAGAGAATCGGCGTGGCAGTCCACCGCATCAGCAAACCCAGGCAGCCGATCACAATCGGGGCCAATGCCGGTAAACCGCCCGCCTGGGCCAGCGCTACCGCCAGGATACATTGCGCCCCCAGACCCGTGAACAAGTAACAACGACCCAACGATGATTGCGTCAGCATCTCCAGAACGCCCGGTCGTTTCGGAGTGTCGGTGTCGGTGGTGAGAATGCGAACCGTCATCGGATGCGGACTCCACGAAGCCGGTCAAATTGTTCCATTACGGATGAGATTGTGTCAGTCGCATCAACACGCAGAAGGGGAACCCCCACCGCCGCGAACTGGGTCCGCACAGCATCCAATCGGCGTTCTCGACATTTGCGTTGGGCTTCCTGTGCAATCGCCGCAAAGGGTTTTGGAGCCGAACTCTCCAACGGTAATGGGGGAGTTTCCGCATGTGGAGAGGGAATTAGCAATAAGACATGATGATGCCGCGCGCGTGCCAAACGTACCGCTTTCAAGAGTGGATCGAGTGGAGTATCATCATCCGTAAGATGCATCGTAATAATATAGAGTTCATTATCGCGTGCCCGGCTCACGGCCGCTTGAATGGCCCGTGCCAGAATCGCGATCGAACCCGCGGAGTGTGCCACGGACTGAGAAGCCAGAATGCCTCCCCGCGGTTGCGGCACCCGATGCCCGTTCAGAAATTTTTGGCTGCGTTCCACGAATGATGGGTCATCATTCCAATAATGTTCAATCGCACCGGCCCCGGCTTGATCCAGTTCCGCATAGAGGGCGGCCAGTTGTTTCCGCCGGGAAATTTGTCGGGCGCGGCGGGGTAGGAACCCGCGTATGCCATGAATAAGGCAGAGCAGACCGGCGAGTAAACTGGGGAGTATCATGATAGCGATAAGAGTCTGCCAGCGATACCCATGCGCAACGACTGTTTCCACGAAGAGGGAGAGATTTTCCAATATGTAAGGCTGCAAGGCGAATAGGGGCCACGACATCAGGATGAAAACGAGAATCAACAGGCGTGAGTCACTCACTGGCTGCCAGAATAACCCGAATGGTCGGGAATTGACGCGCGGTTGGAGCAACTCGGGGTAGTATTTGACCGCGACAGGATAAGCCCATTCCGTCAATTCATTCGGTGTCGCGGATCGGATGCCGGGGAACCGAGCCGCTGCGGTCGCCAGGAGACGGGTTATGCGAATCAGATGCGATTCTGACCGTGCGGGCGCAAGATATTCTGATTGAACATCGTCAAAAATCGTCAGGCCGACATAATCACGGTTGCTCATCGCGGTTTGAGCAATCGCGGAGGCCAGTTGCGCGAACCGAGCCACGGGCGGGATGCCGGACACCGCCGATTGGGCCGCTTCGGACGCATCGACGAACAGTTGCGAACGCACGGGAACTTCACTCTCAAATTCCCGCGTAATGAGTTTGTCCCGGCGGGCGGTGGGTCGCCAGGCGATCAACTTGGGAGGGTCGCCGGGGCGGTAATCGCGGAGGTCGAGGAGTTCGTTGCTGTTCCCCGGTCGGCGAACGCGATGCAAACCGGGTGGGGGCAAGGCATTGAATCGTTTACGGCTACAGGGCCGCCCACGGGTATCGACCAACGGCGGGAGGACGAGGAGTTCTTGTGGGGCACGCAGGAAGAGGCGGCGATAAAAGAACCCGGCCGGGTCGGAAAGGCGGATCTGCACGCCTTCCAGCCGAATCATGCCGGGATCGTCACACCGTGCGACGTATTCTCGTTCCAACGGAGTTTCGGGCGTGAGGCTTCCCTGAAAGCGGGTCGCCGTGCGGGTTCCCTGGCTCGATACGATTTCATCCTCGACCACCACGAACGGCAAACCGAGTCCGTCCCGCGCGGAGAGCGTCACACGCACTGTGAACGGGGTTTGTGCCCACAGTGCTACCGCATCACGATGGGATTGTTGAATCGTGCGTTGCAGGATGAGGCGTGTGGCCGTGGAATGATACTCACTGGCAAACTTGAGCCATTCATAGGCAAACCATACCAAGGCGGTCAATCCCAGCAGGGGAATCGTTGCGGACCACCAGCCGAGAGCGACGATTCCGAACAGACTGATGAGACTGACAGCCAAGAGAAACCACCAGCCACGAGCGGTAAGCACTTTCATGCTCCGGGTGATTGGAGATGATGGATCTCATGATCGCTATTGAGAACGGGCACACTTGCCAGAACCTCTCGCAGAATCTCCTCGACGGTTCGGCCTTCGATTTCTGTTTCTGGCCGCAAGATGATCCGGTGATTCAGAACCAACGGAGCGACGGCTTGGACATCCTCATGCGTGAAGAAGTGGCGCCCGTGGAGAGCGGCTCGGGCTCGGGCACTGCGCAGCAACCCCAGCGCGGCCCGCGGACTCGCCCCCAACGCCACATCTGGGTGCGTGCGGGTCGCTTCAGCGAGTTCAATGATGTATCGAAAGAGGACATCATTCCCATAAATGGCCGGCAGCTGCTTTTGCAGGTGTAAGATCGTCTCAGGGGTGAAAATCGCCGAGGGCTCCGCGGTCGGCTGGCCGTGCAACTTCAGCATGTTGACTTCGTTCTCGAAGCCGGGATACCCCATGACGATCCGCAAGAGAAACCGATCCAGTTGCGCTTCGGGCAACCGATAGACCCCTTCTTGTTCCACGGGGTTTTGCGTGGCCAGCACCAGGAACGGTCGCGGGAGCAAGAGCGTCTGCCCATCAATCGTGACCTGATATTCCTGCATCGCTTCCAGCAGGGCCGATTGTGTTTTCGCCGGGGCACGGTTGATCTCATCGGCCAACAGCACCTGACAGAAGATCGGGCCATGCCGTAAGGTGAAATCGCTGATGTTCCGATCGTAAACCGAAGTGCCGGTGATGTCGGACGGCATGAGGTCGGGGGTGAACTGGATCCGTTGGTATTCACAGCCGAGTAGTCGAGCGAACACTTTGGAGAGGGTCGTCTTGGCGACACCGGGGACACCTTCCAGCAGCACATGCCCGCCGGAGAGCAAGGCCATCAAAAACCCCTCGGCCACGTCCTCGGCTCCGACCACGACTTGATCGACGGCCGCTAACACCCGCTGGCGCAGCGCGGCGGCATCGTGAGCCAGCAGCGTCGCGGGGTCTGTGGCGGTGGGGGTGACCGCAGGGGAATATGGGCTCCGATTCATTGTTCTCCCCCGGTCGGGAGGAATCGCCATTGCCCGGCCTGTGCGGCATTCCACACGGATGCGATCATAGATTCCAGATCCTTTTGTGGAATATCTTTATCGGTATGAGTCATTGTGAGCAATCGCCACAAGTGCTGGATGTTCTTTTTTAGAGTACGAGAATGCTGCCCCGTGACCGCCAGGGGTGGGAGCGGTTCGGCCTCTTCGATGGTGGGGGCTCCCTGATCCCGGAACAGTTCCCGCAGAACGAGCCGGGCCGTCTCGGAGAGAGGCGGCGTGGATCGGCCCGCCTGGATGGGATCGCGTGTGTGGGGTGGTGCCGCGTGTTTCGGGGCGTTGTACCGAGGTTCGGGTTTGTGGCGAGCAGCCCAGAAGCGGTACAGGAAAACCAGTAGGGTCAGCATCGCGGTCAGGATGGCCACAGTCCGCAGGAAGGCGAAAAATCGGCGGCGATCGCCGGGTTCCCCGATGATGCGGCGATTGAATCCGTCCTGATCTTCCAGGTTGGTGAGTGCGTGGTTGGCGGCGTTGGTCAGCTTTGCTTGCAACTGGGGGTCCAGTGGGTTCGGCAACGGCGGAATGGGCAACGGCGGCGGGGTGATGAGCGGATAGAACCGATCCCGTGGGCGGCCATAATCCATGAAGACGCAGTAGGAACGATTCGTGGGGGCTTGGAGCCATTGAATCAGTCGATGGGCGAATAGGAGATTCTGCGGCCCGTTTCCCTGCGGGTCCGCAAGGGCGAGCATCTGATTCGTCAAAATGCTGGGGTCTGACAAAATGGCCGTGCGGTACGGGCGTTGGGGATCGGGGCTGGAGCCGACCACGAGCAATCCTTGATTCTCCGCCAGTGTCTGATCGTCGGCCCCCAGGCGGCAATGGCTGGGAAAGCCCGCCAGCACGGTCTGAGCATAGTGAGATGGCCGGGTGAGCGTCAGGGCGGCGGGGTGGTTGGTGGCCGTGCGCGGGAGGACACGCAGTAGTTCCCCCAGCCCGGCAACATCGGATGGCCTTGCCACGGGGTACGGGCTGCCGGGGTAATGATCGAAACACGCAAGGGGGTTCAAGCTGAACACCCGCTCGCGGCTAATGGATAACCCCGTTGGACGGGGAAAGCAGGCTTGCAGTTGTGCGGGTTCCTCGCCAGCAAGCAAGAGTGCGCCCCCTCCGGCCAACGTCCGTCGTGTGACACGCTGGATCATTTCCCGATCGGGCCAATCGTGAGAATATCCGAACAATACGATCAAAACCTGTTCCGCGGGTAGCTGGTTCAGTTCTTCCGGGTAGCGGGCTTGCAGTCCCATCGCGTCCAGCAAGCCACGGAAGAGATAGGTGCCACTGGGTAGCACCCGCCGATCTCTCTCATCGACTTCCTGAGCGGGCAGCAGGCCGACCGACGATATGGCCAAGAGCAAAACCGCCCCGATGAGCCACCCGCATGGCCCCAGTTTGGAACGCTGGTATCCCGAGTGGGTCATGTGCCTGGAATCCCGGCGAGACGGCAGAGTGCAGAACCCGCCGTCCGCAACTGATGCGAATCGAGTGATTCCCGCTCAGGGGCGTAACGGGCCAGGACGTACACCCGGACAAGGTCTTCCACCATTGCGGTATCGGGTACGGGTTCACGGACCTGAGCGATGATCGCCTGGGCAATCTGCCGATGATGCCAGGAACGGGCCACACTTCCCAGAAGTGATAGAGAAAGATACTCAAACGCGCGGATGAATTCCAGGTGATTCGAGAGGTTTCTCGGGTCGACCGGCCAATTCGTCGGGTAACGCAATGCCGTGATGGCGTGCGTGCGGGCGGTGCGCTCCTTCCTCTGGTGCCAGACGATGAAGCCCATGAGGGCGCAACCGAAGATCAGAATGACCCAGCCGGATTGGGACAGGAACTCGGCCAAACTGGTCCACGATCGTGGCCCGGAAAGCGACGGCGCGGGGGGAAGGTCTGCATTCCAGCTGGGTAACGCCAGTTCGGGGAGTTCCAGTTGGGAAAAATCCAGGCCGGAGGCTTGGAGCTGGGAGGTCATCCAGTCCGTCGCGGCGTTGGGGTCCGCGTCGGTGTCACCCAGAAGCATCGACAGGCCGTCTCCAACCGCGAGGTTGATCGGGTCGTTCCCCGTGAATAGTTCCAGGAGGAGTTGGCGAAACGCGGGCGATTCGTTCAGAGAGCCGAAGTTTCGCTCCCAGAATTGCTTGATGGCTTGGTATTGTCGCTGGCGGCGGAGTTCCTCGGGTGAGGGGCCAAAGATTTCTTCTGGCACGTCGGGATAGCCCGCCCCTGGGTCAATGGGGCGGTCGGGAAATTGCGGGTCGCCGGGAACCGGGGTTGGGGGCGGCCCCGGCGGGCGGAGCGACTCCGGCATGGGTGGGAATGGGAACCGGCCAGGGAACGGGTTCCGCACCGGAGGCCATTTCGGCATCGGGGGCATTTCCGTGGACTTCGGCAAAATCCCGCTCATTTCGCTGAGTTGTTGCTGCCAGCGTTGGAGTTGATCGAGTGCGGAGGGGCTTTGTAATCCGGGGTTGTCCTGGATCAGTCGTTTGGCGATCTCCTCCGGGGTCATTTGCGGATGATTTTGTCGAATTTCGGCAATCCGTCCGAATAACTGTTCTGGGCTGAACGACTGTTCTTGCAAGGATTGGACCCATCGGCCAATCTTGGGAATGTCACGCCGAGTCAAGCCTTCGTTCAGAATGCGATGAGGTGATTTTTGGAGATCCCGTTCCGGGAATTCGGTGAGTTCCTGCCCGATGGCTGTTGATGGGGAACCGCAGGGCCACGCCAAACACAGGAGGATGAGGAACTGTCGCAGGCTTGGGGAATGTGTTGTCATGATGGCTCCCCGTTCCGGGCGTGATGGCAGGAGCCCAGAGGTGGTGGAACCGCTTGGAGTCTGGCAAGAATTGCAACCGGGGTGCATGTTTCCCATCCACTCACCGACCGTTTCGCACTTTGGGGGGTGAGTAATCCTGTCCCGATCGCGGATGTTGCCGCACAAGCTGGAACCCCACTGCTTTGCGGGAGAATGCAGACCACATCGTGCATATTGGTTTACTCGTATCTCCAGCATCTGACCCCATTGTGGCGAACCGATCACCCGACATCAAGCGGGGACCGCGAATTCTCCACGATCCCAGCGTGAGGCCAGGGGATGGCCATGTAAGATGGGGGCCACTGTCACGGTATCTCGATAAATTACAGGAACCAAGGCGATCGCTGGAATTGAGGAGGCCGGGAACGTGGGACAGGAAGGACCGCGGGCACGGGAAGGGGGGACGGCCTTTGCCATCCTGGTAGCACTGAGTGCTTCCCATTTGCTCAATGATACTGTTCAATCTCTGATTGCCGCGGTCTATCCGGTCCTCAAGGATTCTTACGCCCTGACGTTCACCCAGATCGGGCTTATCACGCTGGCCTTTCAGATTACCGCGTCGCTCCTGCAACCGCTGGTGGGGTTGTACACCGATCGTCACCCGCAGCCGTTCTCGCTGGTCCTGGGGATGGGGGCCACTCTGGTCGGCATTCTGCTGCTGTCGGTGGCGGATACGTTCCCTTTGATTCTGGTGTCGGCATCGCTGGTCGGGGTGGGGTCCGCGGTGTTTCACCCCGAAGCCTCCCGCATGGCCCGCATGGCCAGTGGGGGACGGCATGGCTTGGCCCAATCGCTGTTTCAGGTCGGCGGGAATGGCGGTTCGGCGTTGGGGCCATTGCTGGCGGCGTTCATCGTGGTTCCGTGGGGGCAAGGCTCGCTCGCGTGGTTCTCGCTCGCGGCGATCGTGGCGATGTTCCTGCTGACGCGGGTGGGTTTCTGGTATCGGAACCATCTGACCGCACGAGCCGCCCGGCCGACCGTGACGCGCCATTCGCCGGTGTCTCCCCGCCGGGCCGCTTTCGCTGTGGGCGTGTTACTCTGCCTGATCTTCTCGAAGTATTTCTATCTGACCAGCTTGACGAGCTACTACACGCTGTATCTGATCGACACGTTTGACGTTTCGATTGCGGATGCTCAGTTGCGGTTGTTCGTGTTCCTCGCGGCCGTGGCGGCGGGCACTTTTCTCGGTGGACCGATCGGCGACCGCATCGGCTTCAAAGCCGTCATCTGGGTTTCGATCTTGGGTGTGCTGCCGTTCACCCTGATTCTGCCGCAGGTGAATCTGTTCTGGACGACGGTCCTCACCGTGCCGATCGGTCTGATTCTGGCTTCCGCGTTCTCGGCCATCATGGTGTACGCGCAGGAGCTGTTGCCGAGCCGGGTCGGGATGGTGGCAGGGTTGTTCTTCGGCTTCGCCTTTGGGATGGGCGGCATCGGCGCCGCCGTGTTGGGCTGGCTCGCGGACCAGACCAGTATCGGCACTGTCTACAACGTGTGTGCGTTCTTGCCGCTGTTGGGGTTGCTGACCGCGTTGCTGCCGAACCTGCATTCTCCGCACGATCACGGCTAATCCACGAATCATCGAACAACCGGGGACTGTTGCTCCCGGTTCGGTGTATGGGTTTGGGTTTTGGCTGAACCGGGGACGACAGTCCCCGGTTGGGTGTGTCCTATTTTGCTGAACCGGGGACGATAGTCCCCGGTTTGTCCCGCTACCAACGAGCGATCCGATTGGTGAACGCATGAGCGGACGGGTGGCCCGAGTGCCGTTCCCACTGGCCGTGCCATGCGTCCGGTGGGAAATCGTCTGCGTTTTCGTCGAAGTCGTCGTCTGCGGATGTGTCCCAGTCGGCTTCATCGAGTTCCCGCAACCGGCGTTCGATGCAATAGCGGGCAATGATGAGGAAGCCGCCGTACCAGAGCCAACTGAACCGGAACAGATTGTGGCCGAAGTTCCCCATGAACAGCAGGAGGATCAACGCTGTCCCCACGGCGGACGGTATCTGAAAGACCAGATCATTTTGCCATTCCGGGATGTCTCGCCGAACCTTTTTGATGCGTCGGAGGTTTTGCCAGTAGCCGAGGAGAATCGCCAGGAACATCATCGCGCCGAGCGAGCCGGTTTCCCCGACGAGCTGACCGTACAAGTTGTGCGATTCGATGTTACTGCCCGTCGCGGGTCGCCAGGCACCGGGGCCAACGCCGGTGAGGGGATTGGAGGCCCAGAGTTGCAAGCCGTTGAGCAGTCCGATGATCCGACCTTCCCCGGATTCCTTGGCGTTTTCCGGGCCGACATCGGGGTTGACGATCGTCTCGAACCGCGTCTGCAAGGACTCGGGCAACGCCATGAACACCATCGGGGCGGCCACAATCACACCGAGCAGGTACAGCCATTTTTTCTGCAAGCCCATCCCCAAAATGCTGCCCCAGAGGATCACCCCGAGCAGCGACGACCGCGAACCCGTCAACAGCACGCACAACACCGAGAGGCCGGTATAACCGATGAGGGCGAACTTGCCGAGTCGCCCACCGATGCCCGCCCGCCAGAACGCCGCCACGAATGGCAAGGCAAAGACGATACTGGCCCCAAAACTGTTCGGGTCGCCGAGCGTCTTGTCGACACCGACCATCCGGGCAATGCCCATCCGATAAGTGTGCTTCCCACCGAGATACTCCCGGAACGAGTGCAGCAGATACAACGCCATGACCGTCAGGAACCCGACCGTCAGCCGTTTCAGCCCCTTTTCATCGAAGACCGTCGTCACCAGCAGGACATAGAAGACGACAATCTTGAGCCAGTCCTCGACAATCGGCTGTCCGTGATCGGACCACGGACTCATCGCCCAGCACGCCACCACGGCAAACACGAAGCCGACATACGCCAGATGCAGGCCGTTCGGCAGCATCCGCTTGGGGGCGATGAGCCATGCCCCCATCGTGAACAGCATGTAAATGCGTTCAATGCGCAAATCGCCGAGCCACGGCCAGACTTCAAAGGGGCGGTCGATGAAGAGGAACAGGTAGCCAATCAGCAACCAGTGCATGGGTAACGTCCGTGTCGGTTCTGCGGGCCGTACGATCGTACCCGGTGAAAAACCCCTTCGGGAAGCCCAACCGCCTCGCCCCTGGGAGAGGGTTGGCGTTAAAATAGGTAAAAGAGATGGGAATCGGCAAAGGGAGCAGGCATGGGACGATCACTCACGGGAAGACGTTGTATCCTCACCGGGGCATCGTCCGGTATTGGTCGAGCGATCGCGGGGGAACTCGCCCGAGCGGGGGTGCGGCTCGTACTCACGGCCCGATCGACCGACAAGCTCGCCACGCTGGAACAGGAATTGCAAACGCAAACCGAGGTTCTCAGCATCCCGGCGGATGTCACCTCCAGCGCGGATCGGGAACGGCTGATCGCGGACGCGGTGGCTCGGTTCGGGGGTTTGGACCTGTTGGTCCATGTCGCGGGAATCGCCAGTTTTGGACATTTTGCGACCTCGACCGAAGCGATCAATCGGCAGATCCTGGAGACAAACTTTTTCGCCCCGATCGAACTGACTCGGCTGGCGATGCCACACCTGACCCAGGGGAACGACCCGCGGATCTGCTATCTGACTTCGATGTGTGGTCGTCGCGGGATGCCCGCATGGCCGGAATACTCCGCGAGCAAGTTCGCGCTGGTCGGTATGGCCGAGGCGTTTCGGGCCGAGTTCGTGCGATTCGGGGTTGGGGTCACGACCATCGTTCCCGGTTTGACACAAACAGACCTCAATCAGCACATGCTCCGTAACGAAGGGAAAATGAACATCCCGTTCGGTCAGGGGATGACACCCGAATATGTGGCCCAGCGTACCGTAGCCGCGATTCAGCAAGGGCGGCGGGAAGTCGTCCTGGGCAGTGAAGCGAAAAAGATGCTACTGATGAATCGGTTCTTTCCTCGGTTGCTGAATCGGCTCATCGCCCGACGCGTGCGACAGTTGTACGCCGTGCCGTGATCGTGCGCACGCTGTCGCAAACGAGCGGTTGACGTGGGACACACAATGTCCCGGCTATTTCCGTTTGAGGTGCATGATGCCGCCACCCGAGAATCGCGTCTCTTCATCCCCAGTGGCCACTCTGAATGACCCCGCTCTGAAGGCGGAACTCCAGCGATTGCGACAGACGGACAACATCACCAACTGGTACTACATCGCGCGAACGTACCTGTACCTGGTGGTGGTTCTGGGGTTCGCCGTGTGGGGGTTGGAA
>JAIXLE010000197.1 GCA_026931725.1 Bacteroidales bacterium
AGGGTGTAGTGCTTACGAATCCAGTTCAGGGCCGCTTGCACCCGACGGTCTTCCTTCCCGACACCGGCGTACAAAAAGCTCTTCAACCCGGCATAGGTCATCGCCCCTTCCGAACGGAGGCCACCCGTGGGGGTACGTTTCCGGCTTTTCTCATCGTCCGCCTCCAGGAAGTTGTAGACGAATCCCCCCCTATCTTCTGGGCCAGCTTTCTTGGCAAAAGCGAGTTCATTGGATTCACCGGGCAAGTTTTGACTGCGGCCGACGAACGCGAGCGCCTTCTGAAGGGCGGGGTCATTCTTCGCGGCCCCCGAGGCGATCAACGCATCCATGAAAAACTGTGTGTTTGAGAGATCGGGGCGGGAACGGCCATCGTACCCCGTACCGCCGTACTTCGCGTCCGTGGCGGCAACATCGCCATACTGCAACGTGCGAACGAACTTGGCGGCCTTCTCAATCACGGCATCGTATTTCCCGCCCTCATTCGCTTCGGCAAACGCCATGATGGCCACACAGGTTGAATAGTTTGCCAACCCGCGATCGTAGACCCCCCCATCGGGCTTGATGAACGATTCCAGATACTTCAACGCCTTCGCCACAACGGGATCATCTGGTCCGTGCCCCGATTTGAGCAACGCAGCGGTCGTGAGGGCGGTGATACCCGGCCCGCCGAATTTCGCGGCAAAACTACCATCGGCACTCTGCCGAGATTTGAGAAAGTTGTAGGCTTTGTCCGTGACGGCTTTGACATCCGCCGGGGCCGCTTTCGGGTTGGCCGCCGTTGCCGTTGACACAATGCCCACGGAAATGGCAAAAGAACAGAGAGCAAGAAGCCGGTCCATTGCGAAAAATCCTCGGAGTGAGAAACGGGGCTTGTCCTAGCAATACCGATGCCGGAGGTTCCATTGCGTGACAAAATGCGATTGTAGGGCTTGGATGTGGTCATCTGGTGCCAAATCCTGGTCAACTCATGCCCAGAACGGGTCATCGCTTGAGTCTGTTCCCCCCCTGTGGATATAATCTCTGAAACGCACCTTCACCTGTGTCAAACCGGAGGATGAGTGGACTCGCCGCCCCGACTACTCGTGCTGGGTATCCCACCCCCTCTGAATGATCGGTGGCAGGAGTTCGCGCAAAGCGTCCCCGCAGACGATCCGCAACTCCTCAAGGAACTGCTGCAATCCGGCCAGTTCGCTGGGGTACTGACCGATTATCGGACCACCTTGCATTTATTTCATCAGGCCGCACAAGATCATATTGTCGTTGGGCACATCGATCAAGGATTGGCGTTACTCGATCTGGCCGGGAATGTGCAGTGGGCCAATCCGTTGTTTCAAGGCTTGTGCCCCGCCGATCCATTCACTCGGCCACTGCTGGCCGCACTGGGTTCCCCCACGATTGCTTCCGATATCCCCGACCCGATCGCCGCGGCGCTGAGTGGGCAACCCATTGCGTTTCGAGTATCCTGGGCGGCGATTCCCAGTCACCCACATCTGGATGTCAGCATTCGCCCCGTCCTGGATTCCGCCGGGCAATGCGTACAGTTCGTCGTTTTGTGCCGCAATGTGACGGCGGAAGTCGAACAACAACGCAAACTGGATGCGCTCCACCAAGCCGGTCGAGAACTGTCTGGGTTGGACCCGATTTTACTTGCGGAAATGAACTACCCTTCCCGAGTGGAACTGCTCAAGCAAAACCTCCGCCGTTCGATTCATGATCTCCTGCATTACGACATTATCGAACTGCGGTTATTGGACCGTCAAACCCGCGAACTCCAACCGCTGATCGAAGAGGGGATGACCCCGGAAGCCGCGGGGCGGAAACTTTTTGCCAACCCCACCGAGAACGGTGTCACGGGCTACGTCGCCTCCACCGGACGCAGCTATCTCTGCCCGGACACAGCCGCGGATCCCCACTACCTACCCGGCGCGACGGGTGCCCGCAGTTCGATGACAGTGCCCATCATCTATAATGATGAAGTCGTCGGCACGCTGAATGTCGAGAGCCCCCGCCCGGCCGGGTTTGGCCCTGATGATTTGCAATTTACCGAACTGTTCAGCAAGGAAGTCGCTGCCGCGCTGCACACCCTGGAGTTGTTGACCGCCCAACAGACCTGCACGGCCGCGCAGTCCCTGGAAGCGGTGACACGGGAAATCGTTCTCCCGGTTGATGAGGTACTCGGAGCCGCCGCCCTTCTGCAATCTCGCGTTGGGGAAGGCGATACAGACACCGCTGCCCTACTCCAACGCATTATCAAAGCAGCTCGGGCCGTGAAGCAGAATGTCCGCACGGTTGGGGAGTCCCTCGGCGCGGTCACCCCCCCGGATGCCGCCAGTCAGCCCCTGTTGGGGAAACGTGTCCTGGTGGTCGATTCGGACGAACGCACGCGCCGGCTTGCCCATGTCATGCTCCATCGCCTCGGGGCTGGGGTCGAAACCGTGGGCACCGCCTCCGAAGGATTGGCCCTGCTCGCCCAAACGGCCTATGACACCGTGCTTCTGGAAAACGCTCCACCAGACATGGGCGGTTATGAATCCTATAAACGGTTCCGCGGCACCCGGCCACAAACCACGATCGCCCTGACAACCGGCTTCGGATACGATTCCTCCCACTCGATCGTGAAGGCTCGCCAGGATGGTTTGCAGTACCTTCTGTTCAAACCGTTCCGCCAGGATCAGGTTCTCCAGTCCGTCCTCGGGAAATCCACCACCCCTCCAATGCCGAGCGGGGTACGCTAATCGTGCCTGCTTTCGCCCTGACTACAGAAGGGGTTCCTACTCCCGAAAATGGGCTCGTTTCCGTCCTGCTCTGCGGCGCAGCCTGGGTGGGACATGCCTACTGGCTGACGACTCTGCTCAACATTCTTTACGGTCTTCCGCTGCCCAAACCGTTACTGCGACTGTGGCGATTGGCCACCGGCTGCCTCATCCTTGGTTTCCCCGTTGTTGCGGGACTGGTCGCGTCCCAATGGCCCGCGCTGGCAGGCTGGAGTGCGATTCGCTTCTATAGCCTGTTGTGTCTAGCCCTGGGTGCAGGCGTGTATCCGGGAATCACGTTCTATCGACTCCTCCGACCGCGACCGCGTGCCTGGCGTGCCGAACGCACAGAAACCGTGGACCTGCTCGCGGAACTCGGAGACAAAGTCATCGGTGAAGGGCGGATGTCCGGGTTCGTGCGTCGACTCCCGCGTTGGGGGCAACGGCACCTGTTCCGCGTAGATTGGACGGATTTGTCGGTGTCCTGTCCCGCGCTGCCGCCGGAATGGGACGGCTTGTCGATTGTCCTCCTTTCCGATTTCCACTTTCATGGGACACCTTCACGGGCATTTTTTGAAGCCATCGTAAAACGCCTCACCGACCTGCCGACACCGGACCTCGTTGTGTTGGCGGGGGACTTCCTGGATTCGGACGCACACCGCCCCTGGATTCGGGAGATTCTGGGGCATCTCCGCTGGAACGAACATGGTCTTGCCGTGCTGGGCAACCATGACCTCTTCCACGACCCCACCGCGACCCGCGCGGCATTGCAAGAAGCTGGGTTCACGGTGTGTGGCGGAATCGTGCAATCACTCTCCATCCGTGGCCAAGCGTGCATCATCTCCGGGCATGAGGGACCGTGGATCGGCCCGGTTCCGCAGGGAGAAGGAACACATCGCCAATCGGGGCCATTTCATCTTTGCGTGTCCCACTCGCCAGACAACTTTTACTGGGGTGTGCGTCAGGGGGTGAATCTGATGCTGTGCGGCCATGTGCATGGCGGTCAGATTCGTTTGCCGATCATCGGTTCGATGTTTGTTCCGAGCATTTTTGGTCGGCGGTTCGACATGGGGGTGTTCGAGAAAGCCCAAACCCTCATGGTCGTCGGTCGGGGGCTGGGTGGGAAGGAGCCGCTCCGCTTTCGGTGCAATCCCCAGGTGATTCGGCTCCAACTGCACGCGGCTCTACCGGGATAGCCCCGTGATTTTCGTGAGGGAGTTCCGCGGGTCAGTAGTCGAATGCCTCAGCCAGAATAGGATGAGAAAAGACAGCCAACCGGCATACTTGTTCTCAACCTCGGTTCCACTTTTCCCATGAGTACAGCCGCCATCAAGCCGAAAGGCGCTCGCGTTGTTCCACCCGATGCTGGACCGGAAACGTGGGCTTGCCACTACCTATCCTCCACGGTCGGTTCCAAAGTTCTGGTCGCGGTGACGGGGCTACTCCTGGTGGGGTTCGTCGTCTTTCACATGATCGGCAACTTGAAGTTGCTGTTCGGGCGCGATGATGTGAATGCGTATGCCCACTTCCTGAAGCACGGGCTTGGGCCGCTGCTCTGGATTGCACGCGGCGGCCTGCTGGCAGTGTTTGTCGTTCACCTGGCTCTGGCCTTCCGACTCCAACTCCGTGCGTCCGCGGCTCGGCCCATCGGCTATGTTTACCAACGCTCCGCCCAAGCCACACCGCAATCCCGCACGATGCTGATGACCGGCATCGTGGTTGGCCTGTTCGTCCTGTTCCACCTGGCGCACTTCACCTTCGGCTGGGTGCATTCCGCCGACATCGGTGGCGGTCGGCAATCCGATTACCTGCATCTGTTGGACGAACAAGGACGACACGATGTCTATTCGATGGTCGTCGCCGGGTTCCGCACGCCGTGGTTGAGCATCTTATACATCGTGGCGCAGTTAGTGCTGTTCTGCCACCTGAGCCACGGCATTCAAAGTACGATTCAATCACTCGGTTTGAAAGCCAGCCGGTTTGCCCCCGTGTGGTCCGGGTTGGGCTATGCGACAGCGGCAACCATCCTGATTGGCAATGTCGCCATTGTCCTCGCCGTCTGGATCGGCCTCGTTCCACCCGTGTTCCCGATGGTGAAATAAGACCACACTGACACTCAGCGAACGCGACTCGCCACAAACCACAGCGTGAATATATCGAGGGATGAACCGATGAAATTGGACTCAAAAGTGCCCAGCGGTCCACTCGCCGAGAAGTGGACAAACTACAAGCAGCACCAAAAGCTCGTCAACCCGGCCAACAAACGGAAGTTCACCGTCATCGTCGTTGGGACGGGCTTGGCGGGTGGCTCTGCCGCGGCGACCCTGGCGGAACTCGGTTACAACGTCCTCAGTTTCTGCTTCCAGGATAGCCCCCGCCGTGCCCACAGCATCGCCGCTCAGGGTGGGATCAACTCCGCGAAGAACTACCCGAACGACGGGGACTCCGTCTTCAACCTCTTTTACGACACCATTAAAGGGGGCGACTTCCGCTCACGGGAAGCGAACGTCCACCGGCTTGCCGAGGTGTCGGTCAACATCATCGACCAGTGCGTCGCACAAGGGGTGCCATTCGCGCGGGAATATGGCGGGCTTCTCGACAACCGCAGTTTCGGCGGCGCGCTCGTCTCACGAACATTCTACTGCCGTGGCCAAACTGGCCAACAACTGTTGCTCGGAGCCTATCAGGCACTCTCCCGCCAAATCGCGGCTGGTCAGGTGAAGATGTTCCCGCGCACCGAAATGCTCGATCTCGTCGTCATCGACGGTCGGGCACGCGGGATCGTCACGCGGAACCTCGTCACGGGGAAGATCGAATCGTATTCCGCGGATGCCGTGGTCCTGGCCACCGGCGGTTACGCCAACGTCTACTTTCTCAGCACGAACGCCAACGGCTGTAACGTCACCGCGACCTATCGGGCCTACAAACGCGGTGCGGCCTTCGCCAACCCTTGCTACACGCAGATTCACCCGACTTGTATTCCCGTATCGGGCGACCATCAATCCAAGCTCACCTTGATGAGCGAATCCCTCCGCAACGATGGCCGTGTCTGGGCTCCGAAAGATGCGGCCGATTGTGGGAAGCACCCGAACGACATCCCCGAAGATCGCCGCGATTATATCCTTGTACCCCAGTTTCGGCAACCTGGCTCCACGCGATGTGTCCAGCCGGGCCGCCAAGCGAGCCTGTGATGATGGGAAAGGAGTTGGCCCCGGTGGGCGAGGTGTCTACCTCGACTTCGCGGATGCCATCAAACGTCTGGGGGAAGCCCGCATCCGCGAGAAGTACGGCAACCTTTTCGACATGTATCAGCGGATCACTGCCGAGAACGCCTACGAACGCCCCATGCGGATTTATCCCGCGCTCCACTACACGATGGGCGGCCTCTGGGTGGACTATAATCTCCAGTCGAGCGTTGATGGCTTGTTCGTCGTCGGAGAAGCGAACTTCTCGGATCACGGAGCGAACCGCCTCGGGGCTTCGGCTCTGATGCAAGGGCTTGCCGATGGGTACTTTGTCCTGCCGTACACGTTGGCCAATTACTTCGCCACCACGAAACAGGATCGCAAGCCCGCCGACCACCCCGAATTCAAACGCTGCGAAGAAGAAGTCGTTAGCAATATCAACCGATTGTTGACGAATAAGGGGAAGAAAACTCCTGCCGAGTTCCACCGCGATCTCGGGAAGATCATGTGGGAAAACGTCGGAATGTCACGGACCAAGGCCAGCTGTGAACTGGCCATTCAAAAGGTGCGTGAACTGCGTCAAGAGTTCTGGGAAAATGTCACGGTGCCCGGTTCGAGTGCCGACCTCAACTCCGCGTTGGAGCGTGCGGGACGTGTTGCCGACTTCCTGGAATTTGGCGAACTGCTGACCCGTGATGCCTTGACGCGGGAAGAATCGTGCGGCGGGCACTTCCGCGAAGAACACCAGCACCCGGACGGCGAAGCCAAACGCGATGACGAACATTTCTCTCACGTCGCGGCTTGGGAATACGCTGGCCCCGACAAAGACCCGATCCGCAACACCGAACCGCTGACGTTCGAGGTCGTGAAGCCCTCTATCCGCAGCTACAAGTAAACGATTCCGTTCACTCCAAGGTACGGAGTGAACGGGGTTCAACATTCCGTGTTGATTCATTCCCAGACACTCGTAATCTGTGGTAACACCAATCATGAAATTCACGCTGCACGTCTGGCGACAACGTGGCCCAGAAGAAGCCGGGCAGATGGTGACTTACACCGTCGATGCGATTTCGCCGGATATGTCCTTCTTAGAAATGCTCGACATCCTCAACGAGGATCTCATCAAGAAGGGTGAGGAACCCATCGCCTTCGATCACGATTGCCGCGAAGGAATCTGCGGTTCCTGCGACATGATGATTAACGGTCTGGCCCACGGTCCCGAACGCGGTGCCACGACCTGCCAACTGCACATGCGCAGTTTCCACGATGGCGATGAGCTGTTCGTCGAACCGTGGCGTGCGGGCGCGTTCCCTGTGGTGAAAGACCTCGTTTGTAACCGCTCGGCATTGGACCGCATTATTCAAGCTGGCGGCTTTATTTCGGTGGATACCGGCGGCACACCGGATGGCAACTGTTTGCCGATCTCGAAACCGCAAGTGGAACGCGCGCTGGATGCGTCCGCGTGCATCGGTTGTGGGGCGTGTGTGGCCGCTTGCCCGAATGCATCCGCAATGCTGTTCCTCTCCGCGAAAGCGGGCCACCTGGGTTCACTGCCCCAGGGTGAGGTCGAACAACAGGACCGCGTCCGCAAGATGGTCGCCCAGCATGACCGCGAAGGATTCGGTCACTGTACGAACATCAACGAGTGCGAAGCCGCCTGCCCGAAGGAAATCAGCACCGAATTCATCGCCCAACTCAACCGCGACTACATTTGCTCCGCCGTTCGCTCCGCCGTCAAAGGGTAAATTTCCGGGTCATCACTCCTGAATAACCCACACGCACCGCCGACCATCACCCGGTCGGCGGTGCGTGTCTTTAAGGCCCGTTTTCCGATCGCTTAGTGAACGCGTCGGTATCGCATTGCCAACGTGCCAACAGCCATCAGACCGAGAATCAGCCCTGGTGGAGCCGGGTTCGGGATGGTGCCAACACCACCGTCATCACCAAATGGCGATGGTTCTTCATCGCCATTTGGTGACTTCCGCAATGAGAACGTCTCACCTTCTGTTTCGGCCAAAAAGCTCAAAGGGCCAGACCCACGCAAACTCGCCACCCAGATCGGATCCCGAACCCAATCACCAGAATCACCCGTTCCCGGCGGGGAACCATCCCGCGGATCCTCGGAGGAACCCGCCGAGGCGGTGCCATCCGGGGTGCTGACCGCGATCGCATCACTCGTCCCCGCAGCGGGGTATAGTGGTGTCGCGGTGTCCGTCACGAGTGTCTGGAGAGCGTGCGGTTGAGAATCGGATTGCCCGCGACCGTGCGAACCTCCACCGCCACTTCCGTTCCCACTGCCACCCCCACCGCCACCATGATGACCGGCATTTTTGTGTGCGGGAGGTTTTAACAACGGAGCTTGCTGTTGAGAACCACCCGAACGGGAATGACCACGCGCGTGACGATCGTGTGGATCCGCCAACCCCGACCACCCGAGCGGACCCAAAAATGGTGGGCGAAACGGTTGATCGGTTTGCGGTTCGGTCAGGTTCGGTGTCCCCGGATCAGCCGACACTCGCGGGGGTGTCGGCGGTGCTGGCGGATTGATGCCGCTTTCAAAACTGCCGTTCTGAATCTGATGCGCGCGTGCCACGGCAACCGTGACGGTCAGCACGCCCAATACCAGCATCCATCGGGTCAGGATTCCAGCCTTCATCGGAGTACATCCTAGACAATCGGACGTGAGCAGATCCCGCCCGCTGCGGCACAATACCGATCGCGTTCGATTTACGGAAGCCCGATTCGGCATGTTGATCCTTTGCGATTCGGACACGAGGCAGAATCAACGCAAGAGGGGTAGGCCGTTCAGCCTACCCCTCCGCAAATGGTCACATTACTGGGTAATCGACTTCCTAACCGACGAAGACCCCCCCTGTGAAACCGGGCAGATCATCGAAACCGAATGTCGCGGCAGGCGGGCTACTTTGCCGGATCGTGGTGCCGAGATAACCCGTCACCCGCGAACCGGCCAGTTCCCCATCACCGACCACCAGATCAATGAGGTCGTCATTATCCAGGTTGACAGCGGCAACCCGGATGCCACCCCGGTTATCGACATTCCCGGCAAAGAAGTCGACCAATGGTACTTGCTGATTCTGAAGCAGAGCATCTCCACTGAAGGCGATGATGCGAGGCCCGCCGCCCGGCCCGGCTCCGGTGATGATTTCCGCCTTCCCATCGCCATCCATGTCGCCGACTGCCACATAAACCCCATTGCGGAGGGCCGGTTCAAAGGCGAAGAAGTCCGCCGTCAGCCGAGTGGGCCGCCCTGCCAGGATGCTGGCACCGTCCCATACCGCCACGCGCGGACCACCACCGAAACCCGCCGCCACGACGAGATCCGGGATGCCGTCACCGTTAATGTCCCCCATCGCGCTACGGGCACCCCCGCGGAAGTTCGGATCGTCGATTCCGAAGAAGTCGAGGATCGTCGCCCCGGTGCGGCCACTGATAATCTTCACCCGTGGGCCGCCGCCTTCATCTGGGGTGATCACATAATCATCGTACCCATCCCGGTCGAGGTCCGCCGTCGAGACGAACGCCCCGCCGGTGAAGGAGACTTCAAACGGCAAGAACGACTGCACCGGCAATCCCGTGACAGGATCAATGACCCGCACGTCAATCTGGCGTCCCGGACCAGGGACCGTCACCACAAAGTTCTTGTTCGGAGTGCGCACTGGTGTCGAGCGTACACCCCCTGCAAAACCTTGTTCATACGCCGTGAACTGATTGGCCAGCTGCCCAGATTGATCGAACACCTGGACCCGGTTCATCACTCCCGCACCCAAGCCGACCGTGAATATCGGAGCCTGGCTCGCCGGATCGTTCCCCAAGGGGGTAGAAGGCGGGGGAACAGTGGTTCCATTACCACCGCCTCCAGGTCCAGGCGGGCTGACTGGCGGTGGAGGGACAACCGGCGGCGGGGGCGGCGGCACCACGGGAACGGGCGTAATGTCGATTGTGACTGTGCCCGTCACCGTGGAGAAGGAAAGGTCCGTGACCGTCAGGGTCTGATTCCCAAAGGTGCGGAGCAGAGCCGTGAAGCTACCCACTCCATTGATAATCGAAACCGTGTTCGGAATCGTGCCTTCAATGTCCGACGTTTCGATCCGGGCATTGCCGTTATATCCTGTGATCGGGTTGCCAAACTGGTCGGCAGCCGACACGGTGTACTGCGTAGGCGTACCCGTGACAACGGAGGTGGGGCCAGTCACGGTGTACTGGCTCAGCGAACCTGGGTTGACCGTCACACTCGTCGTACCGTTGATCGTCGATGTGACGGTGTCCGTCGCCGAAATCGTTTGCACCCCAGCGGTACGGAGCGTGATTGCCTGGACTCCCACACCGCTCGTGAGAACAAAAGGAGCCGGCACGGTCGATTGCGGGTCGCCAGGAGTGGTGAGCATCACCAGACCCGAATAATTCTTGTCGACGTTTCCGAACTGATCCAGTGCCGTCACCGTGACGTTAATCATGTTCCCCGCGTTACTGGTGGGAACACCGGCCACCACCGAGTAATGCGTGGCTGGAGCCGCATCCACCGCAACCACCGAGGTAGCGACAAATGGTGCCCCACCCGCGGAGAAGTTCAGCGTCTGCGAACCCGAGGTTTGGAACGTCACCGGGATGGTGGCTTGGCCATTCACCAACGCGATCGGAGAGGTGATCAACGCGTTCAGGTCGGAACTGGTGGTATCGATCGCACCCGTGAAACCGGAATCGGTGTTCCCGTAGATGTCGGTCGCGGCCACGATGTAATTCTGGGATGTCCCCGCGACGGCCGTCGCGGGGCCGTTCAAAACGGTCAAGGTCGTAGCCACACCCGCGGTCACGGTGACACCGGGGACGGTCGAACCCGTGGCGACTCCGCTCGTTATGGGTGTGGTCGCCGTAATAATCCGCTCTCCCGCCGTCACGAGTTGGACATTCACGGTCGCCGAGCCATTCGTCAACATAAACGGCGCGGGCATCACATCGCCACGATCCGGGTTCGTCCCTGAACTCGCGAGTGTGACCATCCCCGTGAAGTTCGTCGCAATGTTGCCGAACTGGTCGAAGGCTGTGACCGTGATGCCCACGTTATCGCCAGCGGCCGCCGTCAAACTGCCCGGTGCGACGGTGAAGGAAGCCACTTCCCCCGGTGCCACAACGGTGGCTGCCGTGGACGGGGTCAACGAATTATCCGTGGACCGTACCGTCAACGATTGCGCCCCGGCCTGTTTGAACATGACCATCACCGTGGCATTCCCCGAGGAATCGAGCGAGATGGTCTGGCCAACGAAGGGCGCGCCGTTGATCGTGGCATTCGGGTCCGTGATTACGAATTCCACGTCTCGGCTGACATTTTCCGTGGAATGAATCGTGATCGGGTACGCCACCCCCGCATCAATGTTCGCGGGCAGTCCGTTAATCGAGAGATCACCAAATGCATTCGTATTGAGCAGCAAGGATCGGTTGTAGGCATCACCGGGTTCACCGTTGACGGTGTTGCCATTCTGGTTCATCCGGTTGCCAGCCGGGTCCGAGATGTCCGGGCCGAATGACAGGGTATAGGTGCCCGGAGCCGACTGCGTCGTAAACCGAATCTCGAAGACGTTCTGCGGGTTCGATCCATCCACGCCGGGGACGGACACCATGTTCACGGCGGTAATCGTGATCGGGTTACCGCTCGGATCCAAGAACGTCACATCATCCGGTGTGAATGTCGTGGGGTCCACTGGGCCATTGAACGTGATCCGCAAACGATCTGGGTTGAAGTTCGTTGTCGAAGACGGATCATCATTGTTGTCCGGGTCCACGGAGACGACTTGTGGGCCGGAGACGAAGCTGAACGACGGGAGCGTCGGGTCGAGCCGGATGGCGAACTGGCCGCGTCCGTAGGTGGTCGCCACCAACAGGTTCAAACCGGGAGCCGAGGTACGGGGCATCCCAGTGGTCGGGTCGACTTCCCCGATGGACAGGTCCAAGTCCGTGACCAGCATGTTCGGAAGGTAGCCGCCGTCGATCGGAGCCGGATTGACGGTGTCGGTGGTGCTGGGGAAGAACGTCCAGGTTGTACCGCCGTTCAGTGAACGGAAGACACCGCCATCCCCCGCGACGTAGAGGATCGGGAACGTCGAGATCGGCTGGTTGGGGTCTTCGTACCGCCAATCGACCGCGAGAGCCTGCAAACCGAGGCCAAAGCCTTCGCTGAAATCGTTCGGTGTGTAGTTGCCGTCACCGTTACGGTCCACACCTCGCAATGCGATGACTTTTTCCGGTGTACCGCCGTTGGTGGGGAACAAATCGCGGGTCAGCGAGAAGAGGTTTCCGTTGATCTTCTGCCAGGAGGAACCGGCCGCCAGCGCATTGGCATTGTAGTACACGCCGCCTCGCTGAGTGATGGCGAATGCATCCGTCGTCCCCGGTCGCGGGTTGGGGATGATCTGCATGACCGTCGAACCATCCAAGCCCGTGGATATGTTCGTCCAATTCGTGCCCCCGCCGGTACGCGTGACAAAAATCTGCCCGTTGACGGTGCCCGCGTAGATGAAGTCGTTCAAAACCAGGGGAACATTCGGATCAGGAGCCCCGAAGGCGAGCGCCCGTGGTACCGATCCGCCAAAGATCATGGGTTCCGCCACCACGAACCAGTTGACCCCCTGAGTGGTCGAACGGTACAACCGTCCCGCAGCGGAGGGGAGCAGCAACCCGTTCGGGTCGATGGGGTTCACCGCGAATCGACCCACGCCGCTATTGTTAGCGGGGCTGAGGGGAGCCAAATTCGTCCACTGGCCCGAGCCTGCTTCCGGGTTATCTCCTGGAGCTATTAACAAGCCAGTGGTCCGGCCAATCCCGCTACCTGCGTGATTGGCGTTCGAGTCGAACAAACGGAAGAAGTCCGAGGCCAATTCGGTCCCGATTTTGTCAAAGAGCCACGGTGCCCGATATTCGTAGGCGGTGCCGGAGCCGGTCTGATCGACCGCCACCATCGCCCCACGACCTATGGCCACCAGAGCCGAGGTGGTCCAATCGTTGTTCCCCGTGGCCAAAATATCCGGGGATGATACTGGGAAGCCGTTATCCTGAGACACCGCATAGAACAGCGTCCCAGCGATGTCGGCGGCCAACTGGCTTGGCTGCACCGCTCCGGCGATGAACTCTCCGAGTTGTAGGTTTCCGTTTCGGCTGAAATCGTTTCTTTGGGCGAAGCCGATCCCCTGCGAGATGACCCCATCCCCCAGATCGACCCCAGAGTACAAGCCGCTGTTGGTCCCGAGGATCACGCGGGATTGGCCCGTGAGCGGGTCCACATAGGTGACCACGCTCGTGATCGTGTTGACCTGTGGATCTTCACCCAGGCCATTCCCCAGAATTTCGTCGAAACTCATCCAGCGTGCGTTGAGCCCGTTGTTCGTGAACGAACCCGTATTCACCACTTGCAAGGTGGAGTTGGTGAGGAACGGATTGAGCGGATCGCGGCTGAGGTTGAGGAACTCCGTCGAGTAGGTATCCGAGGTGGCGGGTGTGTTCGGGTTCCGCAACGCGCCGTTACTGGTGGAAGTTGTTCGACCCGTAGCCCCGCCAACGGTCCCCGATTGGGGAGTCCCGGTGGTGCCCCCCGCGCTGTTGTCGTCGAAGGTAAAGGTCTGCGGTGTGTTGGCAACGCGGGTATCGACCCGGATGGCATTCCCCAGACCCAGGTACACCACATTCGGGTCTTGCGGGTCGATGGCCAGGGCGAGCGTTTCGTTGCCCACGGTGAACGCATACGGCACGTCCGTGGTCATCTGAGACGAGAACCCCGAACCCGCGGCGGAAAGCTGCGTCTGGGTTTCGTCGTTCGTACCGTAGGTGAACTGAACCGGCGGGTTGGCGTTGGCCAGGGCATCCGCGAGGCTGATCTTGGTCCAGTTCGCACCGAAGTCTTTCGTCAGGTACAAACCGTCGAACTGGCCATTCGTCGCCACGACCGCCGCGTAGAGCCAACCGGCGTAGAACGAGTTCTCCAATGGCGAGTTCGTCAAAGCCGGTGTAATCAGCGTGATGCGGCCTTTCCCGTTCGGTGTGGACGACGGCCCACTCACCGGCACGGGGATGGACCCCGTGCCCGAAACATCCTGAATCAGGTTGTTCCCTTGACCACCACCGAGCAAGCTCATCGAGAGGGTGGTCTTCGCGGAACTGGTGAAGCGGACACCGTCACCCGCGATCCCGGCGTAGAGAATCTGGGCGTTCCCATCCGCGCCACGGGTACTCAAGGACAGCGCCACATCCGTGGCATTCCCGGCTTGCATACGGACCCAGTGCAACCCGGAATCCGTGCTGCGCCAGACACCGCCGTTCGTGCCGATCCCGTTCGACAAGGCCATGTACAGAATGACATTCCCAGTCGGCGACAACACGGGATCAGCGATGATCTTGTAGCCCGCGGCCCCGACGAAGGCCCGGTTCCGCGTCACCGCCGAGATGAGCGAAACGCCGCCAGCCCCGTCGCTGTTATCCATGCTGTCGAGGACTTGCCAGGTCTTACCGCCATCGAGCGACCGCAGAATCCCAATCCCCGTCTGCCCCGACGCGCCCGAGCCGGTTAGCGCGAAGATCATCGACATGTTGGGGTCATACTGACCCGAACCGTTCATACGGGGGAAGACCGTGATCGAGGCGATGCTGAGCCCGGCGGTTGGTCCCAGGTCGGTCAGCGGCACCCAGTTCGGCCCGTTCGGGTCCGTCGTCAGGAAGTTCGTCGTCTTCCAGACTCCGCTGCCACGCCCACCCACATAGACCGTGTTGCCGGACGGGTCGGACGGGTCCACGGCCATCGCGGTCACACGACCCGCGTTCGACTGCGCATTGTCCCCACCATTACCATTCTGGGAGGAAGCCCCTACGGGGGTCCAGGTGTTGAGCGAGGTCGGGTCCGTGGGGTTCTGCGTGAAGATGCGGAACCCGATCGAATTTTGATCGCCGATCGGTTCCCCCAGTCCATCCGCGGCCACCTGAGCCGGCAGCGATAGCGACCAACCGTTCAGCGTCGCCGTGGCATTGGACGTGTTGATGATCCGCAGCGTCCAGCCACCCAGAGACGATGTCCCATTCTGAATCCCCTGCAAGCCGCTCAACGGCGTTTGCGGCAAGAGTGGACCTGTCGGGTAAGGCGATGCTCCGCTCTGGACGTTCGCCTCGGCAGAATCATCGAAGATCGTGTTCTGGAAGTTGGTCCCCGCCCCTGACAACGATGTCCCGTTGAACAGAATCGTGGCCCGAGGGTCGTAAGCCAGCAGGTCCAGCGGGTTGCTCGGCCCGGCCACGCCCGGTGGCAACAGAATCGCCGTCAACGACTTGGCAGGCAAGGAGTTGCTCGGAATGTTCAACTGCAACTGAATTAACTTGCTCAAATCCCGATTGGTGCCGATCAACTGCTGAATGGCGTATTCATCGGCAATGTTCAGGGTAAAATCGTTGACACCGAATGTCGCACTTGAGAATGCCGCAATCGTGCCGCCGCCGGTGGTGTAGACGTGGTTAAAATCACCCGTCACGGTGTAGGCACCCGAGGGAACGGTGACACCCGTCTGGAACGTGATCAGGTATGTCCCATTCCCGGCTTCCGGGGTAATAAACTGAATTTGCGACGGCAGATAAATCTGTCCGCCCGGTCCCGTGATCTGAGTGATCCCTGTACCGAACACCGTTTGCGGGCTCGGAAGGGTGACCCGAATTTGCCGGGCTACTCCCGTCGACACCGCTGGCAAATTCGTGGACGAAGCGGGCACCCCGCCACGCAGGAAATCGACCACCGCGTTTCGGTTCGTATCGAGTTTGTCCCCGGCCAAGGACTCGATGTCCGATCCCAGTTCCACCCGGTACTGCCCACTGACATTCTGTGTCGGGAAGCCAATCGTGAACGTCCGGGCATTCACTGGTGTCACCGTGAAGCCGGACGTGATGGTCCCAGTTGGGCCAACAATCCGTAGGACATCATCGGCGGTGAACGTGGCCGCGTTCATGTCTCGGTCGAACGTCACCGTGATGGCGCTGGCCGTCGAGTTCAGGAACAGATTATCGCTGCTGGGAGCTTGTCCCACGGCGGCCGAGGACACAATCTGGGGTCCGGGGATGACCAGCGGCAGCGTCTGCGTGTCGTAGGGGATCGTGAACGCTTCCCCGTTCCGTGGGTCATCCGCCAACTGTCCCGGTTTCAAAATCGTCCGCGGGTTCGAGAACGTATCGCCGATGATCTCAAAGGGAACCCCATCGGCATCCTGGTCCATCTGGTTACCCTGGCCGACTGCACTCTGGCCCAAGGTGATCTTCAGTGACCAGCTGAGCAGAAACCCGGTATCCAACGAGATAATAGAAGGGTCTTCGGGCAAATCCTCGATCCGCAATCGCCAGTTCCCGGCTGGATTCTTTCCAATCAGATTCGCCAGCGACTCCGTTGGCCGGAATGTGCCGGTGAACGGAGAGTTGCCATTCGCGATCGCCGTTGTCGCGGAATCGTTGAACACGGTTCCCAGAAGGCCAACCGTCGTGACGTTGGCACCGTTCTGGTTGAACAGCAAAACCTCCGTACCATCCGGCGCGATCAGCGTGATCCGCAGATTGTGAACCCGGCTATGGGACACGTTGATCGTCACCGTCATATCCCGGATCACTTGCGTGGGATCTGCTACTGTCGGCAAGGTGATCGCCGGCGTGGTCGTCGTCCCGGTATCACCAGAACCAAGGGGAGGAATCCGTAGCGGAGATAGTAGATTGGAATCAAACGACCCATTGTATGCCGGGTCTGGGTCGGTGATACCATGTACCCGATTCACTTGCTGGACGTAGTCGGTCACATCCGGGCTGATCGCGTAACTGTAAGTGCCGACTCCGCTTTGTGGAGTGGTGAACGGAATAAAGAACACCCGATCATCCGCCATCGGCACGTTGATCGGGTTGCCAGCGGCATCATTCTGGATCGTGTAATACCCGTTCAGAACCTGCGGCGCACCAACCGTAATGGTGCTGACGGCGTTGTTCTTATCCCGGTATTGAACGGTAATATCCGCAGCGGTGAATGTCGAGGTGTCGATAGGTCGGTCGAAGACGACGACGAAGCCCGTAATCTGCCGGGTGCCATCTGATGCCAATGTACTGTTGTATTTATATGGAAGCGGATTAACATTTCCTGTATACAACGTGTTGCCGAATTCATCCTTGGCCACGGCCTCTTCGGTCACTGGTCCCATGTCCGCGCGGACGATCCGTGGACCCGCCGCGAAGTGCGCGGATGCCGTGTAGACACTGGTGCCAGAAGCGTTGTCGTTCCCGGTCCAGTACGCCATCACTCGGCCATCGTAGGCGATCAACGATTGCCGATAGCCGAACCCCTGCGGGTTGGCGGCGGTGTTCGTCATGTTCGCCGGGAGCGGTTCCAAAAAGGTCGTCTGCCCGGTGATCGCGTCCACGGCCGTCTTCGGTTGGTTCAGGTAGGGCCGATAATCGAGGTTCGTCGTGTAAGTCTGGCTGCTCCAGGTCAGGCCGCCGTCGATGCTGGTGGCGATGTACGTTGTGGGACGCAAGCCGCTGGCATCGAACCGGGCATCGTACCACGTCGCCACCACCGTCCCCGTGATCGGGTCCACCGCCACGGTTGGCATGAACTGCGGCCGGTTCCCTTCGGTGAAGTTGTCGAAAATCGAATCATCGTTCACCTGCACGACGGTCCAGTTCCCCCCACCAGCGGGACGGCTGGCGACGTAGACATTGGGGTCCGCGGCCGTGCCGCCGGTGTAAGCGATGTATTGCCGTCCCGCGTAGGGGCTCTTGCTACCCAGTGATTTGTCAATGGCCATCGACGGCACGGTGCCCAGGCCGACCGCCGGGGAGATCGGCGATGCCGTATGGACATTGTCCGGCCCATTCGGCAATCCCTGAACCGTCTGGACGACCGGCAAGCCCGTAACCGGGTCGATGGTTGCAGACGCGATCGCCGTTTGATCCGTCCCAAAGCCCGACTTGCTCACCCGTGAGGTGATTTGCACGGACCAAGAAAAGAGTGTTGGAGTAAAAGGAGCTGGGCTTGGCAAGTCATCGTTGTAATCGGTGATGATGAGCCGGGCACCGATTGAGGCAATTTCGGTTGCACTCAAACCCGCAAACAAACCGTCAATCGAGCCATTTTCCGGCGTGTAATCTCCGATGTAGGGAGACACGTTCGGAGCATTGTTGCGAGTTTGCGAACCGGGGTTATCACTGGTTGGCGTGTAGTTCGTATCGTTGATTCGTCGCGGAGCCTGATCACTGAAAGTCGTTTCGATGGCGTTGCCCGTGTTCCCACCGCCCGTGCTAATGAAACCGAGATTCGTCGTGCCGCCAGGCAACCCCGTGGGATAAGCCGCACCCCCTGGGAATGGCGATTGAATCAGCCGATTGGGCCCAACAACATACTGACTCCGATTGTTCAGCAACACGATTTTTCTGGTTTTCAGGATTCCTGTGCCATCTTCGACATATTGAATCTCAAATTCAATTTTGACTGTACTCAAGTCATTATGATGGATCGCCAACCCAACATCGACATCCCAAGGCACCCCGGTTGTCGCGGTTGTGTTGCCCATGAGTGCGGGATCGATATTCAACGCTTGGAAATCGGTGTTCGTGGGACCAGGAATGTAGGTTGTCGTGGAGTAAATCCCTGCCCCATTATTCGGATCGGGAATCGTGTACTGGGTCGTGAACCGCCGATCGTAGACCGACACGACTTCATCACTGAGGTTTCCACCATCGGGCTTGCTGGTATCCGTGACGATGTGACCGTCGAGTGTGGCCCAGGTGAAGATGGCCTGCCCCGTAGGGCTGAAGTTGATCTGCGGCCCGACCGCAGTGCGGGGTTGTGGGGCGTTGTTGGGAATGTAGTACCCGTTATTGGATACGGTCAGTGGGTTCGAGAAGTTGAACCCACCATCCGATGAGGCCACGGTCACAATCGTGTTCGGGAAAAACGTGTAGGTGTTTGTTGCATCGATAAACGGTTTGGTGGCATTGGTATTCCAGGCCACATACACGGCCTTGCCGACCATCGTATCGGTTTGGACAGCACCGCTGACCGGATCGGTGTAAGTCGGGATGTTATTGTCGATCGCAATGGTCGGGTTCAGAGCGGGATCTTGGTTCAACCAGCGATAAACGACATTCCCTCGGGTTGTGAAGCCATTTCGGATTGGGTCATTGTTGAGATTCTCAACCGTCGGAGCCGTATCACTCGGCAGCCAATCAAACTTGTGGACAACGATGACACCCGCTTTGCTTTTATCCGCGTCCGATTCGGAGTGTACCAGATAGATCGAACCATCTCGCCCAAAGGTGATCGCGGGTGAGGATGTCGTCGCGAATTTGGTGGAAGAGAAAGAGCTTCGCGGATCACGCACCTTGCGGGATTCCGTGGTATTGGGCGCGGGTTCCGTGGTGAAGAATTGCTGGAAGGACAGACCGCCATCGGTGCTGTATTGGACCCGGACATCGGTCCCATTCGTGGTAGCGAGGACGACCCGGTTGGAGTTCAGGGGGTCGATGGCCGCTTGGGGATTGTAGCCGCCGGTAATAGCCGCGGCATCGCCGACGAGCGGATTCGGGAGAGTGGCGGGAACCACCCGATCCTCGAACAGTTCGACACCCAATCGCGGACGACGCGGAGCCGTCACGGGTTGGTTGCCACGGCCCACCCGGCTAATCCATCGCCGGAACAATTGATTCATCTGGTGTGATGTCATGGGATGATCGCTCGGAATGAGAACCGCTAGGGACAACCAATGGACCCCGGTTACGAGAACCGGAATTCAATAAAAACAACCCGCAATCGCTCCATACAGGGA
>JAIXLE010000157.1 GCA_026931725.1 Bacteroidales bacterium
GGCCCGTCCTCGGGGTGTGAAGTAGGACCATTATCCCGCGCCACCCGGTCCAGCGAAAGGCGAATCCCTGGGTATAAATCCACCCACCGGATGCCTAGCCGAATCGCTCAAGGTTCGTCGTTTTGTCGAAGTCCCCGAAGTGAACAATGTGTATCCGCTCGATGATTCGGGTTGGCTCTTGCATCAATGCGATATGGAATTTGTGCGTGCGAAAATCTTTGAGACGCTCCAACTCCACGACCAAGCGGATCACTGCTTTGCTCACATGCGGGCCAACCTCGTGCATGCCGAACAGGAACTCGAAGCCCATCGCGCCCGACTGGCCGAACTCACTCGCATTTATGACGACCTCCACGCACGCCATCACGAACTCTGCAATCAGCACCACGAACTCCACGCACGCCATCACGAACTCTGCAATCAGCACCACGAACAAAACCAAGCAATGGCACATCTGGAAGGCTTGCTCCATCAAGCCCATGTCGCTCGAAACCATGTGGAAATCGCGCTCAACCAAGCGAAACACAGCCTAACCTGGCGACTGACTCACCGTGCCCGGCGCATTCCTGCGCTCGTTCGCGCTTTCAACTTCGCGCGGTGGTCCGCCCGTCCATTGACTCGCTTGGCTCGTCAGCACATGTCTCGCGTCTCTCACCACTGAGCGGGCTCATTCCCAATGGGAGGAAGGAAACCCATGGCGGAAAGCGTCGTTCCGGGCATCGAGCGGAGCATTCTTCCGCTCTTCTGCTAGAACGAGTAGAATCACGCTTTCGGACCTTTCATCCCTTGGGTTTCGCTTGCCATGCTCGACGCTGGATTTGTTCGTGATCATCTGGATGCGGTGAAACAGAACTGCTTGCACCGTCAGGTTCACGCGGATGTCGACCGCGTGGTGCAACTCGACGACGAACGCCGACGACTCCAGCGAGCCTTCGACGAAAAGAAGGCCGAGCAGAATCGGCTCTCGGATCAAATCAAAAGTGCGGGCAAGGACAAAGACAAACGCGAAACCCTCGTCGCCCAGAGCCGGGGGATGAAAGAAGAACTCACCCAGATCGAAGCGGATGTCCAACGGGTGAAAGAGGAACTCGAAGCCGCCCTGAAGACCATTCCGAACATGACCCACCCGGCCGCCCCGATCGGGCACACGGCCGCCGACAACAAAATCGTCGCCACTTCTGGCACCATTCCACAATTCGACTTTCCGCCGCAAGATCATGTTGATCTGGTCACCAGCCTGGAACTGGCCGACCTGGAAGCGGGAACCAAAGTCGCCGGGCAGAAGTTTTACTTCCTCAAGAATGAAGGGGCGTTACTCGAACTGGCGCTGGTACAGTACGCCATCAGCACGCTGGTCGCCGAGGGGTTTTGCCCCGTCATCACCCCGGACCTCGCCCGCACCGAGGTGATGGAAGGCACCGGCTACATGCCCCGCAACCCAGACCCGACGAAACGGGAATTCTACACCATCGCCGATAGCGACCTGTGCCTGATTGCCACGGCGGAAATCACCATCGGCGGGATGCACAAAGGCGACATTCTGGACGAAGACCGACTTCCGTTGAAGTACGTCGGGCTGAGCCACTGCTTCCGCACCGAAGCCGGGGCCGCGGGCCGTGATACCCGCGGGCTGTACCGCGTCCACCAGTTCACCAAAGTGGAAATGTTCGTCTTCTGCACCCCCGAGCAAAGCGACGCGATCCACGAACAGTTGCGGGCCATCGAGGAAAAGCTGTTCACCGGGCTGGGCATCCCGTATCAGGTGATCGACACGTGCAGCGGCGACCTGGGCGGCCCGGCCTACCGCAAGTATGACCTCGAAGCCTGGATGCCCGCTCGCGGCGACAAGGGCCAAGGGGAATATGGCGAAGTCACCAGCACCTCGAACTGTACCGATTATCAGGCCCGCCGACTCGACATCCGCTACCGACCGAAAGGGCAGAAAGGGACGAAGTTCGTCCACACGCTCAACGGAACCGCCGTGGCCTGCACGCGGGCACTCGTGGCGATTCTGGAGAACTATCAGCAAGCCGATGGCAGCGTGGTGGTTCCGCCGGTGCTGCGTCCGTGGGTCGGCAAAGATGTGATGACCCGGAAATCGGGGAAATAGAGCCGTCTTGCACATCATGTGGAACGGAGGCCCAAGTCACCCCTTCCCCATGATGCATCCGATTCTGGACTATCTCGGAATTCCTCTAGCCCCCCACACCGTCTCACGGTATGAGCTACGACCCCAAAGACCGAGAGAACCGACGTATCGTCTGGATCCGGTCGGGGAGCTTGTGCTGACCGAGGTGCCAGTGCGTGCGACGGTGCGCGGCGGGTTGTTCGTACTCACTCTCATCATGGGAGTTCCGAGCCTGGCGGTCGCGGCATCCGTATCGGCACCGCCAGACCTGCCCCGTTACGACCTGAAAATCCACGTCGACACGGAACGGCATTCTGTCGATTTTCGGATGACTGTCACCTGGACGAACCGCCACACTCGCCCCACCAACAAGATTGTTATCAACTTTTACCCGCACTACGAAATTCCGGCCAACAAGCGGTTACTGCTGGCGAAGACGCTGGAAATGCTCCGCCTCAACCCCTCGCACGGCATCGACCCCATCGGTCGGCATGGGACACTGCAGGCGATCAACCTCGTGGCGGTGGGAGGACGTGCCGAATCGCCCCCCCGGCTGCTGCCCTACCAGTACGACCCCAGCAACCCGACCGCGATTTCGGCACAACTGCCCGCGACCATCGGACAGGGACAATCGGTCACGATCGAACTGATCGGCGGCATCCAGCTCGTCAACAAGCAGGGACGCTGGGGACATTGGGACGGTGTCCACTTTTTAACCAACGCCCTCCCCGTCGTGGCCTATTACGATCGGGATGGCTGGCACGAAACGCCATTCGTCCCCTGGCATCAGCCGTTCTGGAACGAAGCCGGGGTATACTCAGCCGCGATCACGTTGCCCGCACGGCAAGTGCTGGCCTGTTCCGCCGAGTTCGCCTCGGAATCCACAGCCCCCGACGGCCAACGGACCATCGTCACGAAACCGTTCATCGGCCGGGATTTCGCCCTGGTCTGTAGTCATCGCTTCCAAGAGTATCGCGGCACGACCCAGTTGCCGAACGGCCGCACGGTGCAGTTGCGTTGTTGCGCCTTCCCGGAACACCAGTTTTACGCGGAACAGATGCTCCGCATCACGGGCGAGGCGATCCCGATTTACAGCCGATGGTTCGGCGATTTCCCGTATGATCAGTTCACGATCTGCGAGTCCTTTTTTGGCTGGAACGGCAACGAGTGCAGCGGCATCATTCTCATCGACGAACGTGTGTTCGGAATGCCGCATCTGGCCGTCGGGTACGTCGAATATCTGGTATCGCACGAAACCTGCCATCAGTGGTGGTACAACCGTGTTGGGACAAATGGTTACTCCGAAACCTTCATGGACGAAGGAGCCGCGACGTACTTCACGCACCGACTCATGGACCAGAAGTCCGGCAAGAACAACGAACTCGTCGATTGGCCCCGCTACCTGGAATGGTTGCCGAACATCCGGCGTGAGAACTACCGTTATGCCTCGATCCAAGGTGCGATCCGCCGTGGCGATGCCCCCCCTGCCGCCGGGGATTTGCCCCAGTTCGGTCACTTGGTCGGCCTGTTCAGCGGAGCATACGACCGCGGTTCCAAAGTCTTCGGCATGATCGAGAACCGGCTCGGGGAAGCCGCCTTCCTGGAATTCACACAACAGATTGTCCGCAAGTATTCGTTCGATGTCCTCACCGCCGCGGATTACAAGCGGGAACTGGAAGAATACACCGGCCAATCGTGGGACAGTCTGTTCGAGCAGTGGGTCTACGGCAAGGGGCTCACGGATTGGTCCGTCAGATCCGTGACCGTCACGCCGCGTCCCCGACCCATGGTACGGTTGAGTCCCGATGGCCCCAGCCCTCCGGGTCGGCGTGTCGAAGTGGTACTCCAGCAATCGCGGGAACTGACCGAGCCGACCACGGTCGAATTCCAATTCGCGGACGGTGCCCCGGTGCGTCTCCCCATTGGTCCCTTGCAAGAGACAATCCGACTCGCCGAGTACGACGCGGAGATTCAACCCCTCACGGATGGCACCGTCCGGGTGACGGCTACGCTGCCCGCGGACCCCGTTCAAGTCCAAGTGGACCCGGATCGTGTCCTCCTGGATGCGGACCCCAGCAACAACCGCTGGCACAACCCGCCTCGGTTCACATTGGTGCCGATTTATTCCATGCTGAATGAGACGGACCTCACCAACGATTATGACCGTTGGAACTTCGGGGCTGGCCCCTGGATCGGCGGGGCACTCTACCCCGACCCGTGGTACACGCGTTCCACCATGCTCGGAGTCCGAGCGGGTGCCTACAAAACCCAGGAGTTCAGCGGCGGTGCCTACGTCGCGGCCCGCTCCGACTACCGCGATCTGGTCATGGGTGTGGATGGCCTGATCGACCACTGGCCGGGTTCCCGCACGCAGATCGGATTCAACGTCGAACGCCGACTCGCCGGGCCGGTCGGCGACGCGGCCGGAGCGGATGACACCGCCTTTCGCGCCGCCCTCTTCGGGCGATATGTCCTCGAATACAGTTCGAGCCTGTATCTGCCGCCGATGAGCTACATCGACCTGTACACCACCTATCAAGATAACTTTTTGCCGATGGCCAAGCAGACCAACCCCGGCGGTGTCCGCCCGGATTCCACCTGGTTAAACGGCTTGCACTACCGCCTCAACCTGTACACCCCGTACTGGGATCCCGAACGCGGTTTCTGGGTCGATCTCGCCTACGCGGTCGGAACCGCGGACCTGGGGTCCGAAGTCGGCACACACCAACTCAAGGGCGAACTGGCGACCGCTCACAAGTTGCCAGTCGACCATTGGTATTTCTCCGAAGTGAAGGTCGCGGGCCGAGCCGTGGCCTGGGGGGCATTCCCGGATCGCGGCCGCTTCTTCGCCCTGGGCGGTGGCACCCTGTTCCGCGGGTTCGACTTGGCGCAACGTCAAGGGAGTTTCCTCTGGACCGTGAACACCGAAATCCGCTGGCCCGTGGCCCTGGATGTCCGCTGGGATTGCCTCGATCACTTTGTTGGCCTGCGGAACGTCTACGTCGCCAGTTTCTATGATGTGGGGGCGGTCTATGATAATGGCCGCATCGTCGACAATGTCGCGCACGCTGTCGGTCTGGGTATCCGCGCCGACATGGCTGTCTTCAGTTTCCTCGAACGGGCCATCCTCCGCTTCGATGTGGGGAAAACGATCAACGCGGCGACACCGTTTCAGTTCTGGTTCGGGGTCCAGCACGCTTTTTAGCCGTGTTCGTCATTTTCCCGTTGCGACTCACATTCGCAGTGTTATCTTATGAGCGAATCCTGAAACTATCGTTTCCAACCCCCGCGTGTCGATGCCCCCATCCTCACCGAAACAGCCCGTCACGATGGCGATCCCCACCGTGGGCATCGAATGGGTGATCGAAGCCACCGACTGTGACACGGAACGGCTGCGTGACCTGTCCACACTGCGGGCGCTGTGCGATCAGATCATCACCGATTCTGAACTCACCGTCCTCGGGGAACCCCACTGGCACCGATTCCCCGGCGCGGGCGGCGTGACAGGGTTGTACCTGCTCGCGGAATCGCATCTGGCCTGCCACACCTACCCAGAGCATCGGTTCGCCACATTCAACCTCTACTGTTGTCGACCGCGTGAACCGTGGCCGTGGCAATCGCAACTGCGGGAGCAACTGGCCGCGTCGACGGTTCACATCCGCCAACTGACCCGCGGCCTGTCTCACAACCCGGAGGAGGGATCGTGAGTATCCGCGTCACCTGCCCTGGTTGCGGTGGAGCCGTCGTCTTCACGGTCGGCACCGGCGCGGTTTCCGTTTGCCCGTATTGCCGTTCCGTGGTCGCCCGCTCGGATCGGGGAGTTGAGAACCTCGGAAAAGTCGCCGATCTGATCGACACCGGAACCGTCCTCAAAGTCGGACTGACGGGACAATACGAAGACCAGACGTTCCAACTGACCGGGCGCACCCAGTTACGCCACGCCGCCGGGGGAGTCTGGGATGAATGGTACGCCACCTTCGCCGATGGCCGCTGGGGTTGGCTCGCCGAGGCCCACGGGCAGTATTACCTCACCTTCGAGCAACCCAGCGACGCAACCCGTTTACCCGCGTTCGACGACATAGACCCCGGAACAATCATCATTGTGAATGGTCAATCGTTTACCGTTGCAGAAAAAGGCTCCGCCGAGGTTCTCGCAGCCGAGGGGGAAATCCCCTATCCGATCGCCCCAGGTGTCCGCTACCCCTACGCCGATCTTTCCGGGCTCGGCGACGCATTCGCCACTTTGGATTATTCCGAATCGCCACCCACGGTGTACGTTGGCCGCGAACAAACCTTAGATGCACTCCAAATTCGCGTCTCCAAACAGGTTGCCCCGCATGAACTTCGGGAGGTGGGCGGCACCAAGGTCGAATGCCCGAACTGCGGCGGAGCGCTGGCATTACAGGCACCTGACCAGAGTCAACGGGTGTTTTGCCCCTACTGCGGATCCATGTTGGAATGCGATCATGGGAAACTCGCTCTGCTCCAGAAATTGCAAGCGCCAGAGTTCCCCATTGCGATCCCGGTTGGGTCCGTGGGTCAATTCCCCAACGGCCAGCGGATTGTCGCGGGGGTCTTCCATCGGAGCGTGACTTTCGACCGCAAGTACTACTGGCAAGAATACTTACTCTATGATGCCGCCAGTACCGGGTTTGAATGGCTCGTCTGTAGTGACAACCACTGGACCCGGCTCAAAAGCGTCCCTGCCGGGGACGTGACCGTTCATCTTCTCTACGCCCGCTATGATGGTATGTCATTTCGTCGCTTCCAGAACGCAACCGCCACTCTAAAAGGGATTGTCGGCGAATGCTACTGGCCCGCAACCGTGGGAGAACAGACCGAAACAGCGGATTTCATCCACCCGCCGTACCTCTTGAGCCAGGAAACCGCGCAATACGATTCCACGAAGGAAGTGAACTACTCGTTCGGTGCGTACCTGACACCGACCGAAGTGGCGACCGCCTTCCAGTTAAGCGAACCGTTACCCCGGCCAATCGGCGTGGGTCCGAATCAACCGTTCCCCTACTGTGGCATTTACCGAATCGCTGGCTTCATGTTCGCCGCAATCACTCTTTTGGGGTTGATGTCGTGTTCCTTGCTCCCGGATCGTGTAGTCGCCCAACACCATTTCACCGTGCCCGCGCGACCGCGTGTCATTCCACCTGTGATCGGCAGTACCACGCCCAAGACACCCACGCCAACCCCAGCGCAATCGAATGTTTTCTTCACGGATCTATTTCATATTCACGCAAGCGAGAATATTTACATCGCAGCGACTGCCCCAGAATTATCGAATAGCTGGCTCGTGGTAGAAGGGGATCTGATTCAGCAAGAAACGGGCCGCGTGCAACCGTTCGTAGCGCCTTTGTCGTACTATTTCGGCACCGATGACGGGGAATCCTGGTCCGAGGGGAGTCGATCCCATTCCCTCTATCTGACAGCCCAGCCACCCGGCCAATACTCGCTGCGGCTCGACGTGGAACGCGAGAAAGACGATACACCAACAACCCTATCAGTGGAAGTCCGCCAGGGTGTCCCGCACGCTTCACACTGGTTCCTGGCGTTACTGACGCTGGCCATCCTGCCCATTCTGGTGGGTATCTACCATCGGCTGTTCTCACACTGGCGCTGGAAAGACAGTGATTTTTCCCCCTACGCCTCATCGGAGTAACCGAGGAAACCATGCTCAACAAATTGTATCTCGTAGGGGGTTCCGTGGTCCTGATGCTGTATGGCTGGGCGGCGATTCGCGGTTGGGAACCCGCGAGCTATGCCGCCGAAACACCGCAACAATCCCAGGCACGCCACCTCAGCGGTGGCCATCGTTCACATTGGATTTCAGGATACCGAGGAGGGAAATAACGTGTCAATCGACTGGAATCATCTGGCCATGCAATTGCTGGCAACGATCATCTACACAATACTGGGCTTCTTACTCTTCACCGGCGCGTTCTTCTTCATGACAAAAATCGTGAAGTTTCCGATACGCAAAGAAATCGAAGAAGATCAAAACACCGCGCTGGCCATTGTGATCGGAGCGGCGATTCTCGGCTTCGCCTGGATCGTGGCCGCCGCCGTGCATGGCTAGCACAGCTTAACCGGGACGCTGTCGGCACCGCAGCGTGTCACGGGACGTGCAACCCTCCGGCAAAATGGCTTCATGGACAACCAGAATCGGGATACCATTCCGAATCGGGTAACGGGCACCACAATTCTGACAAACAAGATGCTGATCCTCCCGCACAAGAGTCGCGGTACGGGAGGAATCCATCGGACAACGCAAAACGTCTAGGTAAGATTGATCCATCAGGGTTCGCAATGAGAATAAATGCAGGAAATGGTGGTGGGGGGTAGAAACGACATCACCCCGCCTTGAGGGGCGGGGTGATGGATATTGAGCAAGTGGTATTGGAAGATCGCGGAGACTGTTCGCAGCGGGGACATGTTGAGGTCTTGAGGATTTACCACAAGCCTCTGTGTGAATCATCCTTAGAAAGGAGGTGATCCAACCGCAGGTTCCCCTACGGTTACCTTGTTACGACTTAGTCCCAATCAGATGTTTCGCCTTCGGCACCGGCTAAGATGACTTCGGGCGCTCCACCCTTTCGTGGCTTGACGGGCGGTGTGTACAAGGCTCAGGAACACATTCACCGCGGTGTTGCTGACCCGCGATTACTAGCGATTCCAACTTCACGTAGGCGAGTTGCAGCCTACGATCTGAACTGGGGCGTGTTTTCCGGGATTGGCTCGCCTTCGCAGGTTTGCTTCCCTCTGTTCACGCCATTGTAGCACGTGTGCAGCCCTGAACATAAAGGCCATGAGGACTTGACGTCATCCCCGCCTTCCTCCGGTTTGACACCGGCAGTCCCCCCAGAGTCCCCGGCTTGACCCGCTGGCAACTGAGGGTAAGGGTTTCGCTCGTTATGGGACTTAACCCGACATCTCACGACACGAGCTGACGACAGCCATGCAGCACCTGTAATCGGTTCCGGACTGGATACCGTTCGTTACCGTTTCCGGCTTCTACTTCCGACCGCTTTCGCACATGTCAAGTCCAGGATAAGGTTCTTCGCGTAGCCTCGAATTAAGCCACATGCTCCACCGCTTGTGTGAGCCCCCGTCAATTCCTTTGAGTTTCAGCCTTGCGACCATACTCCCCAGGCGGAGAACTTAGCACTTTCGCTCCGGCAGTCAGCCCATGTCTGGCCGACTACCTAGTTCTCATCGTTTAGGGCCAGGACTACCGGGGTATCTAATCCCGTTTGCTCCCCTGGCTTTCGCGCCTCAGCGTCAGTAAAGGTCCAGCGTGCCGCCTTCGCCACCGGAGTTCCACTGGATATCAACGCATTTCACCGCTCCACCCAGTGTTCCGCACGCCCCTACCTCCCTCAAGACCGCCGGTTTCCAGGGCCGTTCTCCCGTTAAGCGGGAGGATTTCACCCCAGACCTGACGGCCCGCCTACGCGCCCTTTAAGCCCAGTGATTCCGAACAACGTTCGCTCGGTTCGTCTTACCGCGGCTGCTGGCACGAACTTAGCCCGAGCTTCCTCCAGGGATAGATCATAGTTTCTCCCCCTCGACAGGGCTTTACAACCCGAAGGCCTTCATCGCCCACGCGGCATCGCTCGGTCAGGGTTGCCCCCATTGCCGAAGATTCTCGACTGCAGCCACCCGTAGGTGTCTGGCCAGTGTCTCAGTGCCAGTGGCGCGGGTCGTGCTCTCACACCCGCTAGGCATCTCCGCCTTGGTGAGCCGTTACCTCACCAACTAGCTAATACCACGTGAACCCCTCCCAAGACGCCGCAACTTTGGCAATCACCAGATGCCTGGCCATTGCATCGCTCGGTATTACCCCGTCTCTCGACGGGCTATCCCGAATCTCAGGGTAGGTTATCCACGCCTTACTGCCCCTTACGCCGCTTCCACCCTTGCGGGCATTCGCGCGACTTGCATGCCTAATCCATGCCGCCAACGTTCGTTCTGAGCCAGGATCAAACCCTTCAACTGTGATTTCAGCAACACCTTCTCAGGCATCGCTTTCCGTCATGTGAAAGTCGCCAAACTCACCAACAGCCTCTCAACTGCTTCATCCTCAAAGGGACTTGTCAGTCTCGGGTTGCTAGCTCGCTAGCTCAACCCGCTACCAACAGGCTCTCCATCGATTCTTCCAACACTCACTTGTCAAAGATCACAGGAAGCGCAACCGTTTCCGGTTTTGATTTCCGTTCGTCGTTTGTTTCACCGACACCCGTATCCTAACGGGGTCCAGGAACTTGTCAACCGCCCCCGACAAAATTTTGGTGAATAGCCCGCCCACCCCACGTTGGGGGTCTGATCGAGCGGGGCGGAAAATCGAATCACCAACGGAGAATTGGGGGTTCGTGGCGATTTCCCTAACATGATGTTCAGTGGCACTGGTTTGGGTCAAGCAAATCTGATTATCTTTACGAGTTTTTCATCATGGCGACTCCGCGTGTTGCGATTTTGCGGGCTCCGGGCACCAACTGCGACGAGGACACGGCATATGCCTTTCGCCGTGTGGGCGCGACGACGACCAAATTCCACATCAATGCCTTGCGTGCGAACCCTGAGCGTTGCCGGGAGTTTCAGATACTGGTAGTACCGGGCGGTTTTAGTTATGGCGATGATGTCGCGGCGGGCAAAATCCTGGCGACGCAGATGCAACAATTCCTGGGCGATGCCTTGCGGGAGTTTCGTGACCAGGAAAAGTTGATCCTCGGGATCTGCAATGGGTTTCAGGTTCTGCTGAAAGCGGGATTGATTGTTCCCGCGGATGAAGAAGGCCCGATGGCGACCCTTACCCACAACACCACGGGCCGTTATGAGGATCGCTGGGTGCATCTGCGTGTCACACCGGGAAATTGCCCATTCCTGACTGGGCTCGATCGCCTGGAGGTGCCGGTAGCGCATGGTGAAGGGAACTTCATCTGCCGCAAGGAGTGGATTTTGAAAGGGCTAGCCCAGTCGGGGCAAGCCGTTTTGCGGTATTGCAGCCCCGCGGGCGGCCCGGCCAGTTACCCGCAAAACCCGAACGGCTCTCAAGATGACATCGCGGGAGTCTGTGATGCCACGGGGCGTGTCCTCGGCCTGATGCCGCACCCGGAACGCCATATCTTGCCAACCCAGAACCCAAACTGGACCCGTACCGGGCTTAAGCCAGAAGGCGATGGCCTCGCCCTGTTCCGCAATGCGGTCCACTTCTTCCAATAATAATGGGCAATACACTCTCGGCATTCACCGGACCCAATCTCCCATGCCGGGATCATTCATTCCATCAAACCATCACGCATCATAAAAGAACAGAGCCAAGCCGGCCTCGAAAGGCAGGCCTGGCTCTGTTCGCAATGGACGACGGGTCAGGCGATTGACTCGCCGTTACCCGACATAAATCCCGCCGTCGAATTCGAGCCACTCGGCAGCGAATTCATCAATCACGCTGCCGGTGCGGGGGTTGATGAACCGGGCGATCGGCGGGGCTCCGGCTCCGCTACCCGTGAAGACTTCCACCTGACCATCCGCGTCCAGGTCCACGGCGGCCACGGGGACACCACCCCGGTTGGAAGAGTCGCCCGCATAGAAGCTGGCAATCATGTCCGGTTGACCCGCCATCAGGCTGATCCCACTAAACCCGATGACGCGTGGTGCCCCGCCGGGACCAGCACCGACAATCACATCCGCATGGTGGTCGCCGTCCACATCCCCCACGGTGAGGTAGACCCCATCGCGGAGGGTACTTTCAAAAGCGTAAAAGTCCGGGGCCAACCGCGTCGGGGTGCCCGTCAACAGACTGGCACCGTTCCAAATCGACACCCGAGGACCACCACCATAACCCGCCCCAACCACCAGATCCAGGACACCATCGCCGTCAATGTCCCCAACAGCGGTACGGGCTCCGCCCCGGAAATTCGGATCGTCGATTCCCATGAAGTCTGCAATCACCCGGCTAGGATCGCCACCCGAGAAGACGCGGACTCGTGGGCCGCCTCCCTGGTCCGGGCTAACCACAATATCGGCCCGGCCATCACCGTCGATGTCCCCAGCCGAGACAAACAGGCCGCCAGTGAATGTCTCCTCAAAGGCCAGGAAACTCGCCAGGACAGCCCCATTGTTTCCATCGTAAATCACGACCCGCGGACTTCCTCCTGGGCCAGCAGCCGTGATGATGTCTGGGACATGATCGCCGTTGACATCCGCGGTGACGACGCGGACACCACCCGGATTGCCAGGGAACGGACGGAAGCGGAATCGCTCCTGTCCACCCGTCAAATCAAACACCCGAACCAGTTCTCCGCCCACCCCTTCCGATGTCGAGATGAACGTCGTATCGAGCAGGGGGTTGTTCACGGACCCGAGGGCACCGAAGTTCGGTGTCGTCCGTTCCGTCAACGGGCGGGTGGGGACATCCGTATCGGTACTGGCCAGGAATGTCCGCTTGCTCAACTCCGCTCCGGGAGCCACCGAGACGAACGGCGGCAGCGGCGGCAGCGGAGGCACCGGCTGGGGACGCAAGCCATTGAACGGCACTTCCCCGAACAGATAGTTGGTCGCCTGGAAACCTGGTCCCAAGTTGATCTGTCCGAAGATGTCGGTCGCCACCAAAATACCACCCGCCGTTCCGGGCAGGTTCTGTCCCTGCGCCAGATCCGCCGGTTGCGTCTCAGCGACGTTGTAGATCCCCGGTCGCAAGTTCGAGAACACGAAGTTCCCGGCACCGTCCGTTGTGGTTGTGACCAGAACCGGGTTGCCACGGTCATCGGTCCCCGTGAGGGTCATGACCACACCGGGAATGCCCGCCTCACCCGGATCGCGGACCCCATTCCGATTCATGTCGAAATACACGTTCCCAGCGATGGATGCGGGACGGATTTCTCCAAAGTTGAACGGCCCACGCACCGGCATCGGATTCAGGAAAATGTTCGAGAACAGATCGTTCCCCACGACGACATTGAATGGACCGTTGGGGTCCGCGTTCTGCTCCCGACCATCCAGATACCCGTTTGGTTGCGTTGATTCCAGCAGAGCATACAAGCCCGGCGGAATCGGGTTGAACTGGTAGAAACCGTTCGCATCGGTGAATACCGTCAGGCTACCACCAGGGACATCAGCACCCGTGAGCGGTCGGGCAAATGGGGTTCCCGCGAACGCGGTCCCACTAATGGTAATGGGCACCCCCGCGATACCCGGTTCACCCGGTTCCCGGATCCCATTGTTGTTGATGTCCTCGAAGACATAACCGAACGGGTCCGAAGGCGGCAGTTCCCCGAAGTTGTAGTCCGTCCCGTTTTGTGCCGTCCCGGTCGAATTTCCGGTCAGATCCACCGCGGAGATATTCCCCAGCATCCCAGCTGGCAGTGTCCCACCGAGCGAACCAATCGAGGTGGCCCCATCGTAGACCCCATCCATCGGCAACGCGGTCGTCGGGAGAGCATCCTGGTTCTCGATGATCTGGTACGAACCCGCGGGCAAATCCGTGAACTCGTAGTACCCATTCGCATCGGTCAGGGCCGAACGGGTGATCGGGTTGCCATCGGTGTCCGTCCCCACGAGTAACACGAGTGCCCCCGGAATCGGGAGATCCGGTGTCCCAGGTCCGGTCGTGCGCACCGCGTTGAGGTCATAGTCCAGGTAGACATACCCAGACAGGCTGTTCACCCCCAATTCCCCAAAATGGTAACCGGAGGCTTGGACACCACCGCCGAGAGGGATCGTCGCAATGACATCGTTGCCGGCAACACCCCCTGCTGTCCCAATCGATTCCAACCCATCGGCATAGCCGGAAGGCTGGGTCGGCTCGGTCACGGTGTACGAACCAGCCGGGAGGTTGGTGAACAGGTAATTCCCGTCCACATCCGTCGTCGCACTCTGACTGACAGGATTGCCATTCACGTCGGTTCCGGTCAGTTGGACCGAGACATTGGGAATACCCGGTTCACCCGCATCCCGGATGCCGTTCCCGTTCAGGTCATTGTAGACCGAACCCGCGATCGAACCGGTTGTCTCGCCGAAGTCAATCCCGGAAACCGGGGTGAGGTCAGATGGGACAGACACCGGAACCGTGTTCGGCGACGAAGACCCGTACTCGCCCGGTTGCGTCTCCCGCACGGTGTAATTGCCAGGCGGGACATCCGTGAAGATATAGGAACCGTCCGGGTTCGTGATGGTCGTCCCAACCACGACGCCATGACTGTCCACAAGTTCGACGGTCACACCACCGATGCCAGTCTCACCGCCCGTCAAGGTGCCATCGCGGTTGCCATCCAGGAACACCGTCCCTGTGATGTAAGTCGTGCCATCATCCGTCTGGGGCGGCAGTTCCCCGAAGTTGTACTGCGTCCCAGTACTGGCCGGGGGCAGCACGATTCCGCTGAGGACATCGTTACCCGTAGTCCCGGTGGGGCTGCCATCGACCAACCCGCTCGCGTCCATGCCATCGGGGTAAATCGTCGGCTGCGTTTCGGTGACGGTATACCCGGTAGCATCCGAAGGGGGCAGTCCCGTGAAGAGGTACGACCCATCCGCAGCCGTCGTGGTGGTCTGGGAGACAGGGTTCCCGTTGCTGTCGGTCCCCGTCAAAGTCAGAATCACTCCGCCGATGCCCAATTCTCCCGCGTCTTGGACACCGTTGTTGTTGGCATCGACGTAGACATTCCCTGCCACGCTGGCCTGAGCTTCCCCGAAGTTGACATTGACCACCGGGGTCAGACTCGGCGGAACCGTGATGTTGAGCGTATCCGGGCTGGTCGAACCGTAGCCACCCGGTTGCGTCGGCTGCACAACGGTGTAGTTCCCCGGCGGGACGTTCGTGAACAGGTAACCGCCATCTGGCCCCGTGGTCGTCGTGGACACGACGTTCCCGCCGGAGTCACGGAGTTCGATCACCACACCGGGGATACCCACTTCACCAGGATCGAGTGTCCCATTTCCGTTCGGGTCCACGAAGACCGTGCCCGCAACAAATGTGGTATTCAGAACCGGAGCGGTCGGCGGTTGCTCCCCGAAGACATAGTTCACCCCATCCGCCCCCGCGGGCAGGCTGATGCCCGTGAAGACATCATTTCCTGCGACACCGGCGGGTGTCCCAGCGATAGTCCCCAACTCGTCGGCTCCATCATAGTAGCCGGTCGGTTGTACTTCACTGATGACATATGTCCCCGCCGGGAGATTGGCGAAGGTGTATGTCCCATCTGTTGCGGTCGTGGTCGTCCGCGTAACCGAATTTCCAGCCGCATCCGTGCCAGTAAGAACCACTTGGACACCCGAGATCCCCGGCTCACCCGGATTGCGGGTGTTATCCCGATTCGCATCGAGATACACGGACCCAGAGAGAGAGCCCAGGATATCCCCAAAGTTCTGATCCCCGACAGGCACGGCACCGACCGAGATAGGCCGAGTGTTCGGCGCGAACGTCCCAGTTGTGGGATCACCGTACCCAGAAGGTTGCGTCTCACGAATGGTGTAATCACCCGGTGGGACACTCGGGAACAGATAGCTTCCATCTGGTCCCGTGGTCGTCGTGGCGACCACATTCCCCATGGGGTCCAACAGTTCCACGACGACACCGGGGATGCCCACTTCGCCAGGGTCACGCTCACCGTCACGGTCCTGATCGTGGAAGACAGTCCCCGAAACCGGCACGCCTGTCGGCACGAGAATCTCGGCAAAGTTGTACTCAACCGCGTCAGGTGGCGCACCCTCGACTGGCATGACGAGCGTCAACGCAATCGCGTCACCGGAGACGTTACCGCCCTCCGAACCGGGGGTATTGATCCCAGAGATGTACCCAGCAGGTTGAGACTCCACAACGGTGTAATCACCCGCCAACAGGTTGGTGAATGTGTAGTTCCCAAATGCATCCGTGATGACCGTGTACGGTTGTCCCGTCAGCGGATTGAGGACCGAATTTCCGTCACCATCCAACAGGGCCATCGTGACCCCACCGATCCCCGCATCCGTCCCATTTTGGACACCATCATTGTTCCCATCAGCAAACACGGTCCCGCTGATCGACCCGGCCGCTTCTCCAAAGTAATTTCCGCCGTTCACTTCCCCAGCCACAACCGTGATGTTGTTGATGTCATTCGGAGTCGTACTTCCCAACCCATCGGGCTGTGATTCTACGACCGTGTAATTCCCCGGCGGGACATTCGGGAACAGGTAGTTCCCGTTCGCATCTGTTGTCGTTGTGGCGATCTCATTGCCCATACCATCCGTCAAGGCAACAGTCACCCCTGCCAATGGGACTTCACCCGGATCCAGAGTGCCGTTCTGGTTGGTATCAATATATACCGTCCCACTAATGGCCCCGGTCCCAGGGTTCAGAGGCACGAGTTCACCAAAGGTATTCCCTGGGACATCGGTCCCCGCAGCCACAACCAGCGGAGTGATGACATCCGGGCCGCCGCTCGAAGCGGGGACAACCAAGCCGGAAGGACCGTACACCTCCGAACCATCCAAGTAGCCAGCAGGCTGCGTCGGTTCGGAGACAGTGTAGCCGTTTGGACCGGAAGCAGGCAATTCGGTGAAGATATAGCTCCCATCAGCCCCGGTCGTGGTCGTCTTGGCAATCGGATTCCCGGCGGCATCGGTCCCGGTCAATGTGACCACGACACCCCCGATCCCAACTTCTCCTCCATCACGGACACCGTTATTGTTTGTGTCCACATACACCGCCCCCGACACGGTACTGAGGGTGTCGCCGAAGTTGACACCCGTAACGGGTGTCCCATTGACCGCAATCGGCTGATTGCTGGGGGTGCTGTCGCCGTAGCCGGTGGGTTGCGTTTCCCGAACGGTGTAGTTCCCCGGTGGGACATTCGGGAACTCGTAGGAACCATCCGGCCCGGTCGTGGTCGTCGCCACCACGACACCATTTTCATCAACCAGTTCGACCACCACTCCTGGAATGCCCATTTCACCAGGGTTGATGCTTCCATCTCGGTTCTGGTCGTAGAACACCGTACCAGAAACGGGGACACCGAGTTCGCCGAAGTGATAGCCAGCCGCATGGACCCCACCGCCGATGTTGACGTGCGTGAATTGATCCGGTTGGATCACGCCACCCGCCGTCCCAACCTGTTCCAGGCCATCGGCATAGCCGATCGGCTGGGTCGGCTCCGTGACAACATACGTCCCCGCAGGCAGGTCCGTAAACCGATACGACCCATCGGCCGCGGTCGTCGTGGTACGGGACACGGCGTTCCCATCCACATCTGTCCCATTCAGAGTCACCGTGACTCCGGCAATCCCTGTCTCACCAGCGTCCCGAATGCCGCTATTATTGGCATCGAAGTACACCGAACCGGCCAAGCTACCGAGGACTTCACCAAAATTGTTCCCCGTCGATCCGGTCGCGGGCAGTTTCGATACGGAAATCACCCGCTGCGGCCCGGCCGGGCTGTCGCCGTAAACTCCCGGTTGCGTCTCCACAATCTGATAATTGCGTCCTGCCGTCAGGCCCGTGAACAGGTAGTTTCCACTGGCATCCGTGGTTGCGGTCTGACTGGCTCCATCGTCGGCGGTGCCGAGTTTGCCATCCGGTCCCGCGTCGAGCAAAGTAACCGTGACCCCGGCAATGCCCGTTTCCCCCGTTTGGCGAACTCCATCCTGGTTGGCATCGACGTACACGGAACCGGACAGGAACGGTGCCGGGGGCAGAATCTCACCAAAGTTGTACGTTGTCCCCGCTTGTCCCGCTGCCAATGGGATCGACTCGAACACATTGGGACCATTCGCGGTGCCGCCCACTGTCCCCGCAGCGTTCGGCAAACCGTCCGTGTAGGGAGGTGTGACCCCTTCGGTGACTGTGTACCCTGTCCCATCAGCCGGGAACAGGTTATCGAACACATACATCCCATCTGCCCCGGTGACGACCGTGCGAGACACGGTATTACCCAAACTGTCCATGCCAGTGAGGGTCACGGGGACATTGGGAATGGGAGACTCACCCGCATCGCGGATACCGTTATTGTTGGTATCAACGTACACGAAGCCCGAGAGACTTCCCAAAACTTCGCCGAAGTCCTGACCGCCGATCCCCGCCAATGGGACTAAGACATCTCGACTCGTGGTCGGTCCTATCGGGCTATCCGCATAGCCTGCGGGCTGCGTCTCGACAACCTTGTAGTTGCCTGCCGGAATGTTCTCAAACTGGTAGCGTCCATCCGGCCCCGTGGTGACGATATACGGCTGAATACCCGGCTGATTCGGATCATCGACTGGGTTCCCGGATGCATCCTGCAATTCCAAGGTCACACCGCCGAGGCTCGGTTCGCTGCCACCGATGGTCCCATCGCGGTTGTCGTCCCGGTAGACCGTCCCGGAGAGCGTGGTCCCAATTTCACCGAAGTCGTAGTCCGTCCCATCTTCGCCAGAGCGAATCTCAATCCCTGCGATCACATCGTTCCCAGCGGCCCCGGAGTAGACACCGTTCACTTTTCCGGCTGCGTCCTGACCGTCGTTGTACGCGGTCGGCTGGAATTCCGTGATCGTATAGGTTCCGGGAACAACAGTATTGAACACATAGTTCCCATTCACATCGGTCACGACCTCAAAGTACGGTAGGTTCGTAGCCGGATCGACCACGGGGCGACCAAAAATATCGGTCCCAGTTAGTCGCAACGTGACCCCAGGAATGCCGGGTTCCCCCGTGTCCTGAGCACCGCTGTTGTCGAGGTCAACGTAGACAGTCCCGGCAATGGTTTGGCCCGTCCCACCGTCGTAACCGAAGTCCACATCGCGGCGATCGTTCTGAGGGTCACCCTCCGTACCGGACACGCTAACCACAACCAGATTGGTCGGGTTCAATGCACCATCGTTCATTGAATCCGTAAGGACGAAGCCCGGCACTGGCAAGGAGACAACTTCGACACGGTATTGATCCGTGCCATTCGAGACAGGCAGACCGGAGAACAGGTAGTTCCCGTTCACGAGTTCCGCCGTGGTAGTGGTTTGGTAGACCACGTCGTCTGGGGTGTCGAGCATCCCATCCGGGCCAGCCCAGGTCAGTTGGACCACCACGCCGGGGATGCCCGGTTCGCCAACGTCCTGAATACCGTCTCCGTCCTGGTCGATGTACACCCGGTCACCCAACGAGGCATTGCCGACGTAACCAAAATCCACATCGGTCGCATTTTCGCCGTTCGCCAGTGAACGCGTCGCCTGATTGGCAGTCCCGGTCCCGTCCAGGTCATACGTTTGGGTCACGTTCCCCGGCAAGGTGGACCCATTTACCGTCACCTGGTATTGTCCCGGTGGCAGATACTGGAACAGGTATGTCCCCTCTTCGGTCGGGTCGTTACTGGCCTTGCTGAATACGGTTGTCGTGATGTCGTCAGCGGTCCCCAATACGCCGTCCTGTCCCGCGAATGTCAAAGTCAGATCCACCGATGGCAAACCCGCTTCGAGCAATAGCGACC
>JAIXLE010000204.1 GCA_026931725.1 Bacteroidales bacterium
ACATACAGCCGATTCGGACGAATCTGCGCATTGGCCCCCCTCCATCGCCCGAACCGCCCCCGCGGTCCATTCGATCCTGCTGTGCGTATGCCAGTGCGTGAAAACGCTGTCAACCCGGACTGATCGCGGGGCAGCGAAGGTGCGATGGAAACCGACCGATTTTCGGGTGAAGCTGGGTGAACCCCTGTTCCGGGTGAGCCGGGGAGGTTCTATGCTGATGGGATGAACAGTTCATCTGCTATGCCGACGCGGCCCGAACTTCTGGCCCCGGCGGGGGATTGGGACGCACTCCGGGCGGCCGTCGCTAACGGGGCCGATGCCGTCTACTTTGGGTTACCCCACTATCCAGATTGATCGCCTGCGGAGGCTGCTCCAGAAGGCGTGAACGCGGCTCTCACCAACGACGCGGCCCCGGCGACAGTACCGATGTCGCCGGGGCCGCGTCGTTCTTGGCCCGAGTATGTCAAGTGGGTGGCGGTACACCCTTCTCGACCGTGGCCCGGTAGCTCCTCAAGTAGACCTCGCGGAACCGGGCCGGGAGCCGTTCACTGTGGTGGGCCGGCTTACCGGCCAGGGCGTCTTCGCGGCCCCAACGCTCGACTACTTGTAGAACTTGCCGGCGGCTCAAGTTGACCCAGCGGACGCGGCAGCGGAGCAGGTCGGGCCGCGACTCCAGCAAGTTCCAGCCGACAACCCTGGCCAGTGCGTAGGACGACACCAAGGCCACGATCCACTCCTCGAAGTCCGCCCGCTTCGTGCCGACGACGGCGTAGTACCTCATGTGGTGGCCTCCTCGCCGTAGCCGCCGAGCCGGAACAAGAACTTCACCCGGCCCAATTTCATCGACGGGCACGGGTCCGACTCGGGCGTGGCCAGGAACCGCCCGTTGATCTCGCCATCCTCGGTGATCCCGACCGTCTCCCGCCGCGACAAGATCACGAACACCTTCTTGCGGCGTTGGGCCGCGTAGTCCTGGCCGAACGCGACGGCTTGCTCCGGCGTGGTTACTTCGGCGGGAACGGGCAGTTCGACCGTAAATCCGGGAACGGCCCGCACGACAACTCGGATCGGCACCGGCTCGTCGGCCCACTGCCGCCACTCCTCCAAGTAGGCGAGGCGGTCGGCTCGGATCAGGTAGCGAACCACCCCGTCCGTAATGCTGTACAGGGCGGCCAGTTTGCGGAGGAAGTCGTCCGCGACCACGCCATCCCGCTCGAACCGAAGGAGTTTGTTCGCCGCCTTGGACACGTTCTTGTACCCGAGCCGGCGACCGACCTCGCCCAGCGACCAGCCGAGTTCCAACCGCCGCCCCTGGAACCACTCCCCCAAGCTGTTCGTCATCTTCGTAGTCCTCCGGTCAGTGCCGACAGCGGGTCAGTTCCTCGGTGGTCGCCAACTCCACCCCGACCGGCCCAACGTTAGCCACGTCCTCCAGGTCGTGCAGGCGAAAGAGGGCGTGCGAGTGGTCGGGGTTCTCGATCACGGAGGAGACGAGGGTACGAACTTCGGCCTGGAGGCGACGGCGGTGTTCTTCGTCGCGGATGGCCCGCACCAACGCGAGGTCGAACAATGCTGACCCCGGCCCGGAGTGCCAGGACAACGCGGTCTGGACGGCCCGGACGCCCTTCTCGCGGCTGTACGTCGGCACCCGGAGGCACTGGAACGCCTTGTTGCGGCTGAGCCAAGCCCGCACCGCGTCGGCGTCCTCTCCACAACAGAGGCGGAACAAGGATGTGCGAACGCCGTGGGGGCGGAAGAACGACGGCTGCGGGGTCGGCCACTCGACGTACAACCGGATCGCGTGCCCGGTGTCCTCGTAGCCGGCGATCCAGGAGAAGATCGTTGTGTAGTCCACGACGGCCTGACGGGTGTTCGCGGTGGTGCGGCACCCCCTACGCATTTTGACGCACTCCCGGTGCAGGGAGGGATTTGCGACAAAATGCGTAGGTCTTGGTGCGGCCCGTCACGCGGACGAGCGGCTGTGGCCCCAGACCTGGGAGGGGGAGGCGACATGGAACCGGTGAACACGGACGGCGGCTCGTCAGGCGACCGCCGGGGCGTCTGGCGTGGGGCGGTCGTCCTGTGGGAAGGCGAGCGGTACGTTGTCAAACGCCGCCGCCGCGTTGACGGCCTCGCCATGTTCTCGACCAGCGAGTACGAGGTCTTCCTGGCCAACCCGGACGGGACCGAGGGGGCCGGTTGGGTTGGCGAAGGCGAGGTTGAGGTCGTCATGGGGGCCGAGGGCTGATCCGGCGTCGAGGAGGCACTGGTGGGGGCGTCGGCGGGGAACCACTGCCGGTACGTCTCTCGCCAGTAGTCCGTCAGCGACTTCCCGAAAAACCCACGCCCGCCCCGCGTTTGCTGCGGCCAACCTCCGGGGACGGGCTGCACCTTGGAGCGGTCGTTCAGGTGCTTCGGAAGGTAGCGGGCGAGGGCGGACAGCGACCGGGGAGTGTCGCAGTAGACGGACCACTCGAAGGTCGCCGCTGGGCCGATTACCAGCCACTTGGGGGTGTCCCAGGAGAAGTCCGCGTGATCTTCCCGCAACGACGGCGGGAACTCCGGCCCGATCTCGGCCCACACGCGGTCCAACAGCGACCGGAGGACCGCCTTGAACTGGATCACGTCGAACGGGGCGTCCGTCTGGAAGATGTAGTGGACGTGGACTTTCTGCTCGGCGTCGAACTCCTCGAAGAACCGGAACTTGAGGTCGCAGTGGTGCTTCCGGCGAACGTTGTCGCGGAGTTTGTTGTGGAACGTGCCCCTGCCGTGAATCCAGTGCCAGTTCGACGGTGGGCGGACCACGACCGTGTACAGCTTGCGGTTCGTCTCGGTGGCGATCTCCCGGAACCGCCGGTCGAGCATCGCCGCCATCTTGCGGGCCTGGAACCGTTGGCAGACGCGACACGGGCACCGGGCGTTCGTGCAGGGGTGCGGGGACTTGAAGAAGTGCTGCGACTTGCAAAGCCTCCTCAACTCCTCGCGTTCAGCCGCTCTCTTGGTCGCGGTGTCAACCTCGGTCTTCTTGTCCATCTCCTTGGCCATCGAACTCCAAGTCGGCCCCTCGTCGGTGCCGACCGAGTTACACTCCCTTCCCGGTTATTTCCTAATACTCTGTTCAGCTTCGGTACTGGCCCACCAGTCGAGGTAGCCTCGCAGGTACTCCATGTCGCTGGCCGGGAGCCGGAACGCCTTGGCCAGCCGGAGTATGTCGTCGCCTGTGAAGCCCCGACGCCCGTTGACCTTGGCAACGTCGAGCGACGGGTTGGACCGCAGGAGGTAGGTGACTTGATGGAATCGCCGCCCGAGCAGTTGGGCGACTTCGTTGGTGGAGTAGAACATGGTATTCTCCGCAGGACAGTCTTACTATATTGATATAGTGACTATCTCGTTAGTTTTTTGGGACACGTCACAGAAAACTGAGGACGTGCTGGAGCCGCCAGTGGACCTGCCGGTGCCCCAAGTCCCAGAGGAAATGGATCGGAGTTGATTGGATTTAAAAGTGCGACTGGAAGCTACCGTGGCGAGATCACCGACCGGACGCGGCCAGAAGACCGAGGACTTGTGCCGCCAGCGAGAGTTTGGCCAGGTCGGTGCTTTCCGCTAACTCTACGCTCAGACGGCGGACTTGCTCCCTCAGCACAACGGCTTGGTCGGGCGGGTCGGTAGTCGGCAGGAGGTCACTGACCGTGCAACCGAGGGCCGTGGCCAAGCGGTCTACGAGGTCGATGCCGGGGGCGGACGTGGCCCGCTCCAGGCGGGTGATGTACGAGGTCGTGACGTGCGACTGGCGAGCAAGTTCCACCTGCGTCATGCCGTTGGCCAGCCGGCGGTCCCGCAACGCCCGGCTGAACCGCTGCACGATGTCCGCCTGCTGCACACGCGGCTTCCGGCTCGGCATGGCGAACTCCCTCCCTGGAAGCATCGCCACGCCGCCGTCTGGTCGTAGATGTACTATGTGGTCAGTGCTGAGACAAAGCTGTGTCTCGGAGGCAGCGACACAGGTCGCTCTACGAGGGGGCCGACATGCCGAGCCAGTGGCACTACCAGCACAATGGCCAACCGAACGGCCCCGTCACCGCGGCCCGGTTGAAGGAGTTGGTGGACGCGGGCGGGTTACTGCCGACTGATCTCATCTGGAAACAAGGGATGGCCAAGTGGGTGCCGGCCCGCAGCCTCAAAGGGCTGTTCCCGGACGGACCAGTCGCAACCCCGGAGGCGGCTCCGGTGCCCGCCCGTGTGGTGCGAAGCGGCCCACCACCGCTGCCGCCGCCTCGGCCTCAAGGGGAAGATCGACCCGCCGAAGCCGTGCAAGGCTTTCCCGCTACACGACGCTCTCGCCACTTGATGGTTGCTGGCGTGGCTGGCGTCGGACTCGTCACCATCGTGTTGGTGGCGATGGTTGCTTGGAAGCCCTCCAAGCCGGTCGGACTCGCTGGTCGTCTGTCTGGCGAGTGGAAAGTCCAGAACGGGAGTCGAATCGCCTTCCGTGACGACAACAGCGTTGTCCTCCAGCCGGCGGGCGGGGCCGCCCCGGTTCTTGCCAAACTCCGTGTGTCGGACTTCGACTCCAAACGTCTCACGCTGGAGCCGAGCAACGCGACTGTTATTGGCGACAGTTCCGATTACCACATCGAGTTCTTGAGTGACGACGAACTGGTCGCCAGTGGCACAGGCGATGACGGCTTGCCGCCATTTTCTCGACTCGGCGGGACGTGGCGTCGGGCGAACACTCGTACCCAGCACTCGGGATCACCGAACTCACCACCGGGACGCCGGATCGAGTCGAAGGATGACGGGACAGGCGAGGGGTACATCCAGCGGGCCGAGTCAGCTACCGGGAAGAAGTTCAGCAAGCCGAAACGACCCGCTGTCGGAAGCCGAGACGACTTCGTAGAGGCCATGAAACTTCTCGGTGCCAACTTCGGCAGCCGTATCGGGCCGGAGTGGGTCAAATGGCCCGGCGTCGGAGGCAACTACCTGGCAACCCCGGTAGGGATGCAGTGCGAGAGGGGTGTCTACACCCAAGTGTTCGGAGAGCCTGAGCCGCTACCGAGCGTGTTCGACTCCATCGGCACGACGACGATGGAGATCGAGCGGATGCAGCACCGCTGCACGGACGGCCTGCTCGTGCTGACCTCGGCCAAGTTGATCTCCAACGACCAATACCTGATCCAGTCCGTCCAGTTTTACGCCCCCGGCGTGCTGCCCCGCCGGTGACGGTTACGTCGAAGCCGACCCAGAAACGCGAACTCAGTTGGGGGAGCCGACGATGACCATCTACTTTCCCTGCCCGCACTGCCGGCAGGCACTCGATGCCCCGGAGCCTGCCGCGGACACCGCGATCACATGCACGGACTGTCGGCGGGCGGTGACAGTGCCCTTACCTGCACGCCCTGCACGTTCGAGTGAAGGAGCGTCGTCCGCCCGACCGCCACAGGTTGAGGCGTCCCCGCCACTGGTGCCGGCTCGACCGGTCCAACCACGGACCGCCCTTGTGATGCCCAGCGGTCCTGTGAGAACCCGACGCCTGATTGTGTTCGGGGCTGTAGTTGCAGCCGCTTTCGCACTGGCCGCCGGTGCCGTCTTGTCGTTCGGGCGGATCAACCAGGAGGCACGGAACGGATCGACAGACGGAGCGACCGCAGACGGTAGAGGCCAAGCGGCGGCCACGGTAGGCATCCGCGGGGTAGGGCGAGCAGACTCGGCCTCCGTTGCCCCGGATCAAGTTGAGACAGACGCCTCAACCTTACCCGCCCAGCCCGTCGTGCCTGACAAACCAAAAGGACAGCCGCCGGTCGTACCGCCCGAACGCCCGCGTGTAGTCGAGTGGACCCGCCTTGACCCTCTGCCGGCGTGGACGACGGTGTGGGGGAAGTGGACCGCGAGCGGGCAGACCATCACCGTGGCCCCGGACAAAGCGGAACACTGGAAGACGCACCTGCTCGACTGCCGCCTCGACACGTTCCGGGCGACTGTGGCCATCCGGCGGCCCGCGAAGGCGGACGGGTGGGCCGGGTTCGACTTCGGCTACCGCGACTGGAATGACCTCGAAATGGTGATACTCCATCCGACGCGGTTCGTCGTGAGCCGGTCCCGGCCTGACGGCAAGGGAAAGGCTACGATTACTGAGTTACGGAATGTTCCGCTGAACGCGAAGGCCGCCGGCAGCCTTTGGTCGTACTTCCGCGTCGAGGGTGAGGGAGGGCAGGTACGGGTGTCCGGGTCGAGCGACGGAGACATGTTTCACCCGGTCTACGAGTCGCCCGCCGCCGATGGATACCAGCCAGGACGAATCGGCTTCACGGTTCGGGACGGCGACCACGGAGGCGAGTTCAAACTGATTCGGTTGGAGACGCGGGACGCTCCCTCAACCGTAGTGGCCCAACCCGCTGGAAAGCCGGTGGTGCTGGTCAAGACCTCGATGGGGGACTTCAAGGTCGAACTCTACCCTGACAAAGCCCCGCGGACGGTGGCTACCTTCCTGAAGAACGTCGAGGACAGGCACTACGACCGCACCCTCGTTAATGACGTGTGGAAGGGTGGCCGGATGTGCCTGGGCTATCGGTGGGTCGGTCTGGTCAGCAAGATGCCGCCGAACAACACCAAACCGCCCGAGAAGACGGCACTCAAGAACGAGGCGGGCACATTTTCGACAATGGGCGGCGGGACCATTCTGATAGTGAACTTCGGGGACAACTCGGGGTGGAGCGATAAGGCCGACTGCGTGATCGGCAGGGTGGTCGAGGGCATGGACGTGGTGCGGCGGATCGAGCAGGTGCCGGTCAGGAAGACTCAGGAGTACAGCAACCTGCCGGTCGAGGAGGTCATCGTGACCTCGATCCGCCGGGAGCCGTAGTGGTCGCTCCATCACCCTCGGGCGGTACGGCAGGTTCAGCCGTGCCGCCTCAGAACTCCCACCGCACTCCTCCTAACCTGCACTTCGGGTCGGGCTTCTACTGCTGAATCCCCCGTCGTCGCTTCGACTACAATGAGCGTTACCCAGACCGGCACCCAGCCAGTGCCGGACATCAGCTATCCCGTCCGAGTCTGTACGGCGGGAGTAGGCTGAGGCGTAGACAGCGTGTGCGTCGGTCGGAGAACTGTCGCCCAACGGCAGATCGGAACCGCACGCTGGTCCCCTCTCGATAGGGTCGCGTCCGCAGGCCACCCCTGGCATTTCCAGGGGCGGATGCGGTACGCCCCCGCCGCTCCGTCCCCTCTGCCAGTGCCGCTCGTGGAACCCTACCTGGGGGCGGGGAGTGCTACTTCGTGCAGAAGCCGAAGAAGAAGGCCGTCGAGCCGAACCCGCTCGATGACGCCGTGCTGGCCGAGAAGGCGGCGGCGATCCTGGCCGCCTACACCAAGTCCGTCGAAGGCCACCTGGACGCAGGCAGGTTGCTCAAGGAGGTCAAGGACGCCAACTATGCGGCCTTCCGGCGGATGCTCGCCAACAACTTGAAGTGGGGCCGGTCGCAGGCGTACCGCCTCATGGACGCCTATGTCCACTTCGAGGGCTGTCCCAATTTGGGACAGTTCGACATCTCGGCCATCTACATCCTGTCCACCAAGAAGTGCCCGAAAAAGGCACGCGAGGCAGCGAAGAAGGTCGCCGCGAAGGGCGAGTACGTCTCCTACCGGCTCGCCCGGACGTTGGTGGCCAAGGAACTGGCCAAACTCGGCGGCGAGGGTGAGAAGCCGACGCCGGCCCCCTTCCGCGACATTGAGGTCGCCAACGGAGCGTTGGTCAAGGTCCGCGTCCCTGCCGGCGACTTGAACGCCGTCGAGGCCGCGTTGCTCGAAGCCCTCGAACACATCCGGGCGACGATCCAGGCGGCGAAGTGACACCGACGCTTGGCGGACCGTGTTTGGTCCGCCAGGGCAGACACCACCTTGGACGCCGACTCCGTGCCGGCGTCCTCTCCATCGCGTCAAAGTGCGTAGTAACCGATCCGAAGTACAACGCCCGGAGGCCGACATGACTACTGCCGCTCTGCTCCGCGTCTCGACCCGCGATCAAGACGAGGACCGCCAACGCCAGGACATCCTCGAACACTGCCGCAAGCAGAACCTCGCCATCCCGTCGCACTTGTGGTTCATCGACTTCGAGAGCCGCGACCGGGCGGACTTCCGGCCCGAGTTCCAACGCCTGCTCGAACTGGTCCGGCGGTGCGAGGTCAAGACGGTGCTGATCCAGACGTTCGACCGCTTCGGCGTGTCGGACGAGATCGAGTTCTTCCACTTCCACCACCTGTTCCGCAAGGCCGGCTGCCGGCTGTACTCCCTCAAGCAAGGCGACCTGTTCACCAAGGACGTGTCCACGGTGGTCCAGAACTTGTTCCGGGCGAAGGCGTCCGAGGAGGAACTGACCCAGAAGTCGTTCCGCGGCCTGGACGGCATGGTGAAGAAGGTCCGCGACGGCAAGGTCGTCGGGGCGGTGCCCGCCTACGGCTACGACAAGGCCGTGTACTCCGGGGACGGGCGGCTACTCTGGACGGCCCACTACCTCACCCGCAGCCACGCCGTCATCAGCACCTACAACGCCCAGGGCGAGGTCGTGGACACCCGCGAGTGCCAGGGGAAGAAGCAGTTGCCCAAGCGGGGCGAGTCCGAAGTCACCCGCTGGCACCTGAGCGGCGACAAGACCCGCGTCGAGTTGGTGAAGTACGTCTTCCAGACCTACACGACCGAAGTCATCACCACCCGCCAACTGGCCGTCCGGCTCAACCGGGAAGGCCACCACATCTACGGTCGCCCCTTCACGCACATGCAGGTCGAGGCCACCCTGCGGAACCCGTGCTACCTCGGCTGGTTCGCGTACAACCGCACGTCCCAGGCCCACCGCCAGGAGGTCATCAACGGCCAAGTGGTCGAGGTCGAGGAGGAGGTCTTCCGCCGCTACAAATACCAGGGCAAGGTGACACTCCGTCGTCGCCGGCCCGAGGAGTGGATCACCAAGAAGGGCGTCTTCCCGCAGTTGATTGACGACGCCACCTTCGCGGAGGCCCAACGCCGCCTCGCCAACCGCTCCCGCCGCTGCCTGCCGCCCCGCAGCGGCGACCGCTGGCTCAAGGGGTTGCTCGTCTGCGGCGGGTGTGGCCAGCCGATGGCCGTCAAGCTCAACGCCCACAGCAAGGTCGTCAACTACATCTGCCGCAGCTACCAAGCCAGCCACCACCGGCACGGGGAGAACCAGAGCCGGTGCGGGCGGAACACCATCCCGCACGCCGAGGCCGTCGAACTGATCCGCGAACTGAACGCCGACATCGAGATGTTCTTCGTGGAGTTCGACTGGAACCTGGAGCGGGCGTTGCAGGCGTTGACCTACGCCTACCCGAACGGTCGCGTGCCGACGCTGGAGCAGGTCAAGACGCTCGACGCCGGCTTGGACGGGTTGGGCGTCGGCATCGGGGACGCCGCCGACCAGCAGGCCGAGCAGACCCACCGAGAACTCGACCAGAAGAAGGCAGAGTACGAGCGGTGGGTGGCCGCGAAGGTGTTCGCCGGCTCTCAGCAAGAGCGTGAGGTCATCGCCGCGAAGGTCCGGGGGCTGGAGGCCGACATCATGCGGCTGGAACAGCAGTCGTGCCCGGCGGACGTGCTGGTGCAGGCCGCCGCGTCGTTCCGCCGCGACCTGCAAGATGCCCTGCGGGCGAGCGAGCCGGATGCCCTCAGCGACAAGTTGCGGCGGGCGTACAAGCAGATCGTCTTGCAGTTCCGACACGAGCGGAACGGGCGTAGGATGAGGTCATGGGTACTACCGGACCAGACCACGTTCGTCCTCGCCCCGAACTCCTCGCCCCCGCCGGATGCTGGGAGTCCATGCGGGCCGCCGTCGCCAACGGGGCGGACTCCGTATACTTTGGGTTGTCGCGGTTCAATGCCCGAGCACGCGCGGCCAACTTCGAGCTGGCCGAACTCCCCAACATCATGCAGTACCTGCATCGGCACCGTGTCCGTGGGTTCGTGACGTTGAATACCCTCATCTTTTCTGATGAGCTACCCGATGTCGCGGAGTTCGTGCGGCAAATCGCGCAAGCCGGTGTCGATGCGGTTATCGTTCAAGACTTGGGCTTGGTCGCACTCGTGCGGCGGCTCGCGCCTACGCTCCCGGTTCATGCCAGCACGCAAATGACACTGACGGAGTCACGCGGGGTGGACTTCGCCCATCGACTCGGCATCGCGCGGGTGGTGCTGGCACGGGAACTCTCGCTGGAGGACATCCGCAAAGTGACGGCCACCACGGAGACACCCGTGGAAGTCTTCATCCACGGGGCATTGTGCGTCGCCTATAGTGGCCAGTGCCTGACCAGCGAAGCCCTGGGCGGTCGCAGTGCGAATCGGGGCCAGTGCGCCCAGGCGTGCCGATTGCCCTATGAAATGATCGTCGATGGCCACGTCCGCGATCTCGGGGATCGAGCCTATCTGCTGTCCCCGCAGGATCTGGCCGCCTACGAGAAGATCGGAGAATTGATCGCGGCGAGGGTCGCCTCGTTCAAGATCGAAGGTCGGCTCAAGGGTGGCCCCTACGTTGCTGCGACAACCCAAACGTATCGTCAGGCGATCGACACGGCGTTGGCGGGAGCGGAATTCACCCTGAGTCGTCGGGAACAACTCGATCTGGCCCAGACGTTTAGCCGAGGGCTCACCACGGGGTTCCTGCAAGGGGTCGATCATCAGAAACTGGTGCGGGGGCGTTTTCCGAAATCGCGTGGGGTCCGCATCGGCAACGTGGTCGCCCTCGAACGCGGCGGCGTGACGATCCGACTTGCGGAAACCGTGCCCGATCTGGTGAAAGCGGGCGATGGGGTCGTCTTCGATCTCGGACGGCCGGAAGAGAAGGAACCCGGCGGCCGGGTGTGGGGTGTCCTCTCCAGCCGATCCGCACACTGTGTCACGTTACAGTTTGAACGTCATGCCCTGGATTTTGCGAGTATCCCCATCGGGTGTGATGTCTGGAAGACCGACGATCCCGCCCTCCGCAAACGACTGGAACAGAGCTACGCCCAAGATCGGATCACCCGCAAGCACCCGCTGCACGCACATCTGAGTGGCACCCTGTCCGGTGCCGTGACGCTGACTTTGACGATGGAGAATGCGACTCCCGTGACCGTGACTTGGCCAGGGCCGCTGGAACTGGCCCGAACCCGACCCACCGGAACCGAGGAGATTCGGGAACAACTGGCCCGGCTAGGAGATACCCCCTTTACCCTGGAATCCTTGACGGTGGACCTGCCCACGGCGGTGCTGCTTCCCCGCAGTGTGTTGAACGACCTCCGCCGTCGAGCGGTAGAAGCTCTTGGGGATCGTCCCAGTCATCCGCTCGCTCCAGGGGAGACACTGGCGGAACTGCGCCAGGCGGCCCGCACATTCCCGGACACGGCCCAGACGGCCAAGGAATCGTCCAAGGAATCGTCCGAGGAACCGGGGTTGACGGTCCTGGTGCGTTCGCTCACGCAACTGGATGCGGTTCTTTCCTGGTCGCCGCCGCCGGGTTTGCCGCGACCCCATGCGGTGTACTGTGATTTTGAAGACTTGCGACTCTACAAGGACGCGGTGCCGCGTGCCCGCACGGCAGGTGTGACGATCGGACTCGCCGCCTTACGCATTGTCAAACCCGGCGAAGACGGTTTCCATGCTCCGATCGTCCGAGCCGCGCCGGATCGGGTGTTGGTCCGCAATCTCGGCGAGATCGACTTCTTCCGACAGGCACTGCCGCAGTGTCAACTGGTGGGCGATTACAGTTTGAACATTGCCAATGAGTTGACCGCCGCGGTCCTGTTCCGCGAAGGATTGATGCGATTGGTGCCGAGTTTCGATCTGAGCTGGGATCAGTTTCAAGCCGTGTTGATGCAATCCTTCCCCGAACGGTTTGAACCCGTGGTACATCAACAGATGCCGATGTTTCACATGGAACATTGCGTCTTCGCGGCGTTCCTGAGCCAAGGGAAAGATCACCGGGATTGTGGCCGACCTTGTGAGACACATCGGGTCGAACTGCGGGACCGCACCGGCGCGGAGTTCCCGGTTCACCCCGATACCGGTTGCCGCAACACGGTGTTCAACGCAGTGGCCCAGTCCGCGGCGGAGTACATCGGACGGATGCGCGGACTCGGCGTGGGGACCTTCCGCGTCGATTTGCTGCGGGAGACGGAAAGCCAGGTTCAGGATCTGTTGACACAGTATGCACGGGTCGTCGCCGGACTCGATGATGGCCGTCAAACCTGGCGGCAGTTGCGGGCCGTGCATCAACTGGGCCTGACACGCGGCACCTTGCAAATGGCGACATGATCTCACCGTGACAATTCGGTGTCACACCGTAGTGACAACTCGGTGTCATTTCTCGAACGCGGCGGCAATCGCATTCGACAAGTGGACCAACCGCCACGGTGCCGCGGCGCGCAGGGCATTCGTCAGAAGTAGGCAAAAGCCGCCGGTGTCCGGGTCCATCCAGACCATCGTGCCGGTCGCTCCAGTATGACCGAACACCCGTGGCCCGAGCAGGTCGCCCCAGCTGTCCGCCGTACCGGGATGGTTCAATCGCCAGCCGAGCCCCCAGGGTTGCGCGCGGGCGTACACTTCGGGGAGTTCCGGGTATTCCGCCAGCCGATTCGTCGTCATCGCGCGGACGGATGCTGGGGAAAGGAGTCGCACGCCCTGATGGGAACCGTTGGCCAGCATCACCTGACACAGCACGGCAAAATCTTCCGGGGCCGCGAACAGCCCGCCCCAAGGTGCCCCCAGGTTCCGCCAGTAGTCGCTATTCCAGCCGAAATCGCTTCCCTTCTGGTAGTCCGGCACCTGCACACGCACGAGTCGCGCGGGGTCGAACCCTTGGGCACCGAGGCCGATCGACTTCAGACCGAGCGGCGTGAAAATCCGCTCCCGCAGGAAAGCGATGATGGATTTTCCGCTGAGCCGCTGCACGATCTCCGCCACCAACGCGGTTCCCATGCTCTGATAGCTCACGCGTGTTCCGGGCGGAAACAGTAATTCGGTGTCGCGGGCGGCACAATCCAAGAACCGCTGCAACGGGGCATGCTCACGGCGCAGTTGCTCATTATTCGTGAGCATGTCCGGCAAACCAGACGTATGCGTGAATAAGTGTCGAACACGAACCGCGTCTTTGCCGTGAGCCTGGAACTCGGGGATGTAGCGTGTCACCCGGTCGCTGAGGTTCAATTTCCCCTGTTCGACCAGCATTATCGCGGACAAGTAGACGATCGGCTTCGTGATGGATGCCATCAGGAACATCGCATCCGGGCGGATTTTTTCCGCATCCGGTTCGGATCCCATGCGTCCAAAGAACCGCGGTGGGACAATCTGGCCCTTGCGGCCAACGAGAATGGCCCCACCGGGCACCGGAGCTTGCGGGCCGTGTGTCCACGATTCCAACAGATCGTAGGCGACTTGCAATTGCTGTCGATTCAACCCCAAGTCTTCGGGTTTGGCATGGGGCAGATACGCAACGGCCTGCGTGGTGGGACGCGGCGACGCGGCCAGCACGCGAGTCGCTGGGACCGTGGCGGCCGTGGCCAAGGCTCCCGTGACAGCCAACATCTCACGGCGGGTGGGTGGCATCGGTTAATCTCCTGCAAATTGGATGCGGACCACGGAATAGACCAAAAATTCTGGTACGGTGAACCGCAGTCGCTGGCCGTCTGGCATGGTGAATGGGAGTGGGACAGCGTCCGGGGATTCCGGTGTCAGTGCGACCACGGAGGACACCTTTTTCCCCGCGGGCAGCACGATGTCCGCGACAACTCCGCTCACGGGAATGGGCTTCTCGTCGCGGATGCCCCGACCCGTCGATTTCGGCTTTTCAGGCTCTGTCCGATTGTAGTTGACGCAATGCAGCGTCCATTCCTGTTCGTGGGCGGCGGGCTGGCTGATCGCCACCCGCACGGACTGCGGAGCCGTGAAGCGACTCAATCCGGCCGGGACGGGAACGGGTTTCGTCGGGTCGATCACGGCTCGATAGCGTTTGTGGTCAGCAGGTGAAATCGTGTCATCAGGTTTGACATCGAAGAGAACGTGTTCATCCAGTAGCCGGGTGCCGAGCGTTTTGAACGCTTCGACACTGGCGACATCCCCCACATGAACTCGGGAACGCGGGTACAGGAGCAGCACTTCCGCGTGGGAACGGTTCCCCCGGTACAAGTCGTCATGCTTCCGCAGGAAACTGTAATAGCGAGTGAAGACGGCTCGGGCTTCGGGGTCTTTGTGACGACAGTAGAAACCCATCGGGGCACCGCCGTTGGCGGCCAGTTCCGCGATGGCGGCCCGGATACGGGTCTGTTCATATTTCCCCAGCGTGAAGGGTTTGTCGTCAAAGCTGCCGCGAATGTATCGGGCCTGGAGTGTCCCATCTCCCAGGTAGCCGTTGGCCAAATCGGTGTAGCAACCGCTGCTGCCGAGGCTGTACCAAAGATATGTCTCATCCCGCCCCCACAACGGAGAGGCCACCATCGACCGCTCATCACCGCGAATCTGGTTGAAGCTGCCGAGGTGATTCCATTGGCCGAGCATCAAATCCGGTTTCAGTGAACGGGCATAATGGACGAACACATCGTCAAATGCTTGCTTGGTCGATAACTGAGAGAATTTTAGCATCTCCAAGCGGAGCGGAGTCGTGTCTTTGGGGTCGTGCCAACCGACGATCTCCGGGAAGCGGTGTGTCTCAATATCGGCGATACCGAATCGGGTGCGGATGTCCTCGGCGGAGAAACGATCCCGGAGGTAATTCCGAAACCCCTTCTGGCAATGTTCGCAGACACAGTTGTGCCGATAGAAATAGTTAATCATGTAGCCATCGACACCGCGAGCCAATCCGCGTTTGGCCCAGGCTTTGAGAACCGTTCGCCAGTGCGGGTTGTTCAGGCACGCGGTGAATTCCCGCATCTTCCCGATGTTGTAGCTCCGCGCGGACATCGGCGAACCATCCGCGTTGCGGGCCAGTAAGTCCAACGGATCGGCCACAGGTTTCGGGCCGAGTTCCTTTTCGTCCCAAAGTTCTCGATAAAACTTGAAGAAGCCACGCGGTCCCTCGGGGCTGTCGGGTTCACCGACCAGGAAGGTGACGTTGAAATGTCCCACAACTTTACTGCCGAGGGCGTGGACTTTCTGGTTGCGATCGTCGAACCAACCGCCGCATTCGCGCAGTCCCTGCACCGGAAAATGAGCGGGATACCCCTTGTATTGCGGGGTGTGGGCCAAGCTGTAAAAGTGGCCACCGTAAAAGCCGAGCTGGCAGATTTCCGGGCGGGCCTCTCGAATAAAATCGAGGTAGGCATCATCGCCGTATTCGGACCAGTGGGCCACGAGTGTCGTGAACTCGGTCTGCGGTTTGAGATGTCGATCCCAGAAAGCTCGTACCTGTCCACGCACGGCGGGGGTCTGAAAAGCCGGGCCGCCATGCCCCGCTCCCGGCAATACCAACAATTCCGCCGGGACACCCACTTGCGTGAGCTGGGACACCAGACGCTGACTCTGCTCCAATGGGACACCCGTATCTTTGTCGCCATGCACGACGAAAAACGGTGGGTCATCAGCTGAGACATGGGACAATGCGCTGGCCGCCCGCGCGCGTTCCGGGTGGTCCTTGACGGTGCCGCCGAGCAGGCGTGCGCCAAATGTTTGAGCAAGCTGGGCCGCGGTTTTGCCGGGACCGGGCAAATTGGCGGGCATCGTCAACAAGTCTGTGGGACCGTAAAAATCACAGACAGCCTGTACCCGGCTAGAAACGGTTTCGCCTTGTGGCACGGGGAGTGTCCCCAACAACGCGGCGAGATGTCCCCCAGCCGATCCACCCCAAACCCCAATATGGGATGCATCCAGTTGATACTCCTGAGCATGAGTCCGCAGCCAGCGGATCGCCTCTCGGCAATCCTCAATCTGGGCAGGCCACGGAGCCACATCGGTGAACCGGTACTGTACACTGGCAACGGCGTACCCCTGAGTGGCCAACCAACTCGCCGGGCACGGAGACTTGTTTCCCCGCGCCCAACCGCCGCCATGAATCCAGACGACCACCGGCAAACGTGACTTCCCGCGGACCTGGGGGCGGTACAGATCCAGCGACAAGTCGCCGCTGGGCCGTTTGACATACACGCGATCCCGAATCGGTTCCACGCCCTCGGGGACCGCACCCGGATCGGCGCGGGGTGTCGATTGCCCCAGGATCACGGGTGATGTGAGCAAGAGGACCGAACATACCAAAATGGTTCGCATGGCCTATCCATCCCGAAGGGGGGATTCATGGGGTGTGCGAACGGATTGTCGCCCCACGAAAGAAGCATTGCAACAGGCAGGATGAAAAAGTGATACCGACAGCGACCCGATCCCGGTGATGGTCCGTTTTCCGCCCTGTTCCGAGTGAGCCGCAGAGATACCTTATCTCTATCAGAATCTCCCGGATCGTGATGATGCAGTACCGACCGAGCTTTGCAGAATTTACCGAACTGACCCGCGAACATACGGTCGTCCCCGTGTACCGGCAACTAGTCGGCGACTCGCTGACTCCTGTTTCCGCGTTCAGCAAAATCCGGGAAGGCAATCAGACGTTCCTATTTGAAAGCGTCGTGGGCGGCGAACGGATTGGCCGTTATAGCTTCATCGGTTCGGGGCCGTTCCTGACCTTTGAAGCCTATGGCCATTCCGTCACCATCACGCACAGCGACGGCACCCGGCACGAATCGTTCCCCGATGACCCGCTCCGCACACTGGAAGAACTGATTGCTCAGTATCGGGCACCGCATCTGGCCGAGTTGCCGCGTTTCTGCGGGGGAGCCGTTGGCTACGCGGGTTACGACACGGTGCGTTATGGGGAACGTCTTCCCAACCCACCGCCGGACGATCGCAAAATCCCGGATCTGAGCTTTGCCTTTTACGATCAGATGGTGATTTTCGATCACATCACCAAAACCGTGAAAGTCATCGCCAACGCGCGCCCGGAACCGGGGAACCCCGATACCCGCGCCGCCTACGATACCGCTTGTCGACAGGTTGATGCACTCGTCAACCGCCTCCAACGCGGGGTCGCCGATCTGCCTTTGACGGACATTGACCCGAAAGGAACCGCGACGCTCACGGGCCGCATCCGCTCGAACTTCACGAAAGAAGGATATGAAGCCGCCGTCCGCCGAGCGGTGGAGTACATCAACGCCGGGGATGCCTTTCAGATCGTATTGAGCCAACGGTTCCGCGCCGAGACAAAAGCCCGGCCATTCGACATTTACCGCGCCTTGCGGATCGTGAATCCCAGCCCGTTCATGTTCTTCGTGCAGAACGGCCCAGTGACACTGGTCGGGGCATCACCAGAGATCATGTGCCGAGTCGATAATGGTGTCATGGTCAATCGCCCCCTGGCTGGCACCCGGCCACGCGGAGCCACGGAAGAAGCCGACAAACAACTGGCGGAAGAACTGCTCGCCGACCCCAAGGAGCGAGCCGAGCATATCATGCTGGTGGATTTGGCCCGGAACGATGTGGGCCGAGTCGCGGAGATGGGCAGCGTTCAGATTTCCGACTTGCTCACGGTCGAGCGCTACAGCCACGTCATGCACCTGTCTAGCACCGTCGTGGGCCGCCTGCGAGAAGGATTGACCGCTTTTGATGCGTTGCGGGCCAGTCTCCCGGCGGGGACACTCAGTGGGGCACCGAAAATCCGAGCGATGGAAATTATCGACGAACTCGAACCGCATCGCCGCGGGCCATACGGCGGCGCTGTCGGCTACGTCGATTTCAGTGGGAACATGGATACTTGTATTGCGCTGCGGACGATGGTGATCGTCGGCCAAACCGCGGACATTCAAGCCGGTGCCGGGCTAGTCGCGGACAGCGTGCCGGAATCGGAATACCAGGAAACCGTGAACAAAGCGATGAGCCTGTTCCGGGCGCTCGAAGTCGCTGAGACGCAACTGTGATGCCGGATACTTCCCCCAATCGTCGGGCTTTCCTAGCACTTGCCGCGGGCCTCGTGGCCGGATGTGGCCGTGAGTCTCCATCAACACACGCCGTGCCAGCCGTGACGGATGCGGAACAGGCGGCCTGGCTTGCCCGCCAACGGTCCCTCGCCCAACGGTTCGGCGTGGCAGCGGATGCGGCACGCACCACCCCCGAGCCACCTTTCCCCGTCACGCAACCGTTTCCAGAACTGAAACCGTTGATGAAGTTGACGGTACGACTCCATCCGCGTTTGCCGCGACCGGACGATCACCGTTTCGATCAGGAACGCACCGCCAGCAAAATCGGTGGGATCTTTGCCGTTCCCAAGAGTCCCCTACGCGGGCGGAACGGGTGCATTCCCATTCTGCAACTGCGGGTCGAAGATGCTCCGCCGCATTTGCGATTTGATCCCAACACCAGTTTGATGCAAGTCTACTGGCAAGTCCCAACACATCCCGGCGAACCGCCCATTGTTCGTACTGTCTTCATCGAACCAGATCATGAAAAAGGTGGCACTCCGCCCCTTCCCGAAGGGATACCGTTGGCGTGGGTGCCGTTTCCGTGCCGTGTGTTCCCAGAACGGGTGGCCGAGTATCCCTCGCCGTATCTGATGCCGAAAATGATGCGGGAACGGATCGCCGCTTGGAAGCCACCCGATGCCGAGCGATCCGGGACGGATTTTTTCCTGAACCAACTTGGCCCCGCTCCCGGTACAAAAGTCGGCGGTTGGCCACGCATCCTCGGCGAACCGAACACGCCCACCTGTGAGCAATGCCATCGTTTGATGGACTTCCTCATGACCGTGGCCACGCGGGAATGGGACGCTCCCACGGTCGCACGCTGGCAACCCCAAGAGGAACGCGGTTCCCTGGACCCCAGCGGCTACCAGTCCGCCTTGGGGCTTGACTTGGGCGACAGACACCACGGTATTCACATTTATTTATGCAACACTTGCCCCGATCACCCGAGTTTAGCCCAGTTCACCTGATCGGCCTGCCAAGCTCAGCGGTTCATCCCGCCGAGGATTTCGAGAGTGAGGCGTTCCTGAAGGGAATCATCCAGCCCCAGGCGGTCATCGCGGTTGATTTCCGCGACGTAGGCTTGCACGATTTTGCGCAGTTCCCCCAGTGGCAACCGCGAGAGGTCGTACACCCCGGCATCCGCCAGTGCACTAATGAGACGTTGTTTTACCCGCTCGCGGACACGGGCAATCGGATCGGGGAGGATGGCAGACGCGGGAGGCGGAGCGGGAAGCCCCGGAAAGATGCCGGATCGCTGGCCGCTGGAAACGGCCTCATTTCCCAATCCCACACCCGATTTCGGTCCACTGATCGGTGATTCTCCGCCCCCGCGCGTTCCTGCCAATCCCGTACCCGATGGAGGGCCGCCGATGGGAGA